>JAZRYE010000044.1:0-14395 GCA_045600585.1 Bacilli bacterium | reverse complement strand
ATCCAGTGAATAATGAATTGGGTTAAAGGAGAAATCCATGCAAATATATGAGATTTTTCTAATAATAGCAATTATTGTATTTGTTGGAGCCGTGTTTAGTATAAGAATCTATAAACGAATTAAACATAAACCGTTGGATGAATGTTCCTATTGCCACAACCGAGGCAAAAAACTTTTAAAAGAATATCATAAAAGGTTTAAAAAATAAGAAAAAAATTATTAATTTAAGAGCATTCATTGTTTGCGTTAAAAAATACTATGCTTTTTTGAAAATACACTCTCTAATGTGGTATTAGGTTCGCTAAAGACATTTAAGAGTTAAACTTTGAAATAATCGAAGCTTTTATTTACTTTCGTATCTCTATAAAGCAACAACATGCCTTTTAAAGGTAATAATTTCGACTATGTAATTTATAATAACTATAGAGAAGTATGAAAGATATATCGCCTTTATTTTTATAATTGTTATAATATTTAAGTTAGAAAAGTAAAATTAATAATTTTAAGTCGAGGTTTTCTATGAATAAATACGATGTTGCAGCCTTTATTTGGCCTAGTTATACAGGTGATGAACCAAGAACAAGAATTTTTTGGCCTGATGGTGAGGGAGAATGGCAAACTGTAAGAAGTGCAAAATCTCTATTTGATGGCCATAAATGGCCAAGAAAGCCATTGTGGGGTTATGAAAACGAAGCTGATCCTGTTGTTATGGAACATCAAATTGAAGAAGCTCTTAGTCATGGTGTAAATACATTTATTTATGACTGGTACTGGTTCGATAATCGTCCCTTTTTAGAACATTGTTTGGATAATGGCTTTTTAAAAGCGCCAAACAACAAGAAAATGAATTTCTATTTAATGTGGGCAAATCACGATGCTTCTACATTATGGGATAAAAGAACTTCTGATAAATATACTGTTATTTGGGAAGGAACTCAGAATTTTGAGCAATTTAAGAAGCTAGTTGCTTACTGGATTGAAAAATATTTTAAGATTGATAATTACTATAAAATTGATGGCAAACCTGTATTTATGCTTTATGACCCTCTAAACTTTATTAAGGGTTTTGGTTATAATTCCGAAGAATCAATAAAAGCTATTCAATATTTTAGAAATGAAGTCAAGAAAGCAGGTTTCCCTGACTTATATCTTCAAATAGTTTTAATGCCAATATATTGGGACCAAATTCTTGAAATTCCAGAGCACGAATTCTATACCGTAGTTTCTGATTTAAAGAATACTTTTAAAGCTTGGGGCGTTGATAGTGGAACTTTATATCAATTAATACATATTGCCTCTAGAAAACCTGATGAAGATATCTATGATATCTATAAATATAATGATGTTATTGAAGATATGGTAAATATGCAAGACATATTAGAAGACAAATATGGTTTCCAATATATTCCTAATGTTTCTATTGGCTGGGATAATAATGCAAGATTTAATGTCTATCAAAGAGGGCTTATTATCGATAGCACTCCTGATAAATTTAAACAAGGATTAATACTTGCTAAGAAATACATTGATGAACATCCAAATAATCCTAAATTAATTACAATTAATAGCTGGAATGAATGGACAGAAGATTCTTATCTAGAACCTGATGATTTAAATGGCTATGGCTATTTGAACGCTGTTAAGGATGTGTTTGGCGATTAATAACTTTTGTTGTATTTATTGAAAAAAGTAATTTATTTTAATAAACTAAATGCTGAGGTTTTTAATATATGGAAATTTCTATTAGCAAAAATGAACAAAATATAACAATTTGCGTTTCAGGAAGAATTGATTCAAATACTAGCATTGAACTAGCAGATGAATTAAAGAAACTTGATTTAGCTAGTGTGGATGAAACTATTTTTGATTTTACTTATGTAACATATATTTCATCAGCTGGTTTAAGATGCTTATTAATGGCAAAGAAAATGGCTGGTCAAAAAACATTAAAAGTTATCGGTGTTTCTGATGAAGTTTACGACATCTTAGAAATGACAGGATTCCAACAATTTGTTTCTATTGAAAAAGCCAAAAAAGAAGAAAGCTCTTTTATTGATAAATCGATCAAAGATGTACTTGAAGAAAAATATCGTTCATTGCCTCATAAAGTTTTCTTAATGAATGATCATGACCAATATACTTGGGAAGAAGTTTATAAAACTGTTCAAATCATCGCGTTTGATTTATATAAACAAGGTGTTAGAAAAGGTACACACGTTGGTATTTGCTCAACCAACTCAATTAACTGGGTTTTAGCTTTCTTTGCTGTTCAAAAATTAGGTGGTATTGCTTGCTTACTTAACTTTGGATACACAGAAGGTGAATTCATCAAAGCTTTTGATGCTGGTGATATCACTCACTTCGTTTATGGTGATATTCCGTCATTACTAGGTAAAGAAGCTGAGTTTGCTAAAAAATTAGTTGAAGACGCTACAATCATTAATTCATATGATATTCGTTCAACAATTAATTTCAAATATAGAATCAACGATTTTAATTTTATTGAAGGCTTATTCGAAGACAAAGTTGAAAATGATGCACCTACAGTCATGATTTATACTTCCGGTTCTACTGGCATGCCAAAAGGTGTCTTATTATCTTCATATAACATTCTCAACGCTTCTGAATTCATGAAAAAGACCGAGAGAATTGGTAATGGTGATAGATTATGTTTCATTACTCCATTGTTCCATATTTTAGGTCTTTGCGTTGGCTTATTCGAATGTGCTATTTGCGACTGTGAAATTTTCTTCCCACAAGATATCAAAACAAAGACATTATTAATGAATATTGAAAAATATAGATGTACTGCATTCCGTAGTGTTCCAACAATGGTTATTGCAATTGTTAATAATGCTGATTTCACATCAGAAAAAGTTAAATCCCTTAAGACTTGCGTTTTAGCAGGTGCTGCTACAACTGAAGCTCAATTGCTCCGCATCCAAGAAGCATTCCCAACAACAAAATTCTTCAATGCTTATGGATTAAGCGAAATGGCTCCAATTTCTATGACTTCTTATGATGATCCAATTGCTTCTCTTGCTACTTCTTGCGGTAAGCCAATTGATAACATCGAAGTAAAAATCATGGATATTGCAACTCACAATGAATGCAAGCCTGGTGAAGATGGTGAAATCATTGTTGCTGGTTATAACTTAATGGCTTGCTACTATAAAGTTAACTTAGATAGCCAAGCAATTGATGGTCAAGGCTATTTACATACAGGCGATATTGGAAATATCGACGAAGATGGTTTATTACACATTACTGGTAGATTAAAAGACTTAATTATTAGAGGTGGTGAAAATATCACTCCTAGTGAAGTTGCTGAACCAATTTCAAAATTTGAAGGTGTTCACGATGTTAAAATTGTTGGTGTTCCACATGAATTCTTTGGCGAAGTTGTATGTGCTTGTATCGTTATGAAAGAAGGATATACATTTGACGAAGCTGCAATGAGAAACTATTTACAAGGACAATTAACAAAACAAAAATTACCAGAATTCTATTACATCTTTGATAAATTCCCAATGTTATCAAGTGGTAAAGTTGACTCTGTTTCTATTAAGAAAATGGCAGCTGAAAAATTCGGCAAGAAATAATTATTAGTTTAATTAAAAACGACAATCGGCAATTCGGTTGTCGTTTTATTTTGTTTATTGCTTTTCTTCTGGAAGAATTATTTGCTCACTTACTGAAGAATCAACATTATATTCTTTTAATAACTTGCTGATCTCGTCAGCGTATTTTTTACTTCCTTTTCCAATATGGAATGCTATTTTAAATTGGCCGTTTAAGGAGAAGAAATTGATTTTATGATATTCTCCTTCGATTATAGAAAAATCGTTGATATATGGACTCATTTCGCCAAAATCAACCCTTCCCATATAGCTAATTGATATTGTTGGATGAAGTCCAGGCTTATACATTCCGGTTTTTGCTAAAACACTTGCCTCGTATTTAACTACATCTGGTTGTAATTGATTTCTAATATTTGTTTTTAATGCTTTTAATGTATTAGATAAGTTTTCTTCTTTTAAATCATCATATTTTAGGGATAGATGTGCCGCTAAAGAACAGTTGAGTTGAGTATGTGAAATACCTAATACTTTTCTAACATCTGCGGTGATTCTTGATAATACATTCTCATTTTCGAATTCTTTGTTTAATTTATATGCAGCTTTAGCAAATAAATAGAAAAGAAAAGCTGGAACACTTGTTTCATATTTTTTGACAAGTTCCATAAATTTGGATTCATTGATATATAAATTAGCTAATGTGAATTTACCTTGTTCTTTCGTTTCTGACAAAGTAAAACACTCTTTTTCATAGCCGCTTGCCTCAGAAGGTTGAACTTTTGAATAATCTAAATTATAAAAATCAGCATCATCATCTTGATATGTTCCTTCTTCAACTCTTCTTACAAATGGAGCCTCTATATGCTTTCCAGTTAATTTTTCTAAATAATCGAGAATTAATGCTTTAGAGAAATCGAATAATCCGCCTCCATCAGTAATTGCATGTGAAATTGAAATACGAATTTGGTTTTTGTAATAGGATACATAAAATTGATGTCCGTTGATTCTTTCACTTCCAAAAAGAACGCCATCTTTATCATTGATAACAGAAACAGGTTTATCGTTATTAACAAAATATAATATGTTATCTTTTAGCAATAAGCCTTTATTAACAAATTTATAAACTGTTAAAACAGATTTTAAGGATTCGTTCAAAACATTAGGATCAACTTTATCATTCATTGTAAAAATAGCTGTGCAATGAAGATTTCTCTTTTGTTCCACGAAGTATAATATTTTGCCTGATTTATTTTCTATCACGTTATTTAATTCTTTTGTCATCGAATAAGTCACCTTTAATTGTACCCTTTTCTTCTACTGTTGGATTAAATCCATATTCTTTTAATAAGTTTGCTAAAGCAATAACATATCTATCGTCAATTAAATCTTGAAGAATAGTGAATGTTATTTTGTCTTCGTATGTATAAACAACAACTCTTAATGAGTCTGAAAAACTCAATGAATCTAATTGAACATCCTTAACGATATTTTCATATTCTTTTGGTAATGATAAATTACCCGGATAAGTAATAGTGAAGGAGCTCTTTGGGAAATGTAAATCTAATGTTTTTTCTTTTAATGAACCTTCTAATTTATTAGCGTTTTCTATACCTGCATACATTAATAATTCACAGTTTTCTTTTGTAGTTTGAGCAAGAATATCTTTTTTAATTTTATTACATGCTTCAATAGGACTATTATTTCTATCTTCTTCTGTTAAAGATAAAAACATCGCATCTGAAAAGTTTACTGGAGTCAAAGTTCCAACTGGTTTTCTCATATCTAATGGGAATTTGGAAACAATGACTTGGTCTTTAATACCAAAACACTTTTGTACCGATTCGGTTAACAAATATGTAATAGCAGGAGCGAAGGATGTCTTGAATTCGTTTTTAACTTCAATCATTCTTTTTATTTCCGCTACAACATCAGTTCTTCTAAAATTGTTTGGGTTGCAAAGTTCCTTAGGGATAACATAGATGTTATCTCCATCCTTATATTCATAGGTTTTATTAGCGTTTTTATTTGCAAATTTTTTATATGGATCATTTTTCTCCTCGTCATCCATATTTTCTAAATGTTCACATGAATTATCAAAAGCTGGGACATCATACCCTTTCATTTTCGAGTAATTATAAATAATTGTTCTAAAGAACTGCCATGAACCGAAGAAGTCGGAAATTGAATGGAACATAGAAAGTACAAACATATTTTCTGTGTATTTAATAACAAATAAATGATTGTTAGTTTCTTCTGTACCTAGATATAACTGTTTATCATCATAAGGTAAAAAGCAAATTGGTTCGTTATCTTCCTCATAGAAAAACACACCATCAATTTTAATTGCTTTTCTTTTAAAGAAGTCGTAGTGGTCTAATGCTTTATATGTAGCTTCTTTTAAAATCTCTAAATCTAATTTTTCAACTAGATAGCAGAAATATCTTAGATTTCTAGTGCCTCTATAAAGGATAACTTTATCTGAATGTCCTACTCTTTGCATAATTCACCTCTTTTCATTGTCATTGTGATGTTATTTAATTTCAAAGTATTTATATATTCGACATTATCACATAATCCAATTGTTAGTTTTAAACCTATGTGATCAGCATTGCAATAATCATTTTCGGTATTCTTTATCCATTCTTTTGGATTGAAACTTCCGCAATTATCTCTTAAGCGGATTACAATATTATCTTTTTGAATGATAACTCTCATATAACCCATATTACCTTGTTTTTTGATGCCATGTTCGATGATGTTTTTGCCTAGCTCTTCAATTGCAATTGAAATGAATACCGCTTTTCTATCATCTTGTGTGTTTTCTAATATAAAGTCATACGTTTTTCTTGAAAAATCCATTACCTCTTCAATGCTATTAAACTCAATATGAATTTCTTTTTCTTTTTCAAAGTCTTCTGGAATATTTAAAATAGCATCTCTAAATGAAACATTTCTCTTCTTTAAACATAAGGAAATGACAGCCATAACAATCACAGTAAAGATTTCTGAAACTACAAATGAAGCCATAAAACCATAAAAACCAAATAATGATCCAAGAACTAAAGCAAATAGCACTGGGAATATCAATTCATTTAGAATTGTAAAAATGTAAACCTGTCCATTTTTCTTGATGGCTAATAAATAATTTCTCAGAATGTATTGAAGAGAATATGGAATAATACTCAAGAAGAAAAGCATTAATGCAATAGCTGCTAAACTTGTCCAAGAAGTTGTAAATGGAAGATCGCTAATAAATAGGCATGCAATTGGGCCAGATAATGCAATAAATAAAACAGTTAGACTTGAGCCTAATATGAATGTTTGTTTTCTTGATGCATAGAGTAAATTTGATAGTCCTTTTTTATCTTTCTCAGTATAAAAAATGCTGGCAATCATAAACGCAGACTCTCCAATGCCGCCGATTGTTGAAAAAGTTAAAGTACGCATTGTTGAAACTACTGATAATGTTGACAACGCACTGACAGATATAATGCCAACAATTATTTGGTTTAATAGCATTGATCTAAATATATTGCCTAGTTGCTTAAATAAAAAGCTTAAACCACCAATCGATGATTTGCCGATTGTTTTGAAATTAACTTTTAATCCTTGGAATTTGAACAACTTATCTTTTTTAAAGAAATAGATGCATAAAACCAATACACAAACAATAATACTTATTGATGAAGCAAGAGCCATACCAAATAGACCTTGCTTAAAAACAAATACATTTAAAATATCGCCGAGAATATCAATGACGAATAAAAAGATTGCTCCTATTGTTACTAATCCACCTTTGCCATCAAGTGTGACATAGACAATCAATACATATTGCAAAATAGCTAGTGGAGCACAAATAGCATATCCTTTAATATAATTAGAAGTTTCTTCTAATAGTGAACTGGCTTCTCCTTTTGCTCCTAAAAATGCCGCTATCTGTTTTGAAAATATAAAAAATAGTAAACCAATTATAGTTGATAAGATAATGCTAAAGATAATTGTGCTTGTATAAGTTCTATTTATTACTTCTTTATCACCTTTGCCAATTGCATTTCCGACAACACTTTGAATTCCTGTGGCAAGCATTCCACCAAAAGCTACATACAAAAACATTGTTGGTGTCGCTAATCCATAAGCGCTCATGGCAGCGTTACCTAAAAATCTATTGATAATTATACCGTCAATAATAGAGCTTAAAACTCCAATAACAGCACCAGTAATTTTAACTAGGGCTGAGGATTTTAATAAAGAATTTGTTAATATGTTTCTTCTATTTTTCATACTATACTCGCTTAAATTCCTTAATATCAAATGAAGTTGTTGGGAATGATGAACTATTTATTTTAGTTGTTGAGATTCCCCTTTGATTCAATTCGTCAATTATGCATCTTGCATAAGATTTCACATCACCGGATAAAAGAAGTCGCACTAAAATGCTATCCGCCTTAGCGAAAACGACAACGAATAATGATGGTGAAGTTGGAATGGCAGGAAATATTTCATATCCTTCAACAAATCCATTTAATGAATTGGTATATTTATCTTTTCCAACATAAGACAAAGCATACGATGGAATCATTCTACTTTCATTTTGTTCAGGAGTGTTTCCGGTTTCAATTGTTTTTATTAAATCGATTTTTTTATTAATTAAATATTGGACATTTTCAACATCTAATTGTTCTTTTAAAATCGTCTTATAATTTTCCGCTCTTTCTTTTGCGGTTTTCCCACACTTATATCCATTCGATGGTAAGATTGCATTTTCAATAAAGTTAGTAACGCATCTTGAATTAAATAAATGCCTAACATTACCGACAACACTTGCAACTGGGAGCTTTGTTCCATCTCCATCTTTCTTTTCTAATGCTGTTGATATGATATCGACCAACATTGGGACAAATGATGCTTCGTTTTCTTTAATATATTTAATATATTCTTCTGCATTAAATGAAAATTCGACAGAATAGCTTCTTTCATTAATACTCGCGGTTGGTAGAAGCGCATCTTTATAATTAAAAGGTAAAACATATGGTTTTGCCCCTTCTTTTCCATATATTTTATATGGATTTAATGTATCATCACATTCTTGATATTCAAATTTTAATTGTTCAAGTTGTTCTTTACCTATTTCTAAACCATATTCGATTGCTAAAAAACATAATAAAGAATCAAGAAAAAGAGTAATTCCGTAATAATCAGCGACTGCATGTGATAAGAGCATGGTAAACTTTTTGCCTGTTATAGAAAACACAAAAGGGAATCCATTAGTTTGATCTGTACCGATTCTAATCCCATTTAGTTTTTCATTTGGAACAACTGGAACTGGATTATTGTTCTCTTCATAATATATTATGCCTTTTGACAACACTGGTCGAACTTTTAAATATGGATGTTTCTCAAGCATCTTAAAGAATGCGTTTGAAAATTTGTCTCGATCGATATTTCTATCTAAAGTTACGCTTAACCCTAAGACAACTTTGTTTGAGTAATAATAAGTTTTATCTTTAAATCCTATAGATTTCATATATAAAATATCTTAAATATATCATTTCATTTAGTCAATTATTCTAGTTTATTATTAAACTAAGAATATAATAAAAACCCGTTTCCGGGTCTTATCATCTTTATAGTTAATATTATTTTAAACCATCGATGAAGGTTTTGAATTCACTCCATGTTGTTGCAGAGTTTTCTGGCTGTCTTGCTAGGCTATCATAGAAGCTAATTGAAGCGTAACCAATCGAGTATACTTTTTCAACTTCATCAATTGAGTTTATCGAATTGTTAATATAGTTTGAGTATTCGAATAATTGTTCATAAATCTCAGGCTGTCTAGCAATTGCGTCGCATAATGAAGCGGAACCGATTCCAATCATTTCGGCGGATGGATCATTTGTTGAAGCTAAAACATATGTTATTACTTTTTCTTCAACTGTAATCAAATGCTCTGATTGTGAAGGCTGTCTTGCTATTGAGTCATATACCCCTGAGCTGATAGATTGCTCGTATCTATATCCATATTTTGATCCACCTAAAGAACCCAATGCATAGCATTTTCCTTTTGTATCAGCGTCTTCAAATGCTTGAATAAGCTTTTCTTTTGCTTGATCTAAACTTTGCTTTTCTTCAGGTTGTCTTGCAAGAGAATCGAAATAAGAAGACATTGTTCTTCCTAATTGAATATTTCTTATTTCAGATATTTCTTTTTCAATTCTTTCTTGCTCTTTTCTAATAGATTCTTCAATTTCGCTGCTGTTGTCTTTGGAACATGAAGCGCATAAGAATGTTGCTCCTATAATACTTAGTAGCGATAGGGATTTGATAATATTATTTTTCATATTGGTTTCCTCCTATTCAGTTTTATATTATATCGATAAATAAATCCATTAAATAGTTAATAAGCATTAATTATAGAAAAGACACAATAAAAGAATTTAGTTTTTAGATAAATAATTATTTACCTATTTAATATTAAGTGGCTTTTTTATTATTTTTGAATGTATCATATTTTTATGAAAGTAATAATTATTGGTACTGGACCCGCTGGATTAAACGCTGCTATTCACGCCTCTAATGGAGTGGATTCAGTTTTGGTTATTGAGAAAAATGAGAAACCGGGTAAAAAACTTTTTATTACAGGCAAAGGTAGATGCAATGTTACTAATAATTGTAGTCCTAGAGAATTTATTTCGAATGTAGTTAATAATAAAGAATTTTTATATTCCAGCATTAATAATTTTTCTAGCGAGGATACTATTAACTTTTTCGAGGAAAACAAAGTTCCATTAGTTATCGAAAGAGGTAATCGAGTTTTCCCAAAAAGTTATAAATCATATGATATTACAGATGCATTGGTTAAAAAATGCAAAGAATTAGGCGTAAAGTTTCAATATAACGAAGTAGTGACGTCTATTCATGTAGAAGATGAACATTTCATTTTGAATACATCAAAGGCTACTTATAAAGCTGATTTTGTTGTAATTGCTACTGGTGGAATTTCTTATTCTTTAACTGGTTCAACAGGAGACGGCTATAAATTTGCAAAAAGATTGTCGCACACAATTATTGAACCGGTTCCTGCTTTAGTTGGTATGAAAATTAAAGAAGAAATTCCTCAAAAGCTTAGAAACTTTACTTTGAAGAATGTTTCTTTAACAGTTAAAAATGAAAATATTAAATATTCTGAATTTGGTGAAATGACCTTTTTTAAAGACTATATTGACGGTCCAATTGTTATCACATTGTCATCATTAATCAATAGAATAAATGAAAATATTTCTTTAGAAATAGACTTAAAACCCGCTTTGAATGAACAACAACTTTTAGCAAGAATTAATCGAGACATTGATAAGAATCCTAATATGACAGTGAAGGAATTATTAACAGGATTAATGCACGCTGATTTTATTGAATTTTTCGATAGCAAATTTTTATATGACTTAGATGATAGATGCTGTAATTTTTCTAATGAAAATAGAAGAAGATTAGTTATGGTATTAAAACATTTTGAACTTACCTATAGTGGTCTTGTTGGTTTTGATAGAGCAGTAGTGACTTCTGGTGGAGTTTCGACAAAAGAAATTAATCCAAAAACAATGGAATCGAAAATAGTTCCAAATTTATATTTTGCTGGTGAAGTTATCGATGTTGATGCTTTTACCGGCGGATTTAATATTCAAATTGCCCTTTCTACTGGTGCAATTGCAGGTGATGATATTGCCTCTAAGGCATATTAAAAGGTGGTATTACCACCTTATATTTAATAAGTATTTGAAATAGGAATAAGTTTCTTCTTGATTCCATTTTTCACTATTTAAAAATCCGTTTTTAATTAAAATAAATATTGATGATGAGACGTGATCAATAAGAAGATTTTTTGGCAATAAACTATCTTTGCTTAAATCTGTTTTTGTTAATAGGATTTCAATTTTTCTTTTAATAAAGAAATCTAATGATGAAATAAAGTAAGTTGAAGACGCGTTGTTTTTCATTGTCTTTTTTAAACTTTCTTCTCTTTCAATAAGAACAGCATATAACTCATCAAACAATTGTTTAATAAATGTTTCTTTACTTAAAATACTATTTATTTTAATTTTTATGCTTCTATAAAATGACCAATTCCAGAAACACTCAAGTAGTTCATATTTGTCGTCAAAATAATTGTAAAACGTTGCTCTTGGATATTTAGCGAATTGACAGAATTCAGCAACAGTAATTTCATCAAAGCTTTTAACAGTTATCAATTGATAAAAAGATATCATGAAATTGTTATAAGTGCGTTTGCCGCCATTATTTAGCTTTTGATAATTAATTTTTTTCATAATATCATCTCCTGTCAAAAGTTTGACACTTGTATATTTTATATTTAATAACCAAAATTGCAAATGTAGTTATTAATAATACAATTGTTTTCTCTTTTCTTTATATTTTATATATCATTTATTTATGAAAAAATTTATGCAAGCTTTATTCGTTCCTCCAAACGATACTTTAGAGGAACACAATTTACCATCTCGTTTAACTGATGAGATATTTAAAAAACTTAATGATGCGAAAATCAATATGCTTTTTGGCTATGGTTTTGATGGGAGACATTCAACAATAGTTAAGACATTAGAATTATGTGAAAAATACGATATTGATTATTTACTTCAAGTTCCTGTTTCTGATGAATATTTATCAACTAAGTACAACCGATATAAAACAAAGCCATATATCGATTTATCTGAAGAAGAAATTAAAGATTTAGATAACAGATTTGTTGAATTTATTAAGAAATATACTAAGTATAAGGCAATGAAAGGCATCATTTTTGAAGATGAGTGTGGATATTTATGCTATCCAGGTGTTCTTCATGCAAAAGAAGTGTTTGAAAAGCATTTCCCAGATCTTCTTTTCTATACCAATTTCTTTTCCTACACAATTAATGACACGATGTTCTGGAATGCGTTTATGGATGTTGAAACACCAATTGTCAAAGAAGAACTACCTTTTCAATTAGAGGGTAAATATGCTGTCACATTCGAAAATAGATTTAATTATTACGAATTATTAATTGATGGTCTCGCAAAAAATAGCCATTTTGAATATTTAACTTGTGATAAATATCCATATGAAGTTTATTGGGAAGAATGCCCTAGATTTATGCATATTTCCTATTTAGATTCAGTTGCTTTCTTTACTTATAAGAAGCATCAGTATAATTCAAAGACATTCTCATATTTACAAGTTGGTCAATGGTTTTTAGCTGATAAACGTCCGATGACTAGAGGCGAATATGAACTTCTTTATGGCATTCAACTTCTATACGGTACAGATGGATTTAGCTATTTCCCTGCCTTCTATCCAGTGGATTTCGTAGTTCAAAAAGACAAACTTCCAAATAGCGATAATGGTGAAGCTGCTTTATTTGATATTAATGGCAAAACTACTAAATTTTATGATTGGTCAAAAGAAATTAATAATTTCTTAGATACCATTTCTGATGATTATTTAGCTTCAAAATTTATTGGAGTTAAATCTTATGGCGAATATTATAACGATTTCGATTTTGAAGTTGCGATGAAACATTCAGATAGTGAAGTTATATATAGAGGCGAACTTCCTCCATATTATTTAATGGATAAACAGGATTTAACTGTTAATAATACTTCTAATAATGTCGTTATTTCCGTTTTTGAAAAAGGTGATAAGCATAGATATGTTTTTGTAAATATGTCTAGCATGAGAAATAATGAAATTGATGTGGCGTTACCTAATTCAAAATATCAAATATGTAGAATAGCAGGTAATTCTAATTCGACTGGCTTAATTAAATTAACAATGAATCCAGGTGAAATGATTTACATTATTGAGAAATAAACATTTAACATAGTTATAAAAAAGTTGTTTAATAAAAGAGTCCGAGGAGAATTATATGAAAGTTATTATTGGAACAGAAGCTCAATTAAGCGAAATGATCGCTAATGAATTTATTAATCAAGTCAATGCTAAACCAAACAGTGTTTTAGGCTTAGCAACTGGCACATCACCTTTAGGTGTTTATGCTAATTTAGTTAAAGCTAACAAAGAAGGAAAAGTATCATTTAAAAATGTTGCTACATTCAATCTTGATGAATACATCGGCTTAGAAGGTACACATAATCAATCTTATAGATACTTTATGAACACAAATTTATTTGATCATATTGATATCGACAAAGAAAAAACACATGTTTTAAAAGGTGTTGGTGATTATGAAGCATATGCAAAACAATATGATGCTGAAATCGCTTCATTTGGTGGTATTGATTTACAAATCTTAGGTATCGGTAGTGATGGCCACATCGCATTCAACGAACCTGGAACACCATTTGATTCTTTAACTCATATTGCAGAACTTGCAGAATCTACAATTGTAGATAATTCAAGATTATTCAATGACATCTCTGAAGTTCCTACAAAGGCAATGACAATGGGATTAAAGAGCATTATGAATGCTAAAAAGATTGTTCTTATTGCTACTGGTAAAAATAAAGCAAAGGCTATTAAAAATTTATTACAAGGCCCTAAGACAGAAGATGTCCCTTGCTCAATTTTGCAAGATCACCCAGATTGCACAATCTACGTTGATGAGGCTGCATATAGCTTAGTTAAATAATTTACAAATTGCCAAATTAGACTCCATAGTTGGAGTCTTTTTATTATCGAAACGTAGTTGAGATAAAAACCGGGTGCTATGCACGTGAGAATAGAAAGCTTTCTGCTATGAAAAAAACCTCATGTTATAATCAAAAAGGCTGACAACCGTTTGATTTAACAGGAGGTGTATCCATGGA
>JAZRYE010000043.1:0-34840 GCA_045600585.1 Bacilli bacterium | reverse complement strand
AAAAGGGGCTGTTCGAAAACCTATAGGTAAGTAGGAGCCCTTTTCTTATGCAAAAATTAAGAACAATTATAATAAATAGATGATTTTTGTTTTGGGAAATTATTAATTAAGAAAAACATTAACGGTTCCTCCGAGGTTACAGTGAAGGAAGCTGTTTCTAAATGTCATTAAAAACAGTTTAGGTTTTCGAACAATCAAAGATTGTTCGTTTTTTTCCTCAAAAACGAAAAAAAGAGCTGTTCGACCCTCATCTATTTAAATGAGTTTTCGAACAGCAACTTTTTTGTTAAATGAAGAACTATTTGATTATGTCTTGGAAATACTTTTGTAATACTTCGATATTTTCTTGATGCTTTGTTAATACATAAACTTTTAATTTAGGTTCTGTACCACTTGGACGAATTGTTACTGT
Source organism: Bacilli bacterium (assembly GCA_045600585.1). Taxonomy (GTDB): domain Bacteria; phylum Bacillota_I; class Bacilli_A; order RFN20; family CAG-826; genus JAZRYE01. Next base: position 34,428 of record JAZRYE010000043.1, on the reverse strand, counting down.
ATCGCCATTATTGAAATAATATTTCATGACATTTGATTTTGGTAAATCGATAACTTCAACTTTATCACCGACTCTTGAAGTTGATGCTAGGTAGTCATTTGTCTTAACTACTTTACCATTAGGGAAATCTAATCCTTTTCTAATAGATAACATGAAGTCATTCATCTTTTGAAGACCGGTGACACCTTTAAATTCGAATGACCATAAAGCTGTTTGATATCTACCATATTTATCATAGAGTTCATTTAATCTTTGATATGGGGTTTTGCCTTGCTTTAATAAGAATTCACATAATTCTGCTACTAACATAGAAGCATTAACTGCATCTTTGTCTCTAATATCAGTGTTATTTAAATAACCACATGATTCTTCATAGCCTAATAAGAAATCTTCAACTCTATTAGCTTTTTCTAATAAACCAATTTGTTCACCAATATATTTAAATCCAGTTAAGACATCTTTAACGGTAATACCGTGTTCTTCTGCCATGACATTGACCATATCAGAAGTAACAATTGTTTTTACCATAAATGGATGTTTAGGTAATCTATTGGATACTTTTAAAGATTCATATACATAATCGAATAAAAGAACACCAACTTCGTTACCAGTATAATAATGGATACCGTCTTTATCTCTACTGACCATACCGATACGATCACAGTCTGGGTCATTTGCAATTAAGATATCGCATTCTTTTTCTTTTAATAACTTAACACCTAATTCAAGTGCTGGTCTCATTTCTGGGTTTGGATATGGACATGTTGTAAAGTTGCCATCAGGCATTTCTTGTTCTTTAACAACTTCAATATTATTGAATCCATCCATATGTAAGATATCTTGAACAGGAACTCTACCTGTACCATTAAGTGGAGTATAAGCAATTTTTAAGCTTCTTTCTCCCTTAGGTAATAAAGATTTCTTAATAGTAGATGCTAAGAACTCTTGATAAATATCATCTCCAATTTCATGGACTAATGAATTATCTCCAACTTTTACATCTTTAAAGATATTTACATTATCAATTTCTGCTGAAATAGCATTTGCTAATTCATCAGTAGCTTGACAGCCATCAGGACCATAAACTTTATAACCGTTATATTCCTTAGGGTTATGACTTGCTGTAACCATGATACCAGCTTGGCAGTTAAGTCTCCTAACTGTAAAAGAAACAACTGGAGTAGGTAATAATACAGGATAGATAAATGCTTCAATACCATTTGAAGATAAAACAGAAGCAGAATCATAAGCAAATTCTCTAGAGAATAATCTTGAGTCATAGCCAATAGCTACTCTTGCATTTTTGAAATGCTTTTTTAAGTAATTTGCTAAACCTTGTGTTGCTTTTCTAACAGTGTATTGATTCATTCTATTGGTGCCTACACCTAAAACACCACGTAGTCCACCAGTGCCAAAGGCTAATTCACGGAAAAAGGCATCTTCGATTTCAGCTTCAGACATGCTTAATAAAGCTTTCTTACTTTCTTCATCTAATTGTGGATTTGATTTCCATTCGTTAAAACGATCTAAGTATTTAGTTTCCATATGCCTACATTTTATAACAAAAAGACTTAAATTAGGCATCTTATTTAAAAACAAATTTACTTTTGTTAACTTTTAGTAAACTTTTTAATTTGTTTATCAAAAATATATATATGTTTACTGAAAAGTCTAATAATTTGATCGACAATGTTGTTTAATATAATTAGATATTAATAAAGGAATTATACTATGAAGAAAAATGCCCTTTTGACTATTGCATTACTTTCTATGCTTCTTTCTTCTTGCGGAGGAGCCAAAACAAGTGATTCGAGTGATAACTCTTTTTCTAGTGATTCTAATACATCAGAAACAACAAGCGAAAATGATGTAAATAAATTATCCGCTCCTACATTAGAACTAAATCAAGAAAAGAATGGTTTAGTTTGGAATTCTATAGAAAATGCAACTGGATATGAAATTCAAGTTAATAACGAAGAACCAGTATCCGTTACATCATATTTATTTAGCGAAGTTGCTGGTAATTATTCTATTAAAGTTAGAGCAATAGGCAATGGAATAAATTATGAAACAAGTGATTACTCAAACCCATTTGTTTACGAATCTAAACAAGTTTCCATTGATAAATTATCAAATAATAATGGTGCTGTAACTTTAACTGGTGTAGCTGCTAAAGATTTATATGTCATGGAAGGCGAATCTAGTTATACAAAAATTTCAAACGATACAACAACATATCAAACTAATTCATCTACTAATGTTGCTTTCAAAGCAGTTGGTGGATATGACGAAGACAATAATATTTACTACTTTGGTGATGATGCTGTTAAATCTATTTATGCAACTCATTTAGCAGATCCATATAGACCATATGTCATCGAAGATGGTGACGATAAAGGTGGAGAATTATCCGATACTGATTTACAAGATAAATACGATATCACTAAATATTCAAATGACTGGGTACCAAGTACCGCTACTCTTAACTATAATTCTGACAATAGTGGTATTACTCCTAATAAATGCGTCAAACTTGAATATTATAGACATAGTGCTTATTTCAAATATTCATACGATATTAATCCAGCTTTAACCGATGGCTATAATTCAATTACTTTATATGCTAAAGGTGATGATGTATCTACATTAACACTTGCCTTAGTTGCTGGAGAAGGTGCTTATCAAGGTGTATATATTTCTTATTCAATTACAGCAGTTCCATCAGTTTGGACTAAATACACAATTAGAATGGATGACGAGAATTGGAAAATCAATTATGGTGGAGGAACAATTACACAAGCTCAAGCTCGTGAAATTACAGGTTATTCGTCTATGGCAGAAATGATGCCTGTATTTACAACATTTGATTTTAGAGTTTTAGCAGAAGCTGACGCTAACTGGTCAAAAACATATATGTATCTTGATGAAGTTCAATTAGAAGTAACTGATGAACAAACAAAAAGAGAAACATACTTCAGCTTATCTAAAAACTATTGTGGCAAAAATGAAACATGTTTAGCTAGAGTTGATGTTAATGGGGAAAGTGCTGTTGCTCATGTTACAGTTGGAACAAATAATACATCTATTCCAATGAATATTACTAAAGATGGCAATATGGTTACATTTACATCAAGTGAAGATAATGGAGCATCATTAGTTTATAAAGCGAAAGCAAGTAAAGGCGGCACAGTCTTAACTTATGAAAGTGCTACAGGTGCTTATGCTGAGTATGTTAATAATTTAGATTTAAATAGCTTTGCAGTATTAAATGATTTCGAAAGCTATGAAGAAACTGGTGTTGGTTATGATCAAAGTCATAGTGAAGCATCTAAATCAGGATTAAGAGGCGATTATTATTGCGATTATTATTCTGGCGCAAGTGGTTCACAAATGGGTGGTAATGGTTGGTCACTTATGGGATCTACTGATTATTTAGGATTAGATAAATCACACGCTCATTCTGGTAGTCAAAGTGTTCAAATTAAAGCACCTACAAGTAATGTTTGTAGATATACATCATATGACGTTTATACTGGTGAAGCTTTACCTATGGCTAGTGGAGATACATTCTCATTCTTTGCTAGAAATATGAATACATATAATACTCCAGTTAAAGTTCGAGTTTACTATGTAAATAAAGTAACTCCAACTAATCACGTCTCAACAGATAAAACCGTTTCTGATGTTGTCACTATTGATATTCCTGCAAACACTGATTGGACTGAATATACAATGACAATCAATACAAAATATAGTGTTTATGGATATAACTTCACTACACAAGCACATAGTGGATTAACTTATATCCAATTAGATGATATTTCCATCTATAACAGTGCTTGTTCACCTTGGAGCATTTAATGAGCAAAAGAGTAACTCTTGAACAAATTGCAGAAGCTTGTGGAGTAACTAAAGGATTAGTTTCTCGCGCTTTAGGTGGTAAATATAATGTAGGCGATGAGATGCGTAGCATAATTAACCAAAAAGCCGTAGAACTTGGTTACAACTTTGATAAGCTTAGAAGTAAAAGTCACGAAAGTGCAAAAGTCACTTTGATGATTTCTTCTAGAATTCTTTTAAAAGAAGATTTTTGGCAACCTATTATCAAAGCAATGTCCGCGACTTTAGATCATAATTCAATCAAATTAGATTATTGCATCTATGATGAAAAGAATATTGTTGATATCGAAGAAAAAGTAAAATCATCATCTTCTAAAGCATATATCTTGATGCATTCTAATCCGGAAGAATTAGTTAATTTATTAATCAAAACTAAAAAGCCAGTTATTGAAATCGATCCTAAAGTACTACATTTTAATGGAGTTACAGAAGTTAAATTTTCAAATTATGCTTCTATATATGAAGCTACTCAAATGCTTATTGATAAAGGACATAAAACTATTGCCTTTTATGGTTCAGATATGCATGCGACATCATTTAGAGAAAGACATGAAGGATTTCTCGCTTGTATGGATATGAATAAAGATAAAGCAAAATGTATTTCAATTATCTTTGATAATAGCACTCTCCAATATAGCGATAACGATATGTTAAGGAATGCATTAGAAGAAAATAAAATAGATGCGCTTATATGCGCGAACGACATTATTGCTTTAAATGCATATAAAGTTATCAAATCTATGGGATTAACAATTCCACAAGACGTTTCCGTTATAGGATTTGATAACATTAGAGAGAGTGAATCTAGTTATCCTAGATTATCAACCTTCAATGTTCCTCGTGATGAACTTGGAAATGAAGTTGCTAAATATTTAATTAATTTATTCGCTGATAGACAATTGCCTTTTTCACAAATTGTCATCAGCTGCGAATATATTGAAAAAGATTCAATTAGGGAGATTTAATATGAAAATAGTTAATGGAATCAATGTTAAAAATATGCCTTGGGAGGATATGCCAGAAGGATATACAAAACCTTTTTGGAGATATTCAAAAAACCCTGTAATTGGTAGAAACCCAAGTGAAGAATTAAGCCGTGTATTTAATTCCTCTGTCGTCGCTTATAAAGATGGCTTTATCGGTGTATTCCGTGGAGAACAAAATAATGGTATCCCTTTCTTATATCTCGGTAGAAGTAAAGATGGTTTGAATTTTGAATTTGATCATGAACCAATTAAGTTATATAACTCAAAAGGCGAATTACAAGTTACAGGTTATCAATACGATCCACGTTTAATCAAAATTGATGATACATATTATATTGTCTGGTGTGATGATTATCATGGACCAGTTATTGCCATTGCATATACAAAAGACTTTGTTAATTTCGTAAAAATTGATCACCCATTCTTACCATGCAATAGAAATGGTGTCTTATTCCCAAGAAAAATAAACGATTTATATTATATGCTTTCTCGTCCAAGTGATATGGGACATACAGATTTCGGTGAAATTTTTATTTCTGAATCACCTGATATGAAATATTGGGGTAACCACCGCCTTGTTATGGATAGAGGCTATGAATGGTGGAGCGCTCATAAAATTGGACCTGGCTGTACACCTATTGAAACTGACGAAGGCTGGTTGATGCTATTCCACGGAGTTACTCGTACTTGTAACGGATTAGTCTATTCTATTGGTGGGGCTATATTAGATAAAGACGATCCTTCAAAAGTTTTATATAGATGTAGCGATTTCTTATTAACTCCAGAATTAGATTATGAAACTAGAGGATTTGTTAATAACGTCATCTTCCCTGTATCTGCTTTAGTTGATCAAGAAACAGGTAGAATTGCTCTATATTACGGAGCTGCTGATACATATACATCATTAGCTTTTACAACTATTGAAAGAGTTACTGAATACATTAAAAAACACGCTAGATAATTATGCAAAAAACATTAATTAGTAAAAGACAAAGTAAATTTGGTAGTTTGAAGAAAAACATAGTTTCTTCGAGATATTTAATCTTGATGATTATTCCTGCCATCGTATTCTATGTGATATTTTGCTATGCCCCAATGTATGGCATTTTAATGGCTTTTACTAAATATTATCCAAAAAGAGGTATATTTGGTTCACCTTGGGTTGGATTTGATAACTTCAAATTCATCTTTGATGATCCTGGTTTCTGGAATGTTTTAGGCAACACCGTTCTTATTGGTGGAGCTAAGATTTTAATTTCATTTGTATCTGCTATTGTAGTTGCTTTATTTATCAACGAAATTAGAATGATGAAATTTAAAAAGACAGTACAAATTGTCGTAACATTCCCTCACTTTTTATCTTGGGTAGTTGTTGCTGGTTTCGTTGGATTATTATTCACGAATACTGGTGTAGTAAATAACATTTTAGTATCAATGGGCTTCCAAAGAGTTGAATTCATGGCTAAACCAGGATTCTTCTTAGGCTTATTATTCACTTCTGATATTTGGAAAGAAGCTGGTTGGAGTTCGATTATTTATATTGCCACAATGGCGGGTATTTCTCCTGAATTATATGAAGCCGCTGATATTGATGGAGCTAATCGTTTACAAAAGATTTGGCACGTTACTCTTCCAGGTATTAAAGCTACAGCTATCTTATTACTTATCATGTCAGTAGGAGGTATTCTCTCTGCTGGATTTGATCAAATCTTCAATCTTTATAATCCGCTTGTTTATAACGTTGCAGATATTTTAGATACATATATTTATAGAGAAACATTTACTAATGGCTTAAATCCAGGCATTGGTACAGCGATTGGTTTATTTAAATCAGTAGTATCTTTTGCTCTTGTTATTATTACTGATAGAATCGCTAAAGCATGCGGAGAAAGGGGTATTATCTAATGGCACGTAAGGATAAAAACGTACATACGAGAATTGGCAAATTAGATATTGTCTTATTTGTTATTCTTCTCATTTATGCTATTGCAGTTATATTCCCATTCTACTATGCATTTTTAGTATCTATTTCTCCTGAACACGTATATTTAAATACTCCTGTTCTTATCTGGCCTAAAGAAGTTACTTTTGAAGCTTATAAAACAGTTTTCCAAAATGCTCAACTTTGGAGTGGATTTAGAATTACGATGTTCTTATTAATAGTTGGTACCTTATATCAATTATTCTTTACCGTTATTACAGGTTATGCCTTATCAAGAAATAAATGGTTTGGTAAAAACTTTGTCATGAACATGATCCTTATCACTATGTTCTTTGGTGGAGGTCTTATTCCCTATTATTATTTAATTACTTCGTTAGGATTATATAACACGATTTGGGTCATGGTTATTCCAGGCGCTATTGATACTTTCAATATGCTTTTGATGAGAAACTATTTTGCTTCTTTACCAAAAGAACTTGAAGAATCAGCAAGAATCGATGGGGCTAACGATATTGAAATATTTGTAAAAGTATACTTGCCGTTATCACTTCCAATGCTAGCAACTGTTGGTTTATTCTTCGCCGTTGGTAACTGGAACTCTTGGTATAACGGTATGTTATATATTCAAAATCCTGACTTAAAGCCTTTACAGCTTGTCCTTAGAGAAATGATTGTCACTTCATCAACAATGATTGATAATCCTGATCCTTCAAAGGTCTATTCCGAAGGACTTGTTATGGCTTCTATCTTCTTTACTATTGTTCCTATGATGTGTTTCTACCCTTTCTTACAAAAATTCTTTGTTAAGGGTATTGTGGTAGGTGCAATCAAAGGTTAATTACTTGGAGGTTTTATATGAAAAGAAGTGCAATTTTAATTCCTGTATTATCAGTATTATCCATTTCTACTTTAGTAGGATGCGGAGAAAAGAAAGGTGGAGATGAATATACCAAAGATGGTAAACTCATTCTCAATTTAAGAAACCTTTATTTCAATGACTGGACTGGAGGAGATGCTTATACAGAAATCATTCAAGATAAATTCAATGTTTCTATTAAACCAAGTGCATATTCTTGGGCTTCTTGGGAAGAACAAGTAACAAGTGCAGTAAACGGCAATAACATTGGTGATGTTTTCCATTTTGATATTGATAACTATAACTTTGGTCAATATTACAATTATTGGGCTGAAGGTAATGTTACTAAGGCTTTACCAGATGATATGTCTAAATGGCCAAATATCCAATCTTTATTAGATGATATCTCTAATTTAGATGCTTTAAAGATTGACGGAAAATTATATGGTATTCCTGTTGCTAAAGATATTACTTCTCCTGATATTAACTATTCTCCATTTACATATGTATATAGAAGAGACTGGGCAAAAAAATTAGGTGTTTATCAAGAAGATGATGTTTATACATGGGACCAATTTACCGCATTGTTAGATGCATTTGATAAACAAGATCCTACAGGTAAAATCTTTGCTTTAGGTGATGAAAAATGGGGCTTCCCAAGTATTACAAACTTCTATAAAGATGTTCCTCACTGCTTTGCTTTAGGAAGTGATGGCAAATACACAAATAACTTTGCAACAGATAATTACATTCAAGGTTTAGAAAAAGCTAAATCTTATGTTAAAAATACATATTATGGTTATTCTCAATATTCTGCAAAAGACGGTGATGTTAATAAAGAATATGTCGGTAATAGATGCGGAGTTCTTTATGAAAACTTATCTTATTCAAACTATAAAACAATTAGAGATAATTTAAGAAAATCAAATATTTATACAGAAAACTTCAACTTAGATGATGCTTCTGCAATTCTCAAAGTCAAAGGACCAGATGGTAAATTCGCATTAGAAGGAACTGATAACTGGTTCTCTATGACAATGTTCAATTGGGATATTTCTGATGAAAAGTTGGAAAAGATTTTAGATATTATTGACTATTTACTATCTCCTGAAGGTACAATGCTCGCTACATATGGTATTGAAGGATATGACTATACTATTGAAGGCGGCAAAGTTGTATTAAGTGAAACGGGTTGGCCAAAAGATAATAAAGGTGAATATGTTCTTAAAACTAATGGAGCTAAATATTTACGTTATATGGCTACATTAAATTATGATATTCAAGAAAATGATCCATTAACTGATAAAAATGCTTTAAAAGTACTTCAAGATTGGGATGATGAAATGTCAGAAGCAAAAGATAATAACCAATTAAGAGTATTAATGGAAAATAGTGAAGTCATGTGGCTTTCTACACCTTCCAAAGACCAATACTCTGGTTCTTTATTAACTAACGCTAACGCTGATGTATTAAAGTACTGCTATGATGGTATTACTAACATCGAAGATTACAAGAGATCAGTTAATAGTGGTAACTGGACAAAAGTATTAAACGAAATCAATACAAAATTGGGTAAATAAAAATGAAAAGAAGCAAGATAAAAGCATTATCTACGGCTGGCATGTTAATTCCTATGCTTCTTTCATCATGTAATAAAAGTGAACCAATCAATAAAGAAGAAGTCATCTTTACTAAAGAAGATTTGGTCCAACAAAGTTTTGGAGGATTAGGTGTTGAATGGGGTGCTTATGAAGACACTGATAAATTGATGGAAGGTGGATGGGATAGAGTTATATCTCATATTTCCAAATTAAAATTATCAAGAATTCGTTTGATGATTTCTTATGACTGGATTTGTTCTGATTTAGATAAAAAAGGTACAGAAGATAAATCAGATGACACTTGGTCATATTCATTTACTAACAAATGGTTTAATAACGTCGTTGATATCCTTTCTTATTGCCAAGCAAATAATGTCGATGTTGCATTTGGAGCATGGAATGTCATTGCTAATTTACAAAATGATACATGGGGTATGATGGATGAAGTAACTAGTGATATTAGATGGAGCAAAATTACCGCGGATGTCCTAGATTATTTAGTACATAAAAAAGGATTTACATGTATTAAATGGTTTGTTAACTCAAATGAGCCTAATTATTCAGGCATGCCTGGTGCTAGTAAAAACTGGAACAATACATATGAAATTTGGGAACAAGGTGTTAAAAATGTTCGTAAAGCATTAGATGATATTGGTTTAAATAATATTGGCATTGTTGGTGGAGACACTACTGGATTTGAAGGTAGTAAAGAATATTTAACTAACATCGCAAGAAATATTCCTGATAAAGTCGGTGATTACGGAGTTCACTTATATATTTCCAATATGATTATTGATAGAGGTCAACTTATGACCGCTATTAAAGATCTTTACGATCAAATTAAAAAGATTGATAAAGGTTTAGGTGTAACTAGACAAGCAGAAGTTTGGGAAGCTGGATTATTAGACGGCAAAGATAATGCTACTGACTGTAATGGCATGATCCAAACAACTTCTTATGGTGTCCGTATGGCGGATTATACAATTCAATGTGCTTTAGTAGGACTTAATTCTGTTGTTTATTGGGATTTAGATGATGCTATGCACTTTATGTATAACAACAATACAGTAAGTGCTAAAGAATGGGGAATGTTCTCGACTTTAGCAGATGCTGAAGCAAGTAAACAAGAACTTAGACCTTGGTACCATAGTTCTAAATTATTAATTAACTTATTACAAAAAGGTAACCGCATTTATGGTGATGCTACTAATAATCCGGAATTTGATAATTCTTTTAGAAGTTTAGCAACAATTGCAAGTGATGGTAGTAGAGGTGGCATCGTTGCAGTTAATCAAGGCATGAAAGCTGTCGAAAAAACCTTCTATATCGATGAAAAGGTTTCTGGAGACCACTTATACATTTACGAATTTAATGCTTCTAAAATCCGCTTAAATAGCGAGGGATATATTGAACCAAATTATATTATTGAAGGTTCATTAAATAACAAATTAAAAGTAACTATTCCTGCTGGTGGATTATTTGTTGTATCAACGGAGAAATTATAATTATGAAAAAAGTTAGTTTATTCGTTGCTACGTTATCTTTATTATTATTAACTGGTTGTAATTCATCTAATGGATTTAATTCCGCTTCGACAAATAATTTTGTTCAAGAAGATCAAAAAGGTGAATTAAGTTCCTTTAATTTATTAACTCCTAGCGAAGGACAAGTTGTTGTTGCTACTCCAACTTTTACTTGGGAAAGCAGTTCTAATGCTTATACATATACATTAGAAATAGCAACTACTCCTCAATTTTATAACGATGTCGAAACTGAATATTATTATCGTCAAGCTAATATCATCGACACAAACTTTACCATCCATAGTGCTCTTTCTAAAAAGAATGCGACTTATTATTGGAAGGTAACTGCTATAAATAAGACATCTACTCTAGAATGTAGTGAAGTTAAAACATTCTTTGTAAAGAGTGATGATAAAGAAGAAGTCAAAATCGATATCGGAGAAAAAGAAGACTGGCAATTACATGATGCTGGTAGTTATGCAAAAATCGATATTGATAGAAATAACTTCTTCGGTAATAACGAAAAATCTTTAGTTATTGCTTTTGATAAAGAACATACAAATCAAGGTATTCCAACAAGCGATGGCTGGGTTATCGTCACTAAAACTGTTGAAAAGGATTTATATGGAACCGATAGTTTATTATTTGATTTCTATTATTCTGGTAACGATGCAAAAGTATTAGTTAGATTAATCGATAATGATAATGAATATTGGTATGCACCAGTTCAAATTTCAAATAACGCAAAGCAAACAGTCATTTTGAAATTCTCTGATTTTGTTCAAAGATTTGCTGATGTTACTGTTGCCAATCAGACATTTAACTATGAACACATCAAATATATGGAAATTGTATTTGAAAAATCTTTTGGTGACGGTGTTTGTTTAGTCAGCAATGTAAGAGCAGTCAGATATCAAAATTACAGCAACTTATTTATTGATACTGTTCATTTTGATCAATATCCTGAATCAAGTTATACATATGAATCATATAACTTTGGTAGAACTATTAACCAAGATGAATTAACTCTTTCATATACAACAGGTATCAATAGTTATGGCTTTGTAAAATTAGAAACAAATCAATATTTAGTCAATGGTGATACCATTCAAATGAAAGTTAAATACACAGGTAGTAAAGGCACTAATGTGTTGATGAGAGTGTATGAACAAGATAAAGATAGATGGTCATTCAAATTACCATTCTCTTCATTAATAGAAGATGAATACGTCATAGTTAATATGCCTTATCAAGCATTTGCTAAAAGCATGATAAGTGGTGATGGCTCTAGACAATTCTATTACATCATCAACCTTCAATTTGGTTTAGAAGGTGAATATGGTACAGGTACATTATCTTTTAAAGATGTCAAAGTTGTTTATAAAGATGATGTTGCGGATACTACCGCATTAGAAGTAACTTCAGATGGAATTATTGATACATTTGATACTTATACCAACTCTGGTGAACTATATTACAAATGGAGAGTAAGCGAAACTAATAAAGATGAAATGATGTCTTTAAATACCACAAAGAAAGTTGGAGGCGCTTCTAATAAGCAATGCATTCAACTCGAATATAAGAGTGATATGGGTCCTGCTACTTATACTTTACCTCTTGATATTAAAGACTATAGTTTTACATCAATTAGAGTAAGTCTTAAAGATGCTTCTATTAAATCTAGTGAATATTCTCATTTAAAAGATGCTCATCCTGAATTTGGTGTTGTTCTTACACTTAAAACAGGTGAGGAATATCGTTATATGATTGATGCATTAGATTCATATTGGTATGAATATGTTATTCCATTTGATGCATTTACTTTAGCCAATGAAGTAGCTGGTACACCTCAAAGAATATCTCCAGAAGGTATCGGTTATATCACTTTAGCAATGCAATATTTCTATTATGATCAATCTGGTAAAGCTAATCCTGCTTATACTCAATCAAATCCTGTTTATGTCGATACATTAATGCTTGGTAAAGATACTGAGGTAAAGAAGAATTCAAAAGAAAGAGTAATTACCCCTAGTAGTTCTGATATTAATAAATCTTTAATTGATGACTTTGAAAGTGATGATTCATTAAATTACTGGTCATATGGTAATACAGTTACATATAACGAATTAACATTATCAAATGATGTATCTTCTTTGGGCGGAAGTAGTTCATTAAGACTTAAATATCAAGGCAGTACTTCACCAAGCTATCAAATGATTGCTAGTGTTGATTCTAAAGTAACTGCAAAAGGTATATTTATTGATATTAAGGGTGATGATAAAGCAACTGTATATATCAATATCTATGCAACTATAAGTGGAACAACACATCAATTTAGAGCAACTTTACCAGGTGTTTCATCTTCATGGAACACATATAAGATTGGCTTTGATAACTTTGCTTGTTTAACAAGTTCAAGCTTGAAATTAACAAAAGATAGAATTGTATATTTTGAAAAAATGACATTTGGAATTGTTAATAGCTCAAGTCCTGATGCTTCTTATATCTATATTGATAGCATCTTGTTTGACGGAACAATGAGTTATAGTGCAAATACAAAAACATTAATTGCCTAGGAGGAAAACTATATGAAATTTAAAAAATATGAAAAGAATCCAATTTTAGTACCAAATGACAATCCATGGGAATCATTATGCGTATTAAATCCTGCTGTTATTTATGATGAAGAAAATAAAGAATTCGTTATGTTATATAGAGCAGCTGGCAACGACAAACAACATTATATTTATGTTGGTTTGGCTACATCTAAAGATGGATACAATTTTACTAGATGTAGCGATAAACCTTTAATTTCTCCTGATGTCAATGGTGCTGATGGAGGAGGTATTGAAGATCCTCGTTTAATCAAATTAGGCAGTTATTATTATTTAACTTATGCATCTCGTCCTTTTGCTCCAGGTCAATATTGGAGAGAAGATAAAGAATATTTTGGTTTCCAACCAGAATTTGGTCCAAAAGTATTAATTTATAATGATACCGAAACACATTTAGCAGTTTCTAAAGACTTACGTAATTGGAAGAAACTTGGACGTATTACAGACTCTACTCAAGATGATAGAGATGTTGTCATATTCCCAGATACATGTAATGGTAAGTTCTATAAATTCTCTAGACCGATGTATAAATGTGGAGAAGGATATGAAAATGAAAATCCTGCTATGTGGATTTCTTCATCAAATGATTTATTAGAATGGAGAAATGAAGAAAAATTATTCTATAAAGGAAGAGAAGATTGGGAAAATAAAAAAGTTGGAGCATCATGCCCTCCTATCGAAGTAAAAGAAGGATGGTTATTTATCTATCACGGAGTTGCTTCAAAAGATGATGCTTATAGAGTAGGCGCAATGTTATTAGATAGAAATGATCCATCTAAAATCATAGCAAAAACAAAAGAATTCTTAATGGAACCTGAATTACCATATGAAACAGAAGGATATTACAATGGCTGTGTATTCCCTACAGGTATTGTTGAAAAAGATGGATTAATTTATTTATATTATGGCTGTGCAGATCATTATATTGGTGTTGCAACTATTGGTAGACAAGAATTAGTCGACTACTTATTGAGGGAGTGTAAATATGAGCAAGATTAAACTTTGCTTATTACCTTTATTAATGCTTTCTTTGACATCTTGTAATAAAGAAAGTGGAACTTCTATAAATAATGTAGAAGAAAAATACACAGTATCTTATTTTTACAATTGTCCTAAAGAAGAAATTGCTCTTTCTAGTGGTTTACCTGCAACCGCCAGTAATTTACTTTATTTACAAGAAGAAATCACTCTTGGTAATAAATTAGTTAAACCAAGTGAAGATCCTTTAAGAAGTAATTACGAGTTTGTTGGTTGGAGTGTTGATACTACTGGAAATACATTATGGGACTTTGAAAATGATATTGCTTATGGTAGCACTTTACTCTATGCAAAATGGGCTATCGTAGAAGAGGAAGAATACGTGGAACCAGAATATATTTATCCTGAAAAAATCATTATTGATCAAGCATTTGTATTAGAAGGAATTTTAAATTCTCCAATTAATGGAACAAGTGTTGGATTAACTACAGGGGCCATTAATAGACTTAAAAATCATTCTAGTGATGTCAAATTTGCTCTTAACTACGCTAGAAAAGAATCAACATCAATTATTTCTGCAACTTATGATGTCTCTACTAAAAAGATAACCGTAGCTACAAATGAAGATGGCGAAACAAAAACTTATAGCATATTAGTTACTGATACATCTTCAAAATTTGTTCTATCTAATTCAACATATGAACAAAAAGCTAAGAATTATGAAGAAAAAGGTAGTGACTATGAAAACTATCACATCATGTTAGCGGGTTCATCATCTATGGAAAATTGGTCTAATTCAACAAGTGCTTTAGCCCCAATTGTTTCTTATAACCACGGCATTGGAGGAACTACAGTAGATCAATGGATTGATTCTTTATTTGAAAGATTAGTTATGCCTTATTCACCTAAAGCAGTTGTCTTCTATGTAGGTGTTAATAATATTATTAACGCTGGAGATAATGGAGAAGCTACAGGCAATAAATTAGTTACTTTATTTAATAAAGTTCATACATATTTACCAAATACAAGAGTGTTCTATGTATTAATTAATAAATTACCAGGATATTTAAATAGACAGCCTCAATTCGATATTGCAAATAATAAGGCTATTGAATATTGTCTTGAT
Source organism: Bacilli bacterium (assembly GCA_045600585.1). Taxonomy (GTDB): domain Bacteria; phylum Bacillota_I; class Bacilli_A; order RFN20; family CAG-826; genus JAZRYE01. The sequence goes on along the minus strand of JAZRYE010000043.1, from coordinate 18,901 downwards.
AAAGATTGGATATCTTGTATTGATGCTGGAGTACCTTTATTAAAAGAAAATGGAGAACCAAACGCTGCATATTTCTTGATTGATGGACTTCATATGTCTCAATATGGATATATCCTCTGGGGTGGAGTTGTTAAAAAAGCATTAATTGATTGGTTAGGTTAATGAGAATTGTAAACGATATTGATTTAAAACTTAAAGAAGAAAAGAAAAAGTACATTACGTTACTTCTTCTTTTTGTTATTGTCTCAATAATTGTTTTATCAATAGTGTTAACTTTATTATTAACTTCTTCAGATAATTACACTTTAGTAATGATAATTAATATGGTAATAACCATTATCTATTTATGGTTTACTATGTTTTATTTTATAAATATTAATCCATCAATTAGGGCTAAATATTTATTTTTTAAAAACTACAATCAAGGGGAAGTAGAAAAGAAAATAGTTACTTATATTTCAAAAAAAGAAGAAACTAAAAAAAGAAATCTATTTGTTATATTGCACAAAGTATCTTTTATAGAATCAGGTAAAACTTATTATCGCGATATTTATTTATTTGAAGAAAATAATGTTTCTTTTAAAAAGGATAGATCATATAGGGTTTATTTATATAAAAACGTTTTGATTAAATTCGAGGAATTAGAAGATGAGACTAATGAGTAAGAAAGAAATCAAAAACGCTTTTGCCTATTCTTGGCCTTTTTATATTATTGTTGGAGTGATAAGTGTTATCGCTTGGAGTTGGGCTTTTGGTGTTTACCATGCCGCGACACCTTTTGAAAAAATTAACATCTTTATTGGAACAGAAGTTAAAGATAGTTCTTTTACATATAAAATTAAAGAACAATTAGAGAATGTTAAATCAGTAACATATTCATCTTCTTTACCTAACGATAATACATTTGCTCAAAAGCTTGCTCTTGTTGGAATGGAAGGAAGCGATATTTTAATATTAGATAAATCTTCTACTGATAAGTTTGTAACTCCAACTATAAATAAATACTTCTTAGCTATTGATGAAGAAATTAATAGTGCATATTTTAGTAATCAATCAACATCTTTTGTTGTTGAAGAAAAGACATATGGATATTCCATTAAAGATTCTTGGATTACGAATTATATTGGATTAAATAGCCAAGAAGAATACTATTTATTCATCAATGCTTCTAGTAAGAATATTGGTAAATATTATAAAAATGATAACAAATCCGTTTCGGCCTTTATTGCTAGCAGTTATTTATTAAACAACCATGATTAGAAAAGAAAAGATAAGAAAAGACGATTTTAAATTAAATGAGCTCCCACATACACGTAAAGAGTTATTTTTTGATACTTTAAAACATCAATTTGGTGGACTAGTAAAAGTATCATTATTACAGCTTTTCTTTATGCTTCCTTTATTTGTGGATTTTATTGTTTTTAATGTTTTAATAGCGGTTTCTTATAATATGGATCCAACAAGCTTTAATGCGATTTTTTCTTTGACATTTTATGGAGTTTTAATTGCTATTCCTTGCATTGTCATTATGTTTATTGGTTTTTCTGGATTATTTAATTCTTTAAAACGATTCTCCTATAGCGAGGGTGTATTAGCAAGAAATCATTTCTTCTATGGCATTAAAGAAAATTTTAAACAAGCTATCGTCATTGGTTTAATCTATTCTTTATCATTTTTTGCTATTACAGTTGGTTCGACATATTTATTATTCTTTCAACAAGAAATACCTTCATTAGTTGGCTTAGGTATTGCTTTATTAGTTATTCAATTTTTAGTTATCTCTATTATGTCTATATATGCACTTGGTCAAATTGTAACTTATTCGAATAAATTAGGTGCTGTTATTAAAAATTCTTTAATATTTGCTCTTATGAGATTTCCAATTAATTTATTATTATTCATTTTATTCCCAGGAATCTTTATTGCTTTATTTTTAATTAATAACATTACTAGTTATATATCGATGGGTATTTTAGCCTTTTTCATTTCAATATTCTTATTTATTTGGATGTTAGTTTTACAAGATACTTTTGATAAATTTATCAATAAAGAATATTATCCTGAACTAGTAGGTAAAGGATTATATAAAGAAGAAAGCAAAGAATAATATGTCCTCTTTATATTTAAAAAATATCAATAAAATCTATAAAGGCGGTGTTAGGGCACTTAATGATTTTTCTATTGATATCAAAGACAATGAATTCATTGTTATTTTAGGTCCTAGTGGATCAGGTAAAACAACTTTATTAAGAATAATTGCGGGATTAGAAGATATTACTTCTGGTGAGCTATATATTGATCATGAATTAGCAAATGACTTACCTAGTAAAGATAGAGATTTAGGAATGGTATTCCAAAATTATTCTTTATATCCACATCTTACTGTTTATCAAAATATTGCTTTTTCTTTAAAACTAAAACATCTATCACCTAACGAGATAGATGAAAAAGTAAACGAAACCGCTAAGATGCTTGGCATAAAAGAATTATTATCTAGGAAACCTAAACAATTATCTGGTGGGCAAAGACAAAGAGTAGCCCTTGGTAGAGCAATAGTTAAAAATCCTAGTATTTTATTGCTTGATGAACCATTTAGTAATTTAGATCCTCTATTACGTAATGATATGCGTGATGAAATAAAAAAATTACATAAAGAATTAGAAAATACTTTTATATATGTAACTCATGATCAAGAAGAAGCTATGTCTATCGCGGATAGAATAGTTGTTATGAATAATGGATATATAGAGCAAATAGGCGAGCCTATTGAAATATTTGAAGATCCAATTAATGCTTTTGTTTGTACTTTTATAGCTTCAAAAGAAACTAAATTATTAAAAGGCCATATTTCAAAAGAGGGAAATAAATTATTTGCCTTAGAAAGTAATATTGATTTAACAAAAGAAATAACAAAACAACTTATTAACTATAAATATTTAGATAAAGATGTTTTGTATATGTTAAAAAATGATGATGTTTATTTATTTGATATTGATAGTAAGGATTCAATAATAGGCTTACCATCAATCAATTTATTTGACGCATCATATCTAAATAAAACATTAACTATTGGTAATAACAAGTTACAGATGGATGATGAATTTGACTTACATCAACTTGATTTATCTAATAGAAAAAATATTAAAGCAGGATTTAAGACCGATGATATTTATCTAATTAGCATTAGAGATAGTGTGGAATTAGATGTAAAAATCGATTATTCAATTAGAAGAAGTAAATATCAAATTGTCTTTGCTAATATCGATGGAATAGATAGATATATTGTATTTAAAGCTCCATTGGATACGGATGTTAATAAAATCAATAAAATTTATGTCCCAAATAAATCTATTAAACTATTTGATGAAAACAATAATCCTTTAACTTCAAAAGAAGAACTTCTCCCAAATATTACAAAAGTAAGAGTTATTAATAACGATAATAAAATGAATATTATCTTTAGTAATGGAGAAGTACTTAAATATAGTCAAAGAAAGGGCATTAATGATGGAGAATATCTCTTTAGATTAAAGCAAAATGGTCATAAGGTTATTTATACTAAAGAGATGCAAAAGTCGCTTAAATTACCTAAAAATGAATATGATCAAAACCATACATTAGATGTTTCTTGTTACGATGAAGAAATATTAAAAGATATACGATTAATATTTGCTCAAATTAATGGATTTAAAGAATATGTTACTTTAGAAATAAATGATAAATTCTCTGTTTATCAAATGCCTGAATTTAAAATAGAAATTTCCGAAGAAGGATTTGAATTAATAAAAGCATAATAAAAGACCGGTCGCCCAGTCTTTTAAATTGTTTTATCAAACTCTTATTTATAGAGGTGGATATAGTCGACGTTAATCTTATCGCTTGAAGTACCAGAACTACCTAAAGAGAAGAATAATGATATGTTATAGATATCAGCATCGAATCCACATTGGACTAATACCCATTCTCCATTTGATGGAACAGTGATATCAGCGCCTGGTTGGACATAGTTAGTTAAACCTGCACTCTTATAATAGAAGAATTTAGTTGTTAATGTTTTACCAGTGTTATTTCTAACCCAGAAACCTAATCCTTTATAGTGGATTGGAGAAGGTAAATCATTTGCTAAAGTTAATCTATAGTTACCGCTATAACCACGGACTTTTAATGATCCAGTACCTTCAATTTTGTTTTCGGAATCAGCAACAATTCTATCAGAGTTACCTGTATCCTTTTTCCAAGAACCATCATTATACCAACGAGCTAACATGCCTTGTGCTGTTGTGGTATCTTGGTCACAGTTAATAACTGTATCTGCTTCTTTTAATGAGATTGAACCATTATCAGCAACGATTGTATTTAATCCTGTACCAGTGAATGTTAAGTTAGTAACAGTATTACCAACAAATTTACCAGCAACTTTAGTAACTGTAACTGTTCCTAAACCTGGAAGTTCTTTTGAATAATTTGCATCAAGTGTGAAGTTACCTTCTGCATCAGCATCATAGTTAGATACCTTTAAATCTTCGCCATTGAAATAAGCTTTTGAATATCCGTTTGAACCTAATTCAAAAAAGAGATTTAATTTTTCACCTAAAACAGATGAAACTGCTGATGTTGTTGTAGCAGAACCTAAACCTGCAAATGTTTTCTTGTAGTTTTCAACTACTGGAGCTGGTTCTTCATAAACTGCGTTTGGATTTTCTGTAAAGATTTGGATGTCATCAATTGGTACATAACTTGTAGCAGTTTTTGAGAAGAATGAATATCCATAATATTCTCTAGAAGAATTGATTGGGATAATATATTGCTTCCAATCAGAACCTGCTGGAATTGTTACTTCAACTGCATCTCCAGTTGAATCATCGCATTTTGTAATGCCGTCTTTATAGAAGACTCTAACTTTTAATGTTGTAGAATTTGATGATTGTGTTGATGAAGTAGCACCTGTATAGCCACCTTTAGCCCAGAATGAGAAATATGAGCCTTTACCAATAAATTGAGATCCTGGTTCAAGAGCAGAGAATGAAACATATCTCATTGAGTTTGTTGTTGTTTTGAAGATAGCAGCTTTAGAACCATTATGACCTTTATCAGCTGTGTATGTTAAGTAGTCTGTAGATCCCATAATCTTCCAGTTAGCATCGTTGAAGAATACTGACTTACCGCCTGTAGCGTAGTAATCGCTATGGAATGCACTTCTTAATCCAGACATTGAGTAAAGTGTATTTGAAGCACTTGCTGAATCGTAACCTTTACCAGTTGATGAATATGATTCAAAGTTTTCAACGTTATAAACTCTATATAAATCTACCTCTGGAACTAATGCTGCAGCGGCGCCTGATTTTGATTTGAATGTAATCTTTTCGAAGTCAGAACCCAATGTACCTTTATAAACAGCTGCACCTGAATTAATGCTTAATGTTAATTCGTTGCCTTCGAATGATGGAGTTGCTGAATAAATGTCATTAACTTTTTTATTTAATGTCTTTAATTCAAACCCACTAGAAGTTTTTCTAGCTTCCCAAATTACTCCAGCTGCATCTTTACCTGTCCATTTTGTTCCAGAAATAATTGATGAAAAGTTAAGCTTTGTGTTTTCTTCGCAAGAATAATAAACAGTAATGGAATCGATTGTTACTTCTTGATCGCCGGCTGATAATTTAAAATAATTATCTCCTGAAAAACCACATAATGCATCGGAAGTAATTTTCCATTTATTTGAATATTCTTTACCATTAGGTGTTATACCTTGTTCAAGATATAAATCGCCACCAGAGAATTTTACTTTAATTGATGAGATTCCTGTGATTTTACCTAAGTTTATTGCTGAATCACTTGAATAATTGGAAACAGAACCATGAGGAGCTAATACACAGTGTGCGCCATCAGCTTTCTTTGCTAAGAAATAATTAATTGCTGCCCAATTATAAGATTTAGCCACTTTAGGTTGATAATCAGTTGTAAGTGGTGAGTTATCTGCATTTAAGACCAATGTTTTTGTTGAATCTGCATTAGCAAGATTAGATGGTGTAACAAAACGGTTGCTAACTGTTGCTACTGCACCAAATACAAGACCTAATGTTGCAAGAGAAACCACTAATAGTGTTTTTTTCTTCATTATTAAAACCTCTTTCTTTTTGTGAGCATTATAGTTATCACATATTTATATTAATATTATTCTAAATAATTTTGATGAATCATTCTATTGTTTAGTAAACTTTTAAATTAATGAGTAAACAATCGAAAATGTTTACTAAAATCATAAACAAAATAAAACCAGCAATTAATGCTGGCTAACTTCTTGTTTCTTTGACTTTTCTGCTAGTTTTAGTAATTTTTTAGAAACAAATGCAGATAACAATATAAATACACATCCTAATGGTATTTCGATATATATTGGCATCCAATGGTGGCTTGTATTATTTTCAAACCATTCAATATAATATGTAGCGATTTTGTGGTTGAAGAATAATGCGATTGTTGAACCAATAATAAATCCGATAATTGCATAGAATGTAGCGGTTCTATATTTCTTCAACAAGAAAGACAAGAATTTAGCAATGGTTAAGAATCCGAGGATAATGCCAACAGCCATACATCCTAAGATGCCAATTAAATGAACTATATTAGAGAAATCACCTTTAATCGCATTGCTTATTTGATTGATAAGTGGAACGTATATACCTAAAACAAGCATTATCATACTTCCTGATATACCAGGAACAACTAACGCCATTGCAGCTATCATTCCAATAGGAATCATAATTAAATAGAAATACCATTCTGGATTTAAGAAATGACTTTCGATATCAATTGCGTCACCAAATACAACAGATACTACGCCTAAGCCTAATGCGATGATAATTCCTAACGCTAATAAAACCCAATAAAACGGTTTAATTTTCTCTTCTTTTACTTCTTTTGTAATATTTGAGAATGAACCAATAATAAATCCGGCAAATATACAAACTAATCCAAATGCAAAACCTTCAAAAGCTAAATCAAATAAGATGAAGCAAGGAATCAACGCTCCAACAACACCTAATAACAAAGGAAATAAAATTAATAAACTTTGTTTTAAGTGTTTGAATATGCCATTGATTGCCCAAACAATTCTTTCAAAAGAATGGAAAATGACAGATATAGTCGCTCCAGAGACACCTGGAATAGATGCACCTACCCCAATTCCAATACCTGCTAAGAAATTACTTAAAAAGTTTTTACCCTTCATATTGTAATTAGTATACAAAACAAAATATTAAAAATATATATTTGATTTGTTGTATAATCATTAGGCAGGTAAATTTTATGAAATTAATTGTAGGCTTAGGAAATCCAGGAACTAAATATGAAGGAACCCGTCATAATATGGGTTTCATGGTATTAGATCAGATTAGTACTTTATCTCAAATTGATATTGATAAAGAATCTTTTCATGGTCTTTTAGGTCGAGGAAAAATCCTTGGAGAAGATGTTATTCTTTTAAAGCCTCAAACATTTATGAATTTATCTGGTACATCTGTTCAAGAAGTTGTTCATTTCTTCAAAATTGATATTGATGACATAATTGTCATATATGATGATATGGCGCTTGAACCAGGTAGAATTAGATTAAGAAGAAATGGTTCTGCTGGGGGACATAATGGTATGAAAGATATCATTGAAAAACTTGGTACCCAAAACTTCAAAAGAATTAGAATCGGAATTGGAGAACCTCAATACGATACAATTGATTATGTATTAGGAAAACCATTTAAAGATGAAATGCCTCTAATTGAAGACGCAATTAATCATGCAGTTGAAGCTGTTAAATGTTATCTAAAGACTGATTTTGATCGAGCAATGAACCAATTCAACTAAAGGAGACAAATTGGACCTATTTGCTAAACTATGCAAATCATTTACGATACCCCCCTTTGAATCAAAAAAGGGTCATTTTGTCGTGGATGATTGCATTGGAATCTCACTATTAATTGCTACTTCTTACCGAAAATATCACGATAGATACTTAATTACTGCATCGAATTTATATAAAGCACAAAAGATATATAACTTATTAAAAACATTCCTTCCAGAAACAGAAGTTCTTCTTTTTCCTTGCGATGAATTAATAAGAGCAGAGACGATTGCCCAATCAAAAGAAATGATGGCAACTCGTCTATATGTATTAGATGAAATCATCAAAGGTAATGCTGAGATTGTTATTTGTAATTTAGCTTCTGCATGTCGATATTTACCTGATCCAGATATCTTTAAAGAAAAGACTTTTGATTTTGAAGTTGGCAAATCATATGACTTAATGAAACTAAGAACTGATTTAATCAAAAGTGGATATCAATTAGTAAATAAAGTAGATCAATCTCTTCAATTTGCTGTAAGAGGTGATATCTTAGATATTTTCTCAGTCAATAATGACAATCCAGTTCGTATTGAATTTTTTGATGATGAAATTGAATCAATTAGATATTTTGATTTAGCAAAACAAACTTCAACTGATCAAGTTAAAAAAATAACTATATTGCCTGCTAGTGATATTCTGCTTTCTGAACAAGAAACATTATCTTCACAAAACAAAATATTTGATGTTCTTGAAAAAGATAAAGAATTTCATGATTATGGAACTTTTGAATCTTTGAGAAATATAACTGAAAATGATGTTTCTAATATTCTTGAAGGAAATATTACAAATAGAATTTATAAATATTATTCATTCTTACAAGGTGCGAGATGGTCAATTTATGATTACTGTAAAGACTTTGTTAATGTCTTAGTTGATATTGCATCTTTAGAAAATTCTAATGATTTACTTCAAGAAGAATCTTTAACTTATTTAAATGAATTATCTTCAACAGGAAAAATTATTTCTCATCTTGAGATGTATAGAAATCTTTTTTCAGTTGTTAATAGAAATGGCAAGAATACAATTTATACAACTTCATTACCTGAAGGATTTGATGATTTAACTGTCGGCATCAAATCAATTCCTTTCCAAGCAAGTAAAAAAGTCGATGCGATAAGTATCATTGAAAGTTACTTGAACGAGAACTATACAATCATCTTATCTTTGAATTCTAAGTCTCATATTAATACGATCGAAGAAGCTTTGATGAACCTTCATATCGGATTTGAAAATGTTCATAATTTCCAATTACCTTCTAAAGAGAAAATTGGTGTTTCTGCAGTTACATTACAAAGCGGCTTTGCTATTGAAAAAGAGAAGGTTGTTTATTTAACTTCCGCAGAATTATTTAATGAAAAGAACAAAGTTGCTAGATTTGATAATAGATTTAAAGAAGCTACCATTCTTAAATCTTTTGAAGATCTTGAACCAGGCGATTATGTTGTCCATGAATATCAAGGAATTGGTCAATTTGTTGAATTACAGACCTTAGAAATAGATGGAGTCCATAAGGACTATATAAAAATTGCATACTTTGGCAATGAGTTTTTATATGTTCCTTTATCTCAATTCCAATTAGTTAGAAAGTATTTGGGTAAAGAAGGAATGACTCCTCGCTTATCTCATCTTCATAGTAAAGATTGGGAAAATACTAAAAAGCGTATTAAAGAAAGAGTTAATGATTTAGCAGAAAGATTAATGCATCTATATATTGAAAGAAGCAAAATCAAGGGATTTGCATTTAAACCTGATGACGAATTCCAAGAGCAATTTGATAATTCTTTCGAACACCCATTAACTCCTGATCAAGAAAGAGCAATTAGAGAAATTAAGGCTGATATGGAAAAAGAACAGCCAATGGATAGATTACTTTGTGGCGATGTTGGCTTTGGTAAAACTGAAGTTGCTTTCGAGGCAGCATTTAAAGCGATCAACAATGGAAAACAAGTAGCTATTTTATGTCCAACAACCCTTTTAGCACGTCAACATTATGAAAACGCAATGAAGAGATTTTCACCTTTTGATGTCAAGATTGCTATCTTCTCTAGACTCATTCCTGAGAAGAAACAAAAACAATATATTGAAGAAATTGCCAAAGGCAACATCCATTTGATTATTGGTACTCATCGATTATTAAGTAAGGAAATTTCTTTCAAAGATTTAGGATTGTTGATTATCGATGAAGAACAAAGATTCGGTGTTGAGCAAAAAGAGAGAATGAAGGAACTCAAAAGTAATATTGATGTTCTTACTTTATCAGCAACACCCATCCCTAGAACTCTCCAGATTTCTCTTCTTGGAGTTAGAGCATTAAGCAAGATTGATACTCCTCCACAAGAAAGAATGCCTATTCAAACTTACGTCACTCCATTCAAGTTAGATGTTGTTAAAGAATTGATTGAACGCGAATTAGGAAGAGATGGACAAGTCTTCTACCTACATAACAACATTGAGACTCTTTATCAGATATCTTCTCGTTTATCTAAACTATTACCTGAAGCTGTAATTGCTGTTGCACATGGACAAATGAGTAGAGAAGAAATCGAAGACGTCATGCTAAGGTTTTATCGTGGTGAAATTGATGTTCTTGTTTGTACATCCATTGTTGAAAACGGCATTGATGTTCCAAATGCAAATATGATCATCGTTGAAGATAGTGAACATTATGGTCTTTCTCAGCTTTATCAAATTAAAGGACGTGTCGGAAGAAGTAATAGAATCGCCTATGCTTACCTCATGTATAGTGCAAATAAAGTTTTAAATGAAAAAGCACAAAAGAGGTTAAAGGCAATACAAGATTTCACAGAACTTGGAAGCGGCTATAAAATTGCGCAACGTGACCTTATGATTAGAGGTGCTGGAGATATCCTTGGACCTGAACAAGCTGGTTTTATTGACTCCATTGGTTTAGATATGTATATCAAGTTACTTAATGAGGCTGTACAAGAAAAGATGACGGGAAAACAAGTTGAAAGCCCTGAAGCTACTCCTTCATTATCATTAGATGCTTATATTCCAGAAGGATATGCGAAAGATTCGGATAGAATTGAACTTTATCAAGAAATATTTACATGCCCATCAACTGAAGATCTTGCTCGTATTAAAGTTAAGACAAGAGATATTTATGGTAAGCTCCCAGAAGAAGTGGAATTATTATTTGTAAAAAGAGATATCGATTTACTTACTAGAGAAGCAAAGATTGATAAATTAGAAGATAAACAAAAAACAATGGATATTATCCTTGGATCTCGTTATATGAATATTAGAGGAATAGGAAATATATTATTTGAATCACTAATTCCTTATCTATCTTTAGTTAAAGTTACATATGCGAATAATGTATTTAAAATTCTTCTTAATAAAAGTGAGAGATGGATATTTGATTTAGAAAATATTCTAAAAAGTTTGGTAAATATCTTAGAAAATAATAAAATACAAGAAATAGTATGAGATTAGATTTAGTTTTAAAAGTTTCAGGATTAATTAAAAGAAGAACTGTTGCTAAGACAATTGTCGAAAATGGTAAAGTTTTAATTAATGGTAAAGTAGCTAAACCATCAAGCGAAGTTAAAGATGGTGATGTTTTATCTTTATCTTTAGGACCTAGAAGATTAGTTGTCAAAATTACTTACGAATTAAGATATAAAAAAGAATTCCCAGTATATGAAGAAATCTCATCAGAGAAAGTAAAATCTGATGCTTAATTTAGATAAAAACAAAAGGTATTTATTAGCGTGTTCTTATGGGCCAGATTCGATGGCACTTTTCAATATGCTTTTAAATGAAAATTATTCTTTTGAAGTTGCTCATGTTAATTATCATCTAAGAGTAGAATCTAGTAGTGAAACTGAAGGACTAAAATTGTTTTGCAATAAGCATAATATTAAGTTTCATATTTTAGATGTAAAAGAAGTTTTAGGACATTCTAATTTAGAAGCAAAATGTAGAAATATTCGTTATGAATTCTTTAAAAAAATAAACGACGAATTTCATTTTGATGCGACGTTAGTTGCCCATAATCAAGATGATCTAATTGAGACATATATTTTGCAAAAACGCCGTAAAAACCTCGTTAAATTTTATGGAATCGCTGAAAATTCATTTCTTTTTGGTATAAATGTTGTTCGTCCATTATTGGATGTTAAGAAATCTGATTTACTTCTTTATTGCAAAAATAATCAAGTCCCTTTTGCTATAGATAAAACTAACTTAGAAAATACATTTGAAAGAAATAAAATTAGACATTCAATTGTTGAAGTGATGACTGATTTTGATCGAGCAAAAGTTATTAATGAAATTGATGAACAAAACAAGAATCTTCAATCAATTTTGAATAAGGTTTCTTCATCCAATATTGGTAATAATAGATCTTTACTTTCTTTATCTGATATTGACCTAGCTTATGCCTTAAATTTATTAATAGAAAAATGTGAAATAAATTATCAAATTTCTATGCCTTTTGTTTTAGAAATTAAAAAGGCGATCGAAAGCAATAAATCTAATATTGTTATTCCGATTAAATCAGATATTTATTTTATTAAGGAATATGATGTTTGTAAGTTTATTAGAAAATCAAATATCGAATATTCTTATACTTTAGATAAACCTTGCGAATTAGAAACTCCTTATTTTTATCTAAATTTCTTAAAAGATTCATCAAATAGAAATGTTAAAAATAGTGACTATCCAATTACTATTAGAAATGCAAGAAGTGGCGATTTATACTTGATTAAAGGTTACAAAAAGCCAGTTAGAAGACTATTTATTGATTGGAAACTTCCTATCACAAAAAGAGCTACTTGGCCTGTTATTGTTTCTTCTACTGGAGAAATCATCTATATACCACGTTATCAAAAAGACTTTATACCAACTAAAGATTGTAACCTAATCGTCAAATAATATTTATCTTTCAAAGAAAGAGAATCACTATTATAATATTAGCGATTTTTAAATAAAGAAAAGGAGGAATCTATATGGCTGAAGAAAGACAACCACAAAGAAGAGGTGTATCTCGTAGTTTCATTTTCTCTTTAGTTATTGTCATTGCACTCATTGCATTATTTGCATGGTTGATGTTTGGTAGAACTCATTCTACAAAAACCATTTCCATTAATGAATTTCTTGCATATTTAGATAGCGGTGCAATTACTGAGGTAACTGAAACACCAGCATCTACAGTTATGACTTTAACAGGTAAATTAACTGAAGGTGGCAAACAATATAACTTTACACTTACTCTCCCAATTGATTCGTATTATCAAAATGCATATTTATGGCAAGGAAGCACAGACTTCTATTCCCTTTATAGCATTATCCAAAACTGCGCGACTAATGAAGTAATTAAGTTAAATCAAGCTGTTGATCCATATGTCACATCTTGGTGGGACACATGGGGTCCAACTATCATTATGTTAGCTGGCTCAGTTATCATCTGCTTATTCTTATTCTCTAGATTATCTTCTACTGTTGGCGGCGCTAACAATAAAGCTCTTGAGTTTAATAAGTCTAGAGCAAGAAGAGAAAGCGCAAGCAAAGTTAGATTCTCTGATGTTGCAGGATGCGATGAAGAGAAACTCGAAATGCAAGAAATTGTTTATTACTTAAAAGATCCTAAAAAATTCACTAAATTTGGTGCTAAATTGCCAAGAGGTGTTTTATTAGTTGGTTCACCAGGTTGTGGTAAAACTTTATTAGCAAAAGCTGTTGCCGGTGAAGCTGGTGTTCCTTTCTATTCTATTTCTGGCTCTGACTTCGTTGAAATGTTCGTCGGTGTCGGTGCTGGTCGTGTTAGAGACATGTTTAAAGTTGCTAAAGAAAACGCTCCATGTTTAGTCTTTATCGATGAAATCGATGCTGTCGGTAGACAAAGAGGCGCTGGATTAGGTGGTGGTAACGATGAACGTGAACAAACACTTAACCAATTACTCGTTGAAATGGATGGCTTCTCTGATAACTCTGGTGTTATTGTCATTGCTGCTACAAACCGTGATGATGTTCTCGACCCAGCTTTATTAAGAGCAGGTCGTTTTGATAGAAAGATTACAGTTTCTTTACCTGACAAAAAAGGTAGAGAAGCAATCTTCAAAGTTCACTCAAGAAATAAACATGTTGCTGCTGATGTTGACTTTGGTCAATTAGCAAAGAGAACTGTTGGTTTCTCAGGTGCTGATATTGAAAACATTATGAACGAAGCAGCTATATTAGCTGTTCGTACAAATAAACCTGAAATCGGTATGGATGAAATTGATGAAGCTATCGATAGAAGAGTTGCCGGCCCTGCAAAGAGCTCACGTGGCATGAATTCTCACGAAAAAGAAGTAGTTGCATATCACGAAGCTGGACACGCAATCATTGGTTTAAAATACCCACATTCAGACAAAGTTCAAAAAATCACAATTATCCCTCGTGGTAATACAGGTGGCCACGTTCGTATGACTCCTGAAGATGATAGATTCTTATATACTAAAAAAGAATTAGTTGCAAGAATTGTAGGTTACCTTGGAGGACGTTCCTCTGAAGAAACTTTCTTTGATGATGTATCTTCAGGCGCACAAAACGATATTGAAGTTGCAACACAAATTGCACGTATGATGGTTTGTGAATTAGGTATGTCTGATTTAGGACCAATTCAATATGAAAGAGATACTGGTTCTGTCTTCTTAGGAAGAGATTATACATCTAGCCAAAAGAACTTCTCATTAGCTACAGCTGAAAAGATTGACGCTGAAGTTAGAAGAATCATCGAAGATGGTCATAAAGAAGCATTAAGAGTTATTGCTGAAAATAGAGAAGATGTTATTCTTCTTGCAAAGACATTGATGCAACATGAACAAATCACTGCTGAAGAAATCGATTACTTGTTAGAACATAGACATCTTAAAAGAGACGAAGTTCAAGAAGTAAAAGAAGAACCTGCTCCTCAAGAACAACCTCAGGCTCCAGAAGCAGAAGAGAACAAATAATTACTGAGAGGCTAAGCCTCTCTTTTTTAACTATGTGGAAATTAGGAAATTTAGAAATTAATGGTAAAGTTGTTTTAGCACCAATGGCAGGAATCACAACTGCTGGCTATCGTAAATTTAATATGCCTTTTGGTGTTGCTATGGCTTACACAGAAATGGTAAGCGATATGGGATTAATTTACGGTAACGCTGAAACTGAATCGTATTTGATATATCAAAAAACGGATACTCCAATTGGAATTCAACTATTTGGATCTTCTCCTGAAAATTTAGCAAAAGCTCTTCAAATAATTAATTCTAAGGGAATTGAATACGATTTTATTGATGTAAATATGGGGTGCCCAGTTCCTAAAGTTACTAATTCAGGAAGCGGTTCTGCTTTAATGCAAAATCCTAAACTTTGTGGGGATATAATTCGTGCATTAAAGTCGAATACCACAAAACCAGTTACTGCGAAGATTAGATTGGGTTATGGTCCGATGAATTTTTTGCAAGTAATTAATGAGCTTGAACTTGCCGGAGTTGATGCAATTGCAATTCATGGAAGAACAAGAAAAGAACTATATTCTGGAGAACCGCATTGGGAATTACTAAAAGACTTAAGAAGCAAGATGACTGTTCCATTAATTGTTTCTGGAAATATTTTTACTTTAGACGATGCCATTAATGCGATTGAAATTACTGGTGCAGAAGCAGTTATGGTTGCTCGAGGCGGAATGGGAAATCCATTCTTAATCAAACAAATCGATCATTATTTCAAAACTGGAGAAAGATTAGATAATCCATCTTTAGATGAACAAATGATGTTTTGCACTGAATTGGCTGATGACTTCATTGCTGATAAAGGCGAATTTCTAGGAATGAAAATGTATCGAACTATAGCGCCTAAATTTTTTAGTGGTTTCCCTAATTCAAAATCATTACGAAATAAATTAGTACTCGAACTT
The DNA here is from genome assembly GCA_045600585.1 of Bacilli bacterium. GTDB lineage: Bacteria > Bacillota_I > Bacilli_A > RFN20 > CAG-826 > JAZRYE01. The sequence goes on along the minus strand of JAZRYE010000043.1, from coordinate 3,092 downwards.
AATACAAAAGATGATTTAATTAGGATTCTAAACGAGTATAAAAACGAGATATATAAATAAAGTATTTTTTGACTATTAAAAGTCAAGCGAATACCTTATACTATTTGAGTTAAAGTGAGGAAAAAATCATGGAAGTAAAAGAATTAAACGATCAAGAAATTGCTCGCCGTGAAAAATTAGCAAAATATCAAGAAATGGGCATTGATCCATTTGGTCAAGCTTATAAAGTTAGCCATCATGTAAGCGATATCCGCAAATTATGTGCAAATAAAGATGCTGCAAAAGTTGATAAGATGCAATTATACGTTTCTGTTGCTGGACGTATTAAAGCCATTCGTAGAATGGGTAAAGCATCATTTATCAATATTCAAGATAAAACAGGTAACATCCAATCTTATATTGGTATCGATGTTGTCGGTAAGAAAAACTACGATGTTTTCAAATTAGCAGATATTGGTGATATCGTCGGTGTCTATGGCCGTGTTATGGTTACTAGAACTGGTGAATTAACAATCCGCGCTGAAAAATACAAACACTTAACAAAGTGCTTACATCCATTACCAGAAAAATTTCATGGCTTAACTGACGTTGAAGAAAGAAGCCGTAAGAGATACATCGATTTAATCATGAATGATGATGCTAGAAAGAATGCAATTATGCGTCCAGCAATCATTCGTGCTATCCAAAGCTATTTAGACGGTGAAGGATTTATGGAAGTCGAAACTCCAGTTTTAAACCCAATTTTAGGTGGTGCTTCTGCTCGTCCATTCGTTACACATCACAATACATTGGACAAAGACTTTTATTTAAGAATCGCTACTGAATTAAACTTAAAGAGATTAATCGTCGGTGGTATGGAAAGAGTTTATGAAATTGGTCATATGTTCCGTAACGAAGGCATGGATAATACACATAACCCAGAATTTACATCAATCGAAATCTACCAAGCTTATACAGACTTAAGAGGCATTGGTGCTCTTACTGAAAAAATGATTCGTTCTGTTGCAAAGAAAGTTTGTGGAACAGCTATTGTTGAATATGATGGTAAGATGATTGACTTTAAGTCAAAATTCAGATGGGTTTCCATGAATGATTTAATTAAAGAAAAATGCGGTATTGATTTCAAACAAGTTAAGACATTCGAAGAAGCTAAGAAATTAGCAGACGAACATGGCTTACATTTAGACAAGTTCAAGAATACAGTTGGTTATGTTATGAACGAATTCTATGAAGAGTTCTGCCAAGCTGACTTAATTCAACCAACATTCGTATATGAATATCCTATCGAAGTTTCTCCATTAACCAAGAAAGAAAAAGGTGATCCAAGATTCGTTGATAGATTCGAATTATTCGTCAATGGTAAAGAATTAGGTAACGCATATACCGAATTAAATGATCCAATTGACCAAGTTGAAAGATTCAAAGGTCAACTTGAAGCTAAAGAAAACGGTGACGATGAAGCTTGTACAATTGATGAAGATTTCGTCGAAGCTCTTGAATATGGTATGGCTCCTACAGGTGGTGTCGGAGTTGGTATCGATAGACTTGTTATGATTCTTACTGGTAATACATCAATTAGAGAAGTTATCCTCTTCCCTACAATGAAACCAGAAAAGTAATTGCAAGATTATGAAAAATTAGGAACCCAAAGGGTTCCTTTTTATTAATTAAAAATTCTCAAGTAAAATTTTAGATTTTCTAGATATAACAAAGTGTAGGCGATATATGTTCGCGTTCACGTGATTCTTTACTTTTTATACGTATGCCTGTATAATAACATCGCTTAAAAAGCAAATTTCTCTCTGCTACTACATCATGATGGTAGCCAGAAGACCAAAGGGAGGTAAGAAAAATGCGCAATTACGAGATTATGTATATTCTCAGAGCTGATTTAGACGAAGCTGCCCGCGCTGCACAAATCGAAAAGATGAATAAAATCTTAACCGATAATGGTGCTAAAGTTAACGCTGTTGACGAAAAAATGGGTATGCGCGATTTAGCTTATCCTATTAACAAACAAGTTAAAGGATACTATGTCGTTGAAAAAGTTAGTGCTGATGAAAAAGCATTAAACGAATTTAACCGTTTAAATAGTATTGATTCCGCCGTGATCCGTTTATTAGTAGTCGTCGACCACGAATAAGGAGGAACAATCAATTATGATTAATCGTGTAGTTTTAGTTGGTCGCTTAACCCGTGACCCAGAACTCAGAAACACCAATTCTGGTAATTCTGTTGTATCATTCACAGTTGCTGTGGATAATCCAGTCGCTAATCCTGATGGTAGCAAGTCAACAAGCTTTTTTGACTGCACCGCATGGAGCAAAACAGCTGACTTTGTCAGCAAATATGCCAGAAAAGGTTCATTGGTCGGTCTCGAAGGCCGTTTGAATCAACGCAAATATCAACGCAAAGATGGCACTAATGCTAATGTTGTTGAAATTATTTGTGATAATGTTCAATTATTAGAACCTAAATCTGCTAATGCAAATAATGGAACTGATGTTAAATTTGATGACATTCCAGCTCCAACACCTGCAGCTAAAGGTAATAACCTTGATTCACTCGATTTGCCTGATGATGACCTTCCATTCTAATTATTAGAAAGGAAACATTAATTATGGCTTTTAGAAAAGTTAGACCTCACAAAAAAGTCTGTAACTTCTGCAAAGACAAAAATTTCAAATACGTTGATTACAAGGATGTTGAATTATTGAAACAATATATCACTCCTAATGGAAAGATTGCTCCTCGCAGAAGCACAGGAACTTGTGCTAAACACCAAAGAGAAGTTGCAAAAGCTATCAAAACAGCACGTTTTGTTGCTTTACTTCAATTCATTGCTGACTAATTTATATTTGTAGTATCACAGTCCAATCTGTCAAAGTACTACAGAGTAAATTATCACAATATTGTATGACATAGGCTGTCCAGTAGGGCAGTCTTTTTTGTTTGATTAGGAAATTGTATTTGCAATGATTGATAAAGAAAACCGGCCTAATAAGGTCGGAATTCATTTATTCTTTAATTTTATATACGAAATTACCTTTAATTTGGTCGTAAACATCTTTTGGGACAAACAAATCATGATT
>JAZRYE010000042.1:0-20673 GCA_045600585.1 Bacilli bacterium | reverse complement strand
CAAAGCCAAGATAGCCGAATACATCAGGAATCAACTCAAAGAAGATGAGGCGGTTGTCCAACTGACGATCGACTTTGACGAAGACCCGTTTACGGGTAGCAAATAACAAATGCAAGCGGTGGTCCGCATTCGCCTGTGATGCAGGCGGCAAGTAATAGAGGGCTAATTCTGCCCGACTATGAAAAACCACCGGATTGTCCGGTGGATATTTATTTTTTAACTGTATATTTCAATTATTCTTCATCTAGTGCCGCATTTAAAGATTCCATAGATGAGTAACCCTTAACTGAACTATCTCTAGAAATCCTTTTTGCTTCTTTTATTGCATCTAATGTTTCTTGATTATAATTTGGTAATTCAACCGTAAATGGAAGACCGCCTCTCAAAACACATTGTCTTAGGAATAAATTAATGGCACTTGACATGTCTAGTCCCAAACATTCAAACAATGCATTTGCTTTTTGCTTGGTTTCGGAATCAATTCTAACTTGTGTAGCTGATGTCATATGTATTCCTCCTATATGGACAATGTATATCAAGGAGTTTACACCGTCAATCTTATTTGTAAAAATTTTTTAAAAAAGATAACCATATCAATGATGAGACATTTTTTGGTAATGGCTTATCAGAATACGCCAAATGGCTTTTCTAAATATGCCAAATATTATTGTATAGAATGATTCATATGCTATAATGCTATATATGACATTAAAAGAAGTAAGAAAAGAATATGAATTAACACAAGCCCAAGCGGCTGAAATTATTCATATGCCATTAAGAACATTTTCAAGATATGAGAATGATTCTAAATATGAAAGTACGTATAAATATCAAAGAGCGGTTAAAGATTTGATCGGTGCTTTTACTGTTACAGAAGATACTGGCATTCTTACACTTAAGCAAATTAAAGATATAGTTAAAAAAGTCTTAGATGACTATAAAGTTGAATATTGTTTTCTTTTCGGCAGTTATGCGAAAGGATATTGCACGGAGAAAAGCGATGTCGACTTAATGGTTGATGGGGAATTTGAAGCACTTGAGTTTATTGGGTTGATTGAGAACTTGAGACAAGCCTTACATAAACGTGTAGATCTTATTCGTTCAGTTGAATTAGAAAACAATCATGTATTGTTAAGAGAAATTCTTAAGGACGGTATAAGAATCTATGAACAACATAAAAGATGACAGATATTATCTTTTAAAAATAAAAAATGATATTCTTACGATTGATGATTATGTAAAAGGACTATCAATGGAAGAATTTCTAACACGTATTCAAGTAATTGATTCATGCATGTTTAGACTAATTCAAATATCAGAAAACATTAAATCTCTATCTGATGAATTTAGAATAAACCATAATCCAAAACTTTGGTTTAAGATTGTCGACTTTCGAAATAGAATTGTTCATGATTATGGATCAACTGATTTTCAATTGTTGCTGAAATTGTATTCAAAAGATTTTCTAAATTAAAGCAAATTATTGAAGAAAATATTTAGGCTATAAAGTCATTAATAACCATTGCTTTCCAAATTGGTTGATTTTTCTTATCGCCATAAGAACCCCATTCTTGTAAGTATTGGTAGAAGTAGACGTCAACCGTTTCTTCTTCGAATAAATAATCTTTTAAAGGACAATAAGTGTACATTTGATTTTCACTTATGTCCCAATAGTTATCATTTGAAATAGAAATTTCCCCATCGACTATATGACTTTTTAAATGGCTTGATGACATTTCTGTTCCAGGAATATATCTATCGCCCATTGTGACATAGCATTTCCCATTTTCTGTATAAGCATCGACATATACAGTTGCTTTATATATTGTTTTGAATGATCTGATATAGTTAGTCATCTTAGATGATGTATCATCTTTTGATGATTTATTTTTCTTAAAGTCAGTTATCGTAGTTGTTGCTGCGTGTTCATTTGATAAAGTTACTGATGAATCATTCACTTTGTTACTTGTTAATGTGTATATGGATGGGATCCAATTATTCAAAGAAATATATCCAGTTATGTCATAGGATTGGCCTACTGAATATGTAGCTAAGCCTTTAACTGCTTTCATAACGCTTGTTCCATCAGTAAAGAAATAGACATTATCTCTTTTATCAAAGCAATATACATTCTTTACTGTATAAATATCTCCATATCCATGACCAGCACAGTTATAGTTTGTTTCTGTCGCTTTATCATAATATGTATCTAAAGTGATATCTCCGTTTGAATAACTTGTGTAATCAAGGTTCATTGTTTCGCCTTCATTCCAAGTGAATGATTCAATATATAATTCTGGTTGATTCAAATACATAGATAAATAACCAGTTACTGTATAAACAGAAGTGTTTTTACCTGCATGGTCATTTACTTTGCCCCAGAATGATGTTCCGTCTTTTGTGTTGTTAGTGGCTACTCCAATATATCCTGTATCATCACCCATAAGAATCTTATCGGCATATGAAACATTTAATCCAAACTTACTAGTTGTTTTAACTAAAGAAAATCTAGATATAGCCAAACCCTTAATGGTTACTTTTCTTGTTTGATCAATGGCTATACCAGATATATTTAGATCTGTAATTGTTTTGCATAATTCTTTGACTTCTCTAATTGAAGTAATTCCATCGTCATCTTCTTCCATAGAAGAGCCTTCTGATGATTCACTTTCAGAAGAAGAATATTCGCTTGTTGATTCTTCAGAAGTCGAGTCTTCACTTGAAAAATCAGATGTTGACTCATCAACACTTTCTTTGCTTGTTGTAGAAGAATCGTCAAAAGAACTGGTGGATTCACTTGTAGATTCATCTGAACTAGGTTCTTCACTTATGGATGAATCGATAAACGAACTATTAGAAGAAGCACATCCACCTAATAAAAATAGTGACAATAAGAATAATGTTTTACTTTTTTTCATATCTAGCAAAAGTATATTAACATATATATGTTTTCTTTGTTCGTCAAACTTATTAACAAATAACATATTTGCAAAATAAAACCCGATTTCTCGGGCAATCATTTGTATATATCTTTTCTATGGCCTATCGCTATAGTCAGGATAATTAGTTTTTCATCTTCTATTTTAACAATAATGCGATAATCACCTATTCTATATCTCCATTGACCGGATCTATTTGCTGTTAAAGCTTTACCGTGTTTTCTTGGATTATCAGTTCCTTCTAAGTTCTTTTCAATCCAATCAAGAATCATTCTTTGCGTATATCTATCAAATTTTTTGAGCGATTTTAAAACAAATTGAGTAAATTCTACGTGAAACATATTAAAGACCAAGTTCCTTTTTCACTTCTTCTAATGTAAGTGTCTTAGGATTCTTTTCGTATTCTTTAATTGCTCTATCTGCTAATGCGATATCAAATTCATCTTCAATTGTCTCAAAATAAGCTCTTTTTATAGCTTCGCTTAAGCTTACGCCTTTAAGTTTTGCATAAGCATCAGCTAGCTTCTTTTCTTCTTCGGTCATGCGTATTGATATAACCATATGCATTCCTCCTTGCGTAATACAATGTAATACAAGACTAATATAAAGTCAATTTGCAAAAAAGAAAACCCGATTACTCGGGTAATCATCTGACTTTAGTTCATGCAGCTTTTAAATAACTAAATTATTTCAATATTTTTAAGGTGGGTGAGTTTTCGTTTTTAGTAAGTAATGCTGCCACTAAGACATTGGTGTCGATAACAGCGTATGCATCCATTTCACTTCTTTCTGCTAGTTCTTACTTCGGCAATTTCCTCGTTAATTTCATCAATTGACATTTCTTTAACGTCTGCTGCTTGATTTCTTAATGCTTCAAATGCTAATACAGCTTCGGAATTAGAAATTGTTGTTTCAGGTAACACTGCTGGAAAAGGCAATCCTTTACAGGCTTTGCTTCGAAGTAAAAACATGCGGAATGCTGTGGGTAGATCCATTCCAATTGCTTCGTAAATCGCTGCGACTTCTTCCTTTAGTTCCTTGTCTGCTCTAAATTGAATTAATGTTTGTTCCGTCATAACATTCCTCCTTTTAAATCCGTATATTATACTAAAATGTATTTGTCTGTCATTTACAATGTATGTGCTTGTAATTGCTTTGTCAATATTATTTCAAATTAAAACCCGATTTCTCGGGTAATCTATATGATTTGTAATAATTTACTTAGTACCAGTAGAACCGAATCCACCTGCACCTCTAACTGTCTCACTTAATTCATCTTTTTCGACGAATTCAGCTTGATATATAGGAGCAATGACTAATTGAGCAACTCTTTCATTTTTGTCGATTGTTTGAGCGATTTCGCTATGATTGTGTAAAGCAACAATTACTTCACCTCTATAGTCAGAATCAACAACGCCAACTTTATTTGCTGGGGCCAAGTGTCTTTTTGTTGCCAAGCCACTTCTTGCATAGATTAATCCAGCAAAGCCTTCAGGTAGTTCAATAGCTAATCCCGTAGGAACTTTAACTGTTTGATGTGGTTCAATTGTTAACGGTTCTTCTAAACATGCGTATAAGTCACATCCTGCTGCATATGGAGTTCCATAAGTTGGAATAACTGCATTTGGATTTAACTTTTTAATATTTACTTTCATCATTTTTCAATTGTTCCTTTCTGAAGCTCTCTTTCAATAACGAATCCAGATTCTAGAGTTTTTGCTACATCAATAGTTCTTTGGTTTTTACTTCCTTTAAAGATTAATGTGATATCTCTTTGAGCATCGAGATATTCTCCATCAACTAATACTTCTAAATATGAAAGGATTTCTTCTGTAACTTCTGTATGGACTTTACCACCAGGAAGTAAATCTTCCCATAAATAGCCTGTGTAACACCAAATGGTTTTGTTTGGGAATTGCTCATGGACTTTTCTTAAGAATGAGATAAGTCCTAATTGATTAACTTTTTCCATTGGTTCTCCACCTAATAAAGTTAATCCAGTTATATAATCGGGCTTTAATGATTCAAGTATTTGATTTTCTACTTCTTCAGTAAAAGGCTCTCCGTACTTGAAATCCCAAGCAATTGCATTGAAACAATTAAAGCAGTGGTGTGTGCATCCGGAAACAAAGAGTGTTGTTCTCACTCCTGTTCCGTTTGCAATATCATTGTATTTAATTGAAGCGTAATTCATAGATTATAAGTGTAATACTCTTTCTTTAATTTCTTGAGTTCTACCTTGGTTCCAATATTGAGATCCGATATAACCACATGTACGTCTTGCAACGTTCATCTTATTTTGATCTCTATTGTGGCAGTTAGGGCATTCCCATACTAATTTACCATCATCATCTGTAACGATTTGAATTTCTCCATCATAACCACAGCATTGGCAATAGTCTGATTTAGTATTTAATTCAGCGTACATGATGTTGTCATAGATGAAGGACATAACATCGAGAACAGCTTGAATGTTGTTTTGCATGTTAGGAACTTCAACATATGAGATAGCTCCACCAGGAGAGAGTTTTTGGAATTTAGATTCTAATGCTAATTTAGAGAAAGCATCAATTTCTTCAGTAACGTGTACGTGATAAGAGTTTGTGATGTATTGCTTATCTGTAATACCTTCGATAACACCGAATCTTTCTTGTAAGCATTTAGCAAATTTATATGTTGTTGATTCAAGTGGTGTGCCGTATAAGGAGTAGTCGATGTTTTCATCTTTCTTCCATTTACCTGTGTAATCATTGAGTTTTTGCATAATTTCAAGGCCTAAAGCTTCACCTTCTGGTTCAGTTAATTTATGACCATTTAATGCAAGAACTGTTTCCCATAAGCCAGCATAGCCAAGGGAGATTGTGGAATAGCCACCGTGTAGTAATTTATCAATCTTTTCACCTTTAGGTAATCTTGCTAAAGCACCATATTGCCAGAGGATTGGAGCAGCATCACTACGTGTACCTGTTAATCTTTCGTGTCTAGCTTGTAATGCTTCGTGACATAACTTCATTCTATCATCAAATACTTTCCAGAATGATTTCATGTCTTTGTTTTTAACATCACCTTTTGCGGATAATGCGATATCGATTAAGTTAACTGTGACAACACCTTGGTTGAAACGACCATAATATTTAGGCTTGCCATTTTCATCAACATATGGAGTTAAGAAGCTTCTACAACCCATACATGTGTAGCAGTGGCCATCACCGTTTTTATCAACTTTATATTCGAGCATCTTCTTTTCAGAGATATAGTCTGGAACCATTCTCTTTGCAGTACATTTTGCTGCTAATTCTGTTAAATAGTAGTAAGTTGTACCAGGTTTGACGTTATCTTCTTCAAGAACATAGATTAATTTAGGGAATGCTGGAGTAATCCAAACACCTTTTTCATTTTTAACACCTTGATATCTTTCTTTTAAGACTTCTTCAATCATAATTGCTAAGTCTTTCTTTTCTTGTTCATTACGTGCTTCATTTAAATACATGAATACAGTAACGAATGGTGCTTGACCATTAGTTGTCATTAAAGTAACAACTTGGTATTGAATTGTTTGAATGCCTTTTCTGATTTCTTTCTTTAATCTTTCTTCAACAATCTTGCTTAATTGTTCTTCTGTAGCTTCAACACCGATACCAGCGAATTCTTCTTTAACTTCGCCTGTGATCTTTTCTCTAGAAACTTGAACGAATGGTGCTAAGTGAGTTAATGAGATTGATTGACCACCATATTGTGAAGATGCAACTTGAGCAATGATTTGAGTTGCAATATTACATGCTGTAGAGAATGACTTTGGCTTTTCAATTAATGTACCAGAGATAACTGTTCCATTTTGGAGCATATCTTCTAAGTTGACTAAGTCACAGTTATGCATGTGTTGTGCAAAGTAGTCCATATCGTGGAAATGAATGAGACCTTCTTTATGTGCTTGATATACATCTTGAGGTAAGAGAATTCTCTTTGTAATATCCTTAGATACTTCACCAGCCATATAATCTCTTTGAACTGAACAAACTACTGGGTTCTTATTTGAGTTCTCTTGCATGACTTCTTCGTTAACACAGTCAATAAGAGAAAGAATTTGTGAGTCAGTTGAGTTAGCTTTTCTTGCTAATGCTCTTCTATATCTATAAGTAATATATGATTTAGCAAGAACGAAAGCCTTGCATTTCATTAATTCCTTTTCAACTAAGTCTTGAATTTCTTCAACGTTACTTGTTCTTTTACGTCTAGAAAGAGTTGTTGTAACAGCTTTTACAACCTCTGTAATTTCTTCTCCACTGATTTGATCTTTAGCTGCTAAGCCTGCATTTGCGTTCTTAATAGCGTTTTCAATTTTTGTTGGGTCGAATTTAACTTCACGGCCGCTTCTTTTAATGACTTTCATGCGATAGTCCCCCCTTTGAAATCTATTTTTTTATTAATTATTGTGTGTAATAATATGGTCGTCTACTAAACCATCTGATTTAGCGATGCTCATTTATAATATCACTGAGAAAAAATATGTAAATTGCAATGTTTCAAAAATTGGACAGTGTACAAAAAATGACCAAAATTAGTAGTTTTGTAGCATGAATGTTAGTAATATTTTTTGAAGAAGAAAAAGTACTACAAATGTCTAAGAATTTTTATACATTAAGGATGATTAAAAATGGATTATTTAATTAAGAAAGATAATATAAGTATTATAGTAAATAGTAAAGGCGCCCAAATGACTAGCATTATTTATAATGCTAAAGAAAGACTTTGGCAAAATGAAAACGGTTCTTGGGGCAAACATGCACCTATTTTATTTCCTCACGCTGGCAAGTGTTCAATCGTTGTAAATGGAGTACATTATCCTGACCAATTTCATGGCTTTGGAAGGGACTTAGAATTCGATTTAGTTGATCTTCGAAAAGGCTCCATTACTCAAATTTTAAAAAGTTCTGACTTCACTAAAAATACCTATCCTTTTGACTTCAATTTAACCATCAAATATACATGCTTAGATAATGGTGTTTTGATTGAACAAACTGTCAAAAATCCTTCAAAAGAGGTTATTTATTTTTTCATTGGTGCTCATGAGAGTTATGCGCTTGATTCTGAGGTAGAAAATTACTACGTTGAGTTCGAAAATGAGGAAGCATTCAATGAAAATGTGATAAATACTGGTAGTGTTTATGGTTCTAATCATAATGCGATTGATTTAGGTTCCAGCATGTTAGAAAATGCATCAACTATTGTTTTGCATAATATCAAATCTAGAAAAGTATGGTTAAAAAGAAAGAAGGATGATTCTCTAGTTGCGGAGACCACTTTCCCTGACTTTCCTAACCTTCTATTGTGGCATTCTTTAGGCAGTAAAATGATTTGTATAGAACCATGGATGAATATGCCAGATACAAAAGAAGACGAAGAAAAAGAATTTAAAGATAAAGAACACGTAATTAAAGTAGAGCCAAATCAAGAAATTACTCTTACACGTGTAATTAAATATTATTAATATATTAAGGAATAATTACTTATGGAAAGATATGCATGGAAAGCTGTTATCATTGACGGCAAAAAAGAAGAATACATTAAAAGACACAATAACATTTGGCCTGAATTAGTTAGTTTATTAAAAGAAGCAGGTATCTCTAATTATTCAATTTGGATTACTGGTAATGAAGTATTTGGCTATTATGAATGTGAAAAAGGGGCTGAATACGCGGCTAAAAAACAAGCGGAATCACCAATTGTTGATAAGTGGAACGAGTACATGAAAGATGTAATGGTAATGATTATGGACCCTATTACTGGTGCTCAACCAAAGTGTGAAGAAGTATTTTATTTAAAATAACATTTAAAAAACTAGGAGCGATCCTAGTTTTAGTTTGCTTTGTAGAATTGAACAAGTCTATCAACCCATCCATCTGCTAATTTATTTGTTGCAATTCCCCATCCATGAGCATTGCTATCAAATGTTTCATAGATGTGTGGAATTTTATTTTTGGCTAAAACCTCATCCATCATCATTGAATTATGTATATCAACTTCATTGTCGTGTAAACATTGCCACATAAATGTTTTTGGATATGTATTATCGACATGTTTTTGTATAGAGTATTCATCTTGTTTATCTTGTGTAGGATTTTTACCTAAAAAATTATCTCTTGTTAACCAGTGATGATATTCGTTCATGCTAATTACTGGATAACATAATCCTAAAAGACCTGGTTTTGGAAGTCCGTATGATTTATATCCATGATTATTTGTTCCAAATTCTCCAACTGTATGACCTGCAGCAGAAAATCCGATACAAATATAATCTTTAACATCTACATTCAATTCATCTTGATGTTCATGGATGTATTTAATCACGGCTCCTAGATCATCAATAGACTTATGAGACTCTTCTTTTATATGATATGTAAATAAAAATACATCGAATCCTAATTCATATAATCTTTGAGTTACTGGCATTGCTTCTACTCCATTACAAACAGCAGAATACGCTCCTCCAGCGGTAACTAGAACTACACGGCATTTGTTATCTTGTTTTAGATGAATAATATTTGAATAATTATCTTTTCCTTGTGGATAATAGATTGCTAATTTTCCCGCTTTATTTAAATCTGCATAAAAGTTAATAGCTTTAACAGATTGTTCGTTAGGCCAAACATCTCCTCCGGTAGCCTTTATTTGAGCATTTAACATTAATTCATCAATGCCATAATAGAAATATTGAGAGAATCCTTTTAATCTCTTATCATCTCTTACATCTTTAAAAGTGTTTTCTAATGTAATTTTCATATAGTCATTATATAACTTTTGTTCATATTTGATTACGGAAAGTTTCTGTATTATAATCAATTCCGAAATAGGAAAACCAAAAGGAGATTAATATATGAAATATATATCAGTAAGTGAAGCAGCAAAAAGATGGAATGTAACGGAAAGAAGCATTAGAAACTATTGTTCTACCGGAAAGATTAAGGGTGCATATCAACAAGGGAAATACTGGATGATTCCGGAAGATTCCTTTAAACCGACAACAAATAATTCTTTAAACATTGATCTTGCAACTGAAATGCTTAATTTTATTAATAATTCTCCTGTTAGTTTCCAAGCTATTGATAACGTTTGTGAAATGTTAAATAAAGCTGGTTATAGAAGACTCGAAGAATCGTCTTACTCTCGTATTTCTTATGGCGATAAAGTCTATTTTGTAAGAAATGGAACCTCCCTTGTTGCGTTAAATGTTGGTAACTCGATAAATGAAGAAAATTATCCATTCCATATCATCGCTTCTCATAGCGATTCTCCTTGCTTTAAAATCAAACCAGAATGCGATGGAAAAACAGACATTTATAACAAGATTAATGTCGAACCTTATGGAGGTTTGCTATGTGCTCCATGGTTAGATCGTCCACTTGGAATTGCTGGTCGAGTTTTATTAAAAAAGAATGGAAAAATAATATCGACTAATGTCAATTTAGATGAAGACCTAGTTGTCATTCCAAATTTGTGTATACATTTTAATAGAGATGCTAACTCAGGACATAGCTATAATATGGCTAGTGAAATGCAAGCTTTTATTGGTCAAGAATTAGAAGGAAGTCCATTAAAAGATAAACTTTGTTTATCACTTAACTGTAAACCTGAAGACATTATTAACTTTGACCTATATTTATATAACCATCAAAAAGGTGTAATTTGGGGTAAAGAAAAAGAGTATATTTCATCACCTAGATTAGATGATTTAGAATGCGTTTTTACAAGTGCAAAAGCATTCGGTAAATCAGATAATGAAAATGCAATTAACGTATTATATATTTCTGATAATGAAGAAGTCGGTTCTTCCTCAAGACAAGGCGCGGATGGAGACTTTTTAGAAACAATAATTAACCGTGTTTCAGCCTCTTTAGAATTTGGTAAAGAAACAGTTGGCATTGCATTTGCTAATTCATTCTTAATTTCGGCTGATAATGCCCATGCAGTTCATCCAAATAACCCTGGTATAACTGATGCAAATAATAAATGTTATATGAATAAAGGAATTGCTATTAAATTTAATGCTTCGCAACGTTATACAAGTGATGCAATTAGCTCAGCAATATTCCAAGAAATTTGTAATAATGCAAAAGTTCCATATCAATTTTTTGCTAATAGAAGTGATGTAAGAGGCGGATCTACATTAGGTAATATCCTTTTAACTCATACATCTCTACTTTCAGTAGATATTGGTTTACCTCAACTTGCTATGCATTCATGCTATGAAACTGCTGGATCAAAAGACATCCAATATGCTGTTGATGCTTTCTCTAAATTCTATAGTTCTGAAATATTCATTAGTGATAACCAGTTTGAAGTTAAATAATTAATCAATAATAGGTTTCGAAATAGTTCAACTAAATAGAAGCCTTTTTATTTTGCCTAATTTTCCGTTTTTACAATACTCACTCTATATTTCTCATAACCTACAACACTATGTGAATGTAGTGATTTCTTTTGTCTACATAGTTAGAATCTTTAGTTGATTCTAAATGAAAGTAGAGTATTATGTTTTAGTGCGAGGTGCTTCTTATGGAAGAAATTAACAATTTTATTAAAACAATCATGGAGAAGGATTTGGCAGAAGGAAGAGTCAACAGTATTGTTACTCGTTTCCCTCCAGAACCAAATGCTTACTTACATATCGGTCATGCTAGAGCAATCATTAATGACTTTGAATTAGCTAAATGCTTTGGCGGGTATACAAACTTAAGATTTGATGATACTAACCCTGTTAATGAAGGTGCTCAATATGTCCAGGCTATTATTGAAGATTTAAAGTGGCTTGGCTATGAACCTAAAAATATTTTCTTTGGTAGTGATTATTTTGAAAAGACATATGAAAAAGCAATTCTTTTAATTAAAAAAGGTTTAGCTTATGTTGATGATTTATCACCTGAAGAAATTACTGCTTATCGTGGCACTTTAACAGAACCAGGTAAAAATTCTCCTTGTAGAGATAGAAGCGTTGAAGAAAACCTCAAACTCTTCCAAGAAATGAAAGATGGCAAATACGGTAATGGTGAAAAGACATTAAGAGCAAAAATTGATATGACTTCTCCAAATATCAATATGCGTGACCCTATTATGTATAGAATTATCCATGCTGAACACCATAGACAAGGTAATAAGTGGTGCATTTATCCAATGTACGACTTTGCTCACCCATTACAAGATTCCTTTGAAGGCATTACTCACTCAATGTGTTCTATTGAATTCGATAACCATAGAGTTTTATACGATTGGTTTATTGAAAAATGTGAAATGGAACATGTTCCACATCAATATGAATGGGGCAGATTGAATATTACTAACACAATCATGTCTAAGAGATATTTAAGAAGATTAGTTGATGAAGGCTATGTTACAGGTTACGACGATCCTCGTATGCCAACATTAGTTGGTTTAAAAAGAAAAGGCTTAACAGCGGAAGCAATTAAAGAATTTATTCTTTATACAGGATTATCAAGAATCAACTCAACAACTAACGCTGATAACTTAGATTTCTTTTTAAGAGAAGATCAAAAATTAAAAGCTCCACGTCCTATGGCAGTTATTAATCCATTAAAAGTCATTATTGATAATTACCCAGAAGGTCAAATTGAATATGTTGAAGCACCTAATAATATGGAAAATGAAGAATTAGGTACTCGTACAATGGCTTTTGGTAGAGAAATCTACATTGAACAAGAAGACTTTGTCGAAGAAAAACCAAATAGAAAATGGAAACGTTTGTCTTTAGGCAATGAAGTTAGATTGATGAATGCTTATTTCATTAAAGCAAATAGTGTTGTTAAAGATGAAAATGGAAATATCATTGAAGTTCATTGCACATATGATCCAGAAACAAAATCTGGCAGCGATTTCAATGCTCGTAAGCCTGATGGAACAATTCACTATGTTGAAGCAACGACAGCATTAAAAGCTCAATTCAATTTATTTGAACCATTGATTTTTGATGAAACCGAAGAAACAAAAGGATTAGACTTTGTTGAAAGATTAAATCCAAATTCATGGCAAAAAGCCTATGGATTTGTTGAAAACTCTTTAAAAACAACAAAACCATTAGATCATTTCCAATTCATTAGAAACGGTTATTACTGCACTGATAAGGATTCATCTGATGATTTATTAGTCTTTAATAGAACAGCTTCATTAAAGAGCTCGTTCACACCTAATAACTAATTAATTTTTACAAACCAAAGCCCAATGTTTAAATTTGGGCTTTTTAAATAGTTATATTTATTATCACAACGTTATTATATTATTATATAAGGATATTATGTATAAGTTAGAAAGACCAAACCGAAACAACATTCAAAATCGAGAATATAGAAATAGATTACAACAAGCTCTTGTATCTATGGCTTTTGCTATTGTTGCTTTTATCTTTTCTATCTTAAATATTATTTCGAAAAACTGGACGTTATGCATTGTTACTTTAACGTTCTCGTTTTTAAGCATTATTACAACTATATTCTCATTACTTAGTAATAGATTATTTAAACCATCACGTTATGTGTTTTTAGCTATAATAATCGTTATATTTACATACTTCCTTCTTTTAGGTGGTACTCAAGATGGCTATTCCACTTATTGGGTATTACTTCTTCCTTTCTGCGCGATGATTGTATATGGATGGAAGACGGGTTCTATTGCATCTGGAATTATGTTTATTGAAATTGTTGCTATTTCTATAATTTATAGAGTTAATCCTTCTATACTTCCGTTTGTTCATCCAATGGAATCCTTCTATATTAGATTTCCATTTACATATTTAGCTGCATTCTTTTTAGCATTTATGTTTGAATTCATTAAAGAATCTGCTTTCAAAGCAAATGAATCATTAGTAAAAAGAGCTTTAGATAATGCAAATAAAGATACATTAACAGGTTTAAAGAATAGAAACTGGTTAAGTTATTATTTAAGAGAGCATAAAGATGGTTTCAATGATAGTACAGGCGTTATGATGATCGACGTTGATAATTTCAAACAAGCAAACGATATATATGGTCACTTCTTTGGCGATAAAGTTTTAACTGAAGTATCTAAAGTATTATTAGAAGTTAATTGCAGCCACGCTGTTAGATGGGGTGGAGATGAGTTTATTTTGATTTGTGAAAAATGCAATTATCAAAGATATAAAGAAATTGCAGAAAATCTCAGAGAAAAAGCTGAACAAATTCGATTTGAAAACGATCCTGAGTTCCATCTATCTTTATCCATTGGTGTTGCTGTATGCGGTCCTAATGATAACATTTCATTAAATGAATTAATTAATACCGCTGATAAGCAAGCTAGCTTAGCTAAATCACGTGGTAAAAATAGTGTTTATTCAATCTTCTGCGGTAAGTAGAAGATTTTTTCTATTTATATACATATTTTGAGGTAAACTATTTAAGTATTAATTTTTTAGATTGGAGATTTATATGCGTTTCTTAATGATTGCAAATAGCTTCGGTGTTAATTTACAAACATATGCACAACAAATTGCAGAAGCTAACAATGTAGATTTAGATATCTATGTTTTATATATCGGTGGCTGTCCACTTGATTTACATGAAAGAAATATTAAAGAAGATAAGAAAGATTATGAATTATTCCATAATGGTACTTCTACTGGAAAAATGGTTTCCATTAAAGAAGCTCTATTAATGATGGAATGGGATAAAATTTCATTACAACAAGCTTCACATTATTCTGGCAATGTAGATACATATTACCCATACTTTGAATTTGTTTATAACTATGTCAAAGAATTATGTCCTAAATCAGCTATTTTGTGGCACGAAACATGGGCCTACTCACCTATTAACTCATTTAAATATGAAACTGTTAAAGATTGGACTCCATATTTTAATTACGATAATGAAGAAGATATGTATAAAGGTATTGTTTATTGCTTAAATAAGATATCTACTGACTTTAAACTTGATGGAGTAATTAGAAGTGGTGATGTTGTCCACCTTGCTTGTAAAGAACTTGGCGATCCATATGATGTTCAAGGATTCCATATGAATGAACTAGGCTGTTATTTGATTGGATTGAACTTTATTAAGCTTCTTTCTGGCAAAAATATCAATGCTAAATTTGTCCCTTCAAACATGGGACATAGAACTGCAGAAAAATGCGCAGAATTCATTAATAATAATTTCTAAAATAATAGAGATTCGATAGATCAATACGATTCGTTGAATCTCTTTTTTTATTTATTTTTCTAAATTCTAATAACTATGTTATTAAAAAATAATGTTTGCATATTTATTTTATTTGATAATATAATCTAGTTGTGCCAATTAGGGGCAGTCCCAACCATCCGAAATTGGTATCAGTACTATTATCCGTTCAACATAAATACATTGGTTGAACTTTTTGTCGTATTAGACAATGAAAGGTAAAAAAATTATGAAAAAGTCAAAAATTATCGTTCCTGCATTAGCTGTCTTATGTTTATCTACAGCTGCTGCTGTTAGTGGAACTGTTGCATGGTTCTCTGCTGGCCGTGATGCTAAAATCTCTACAACATCAACAGTTATCAACCCTGAAGGTGACTTAAAATGTGAATTAACACCACAAATTAATACTGCATTTGCAGGAACTACAGAAAACCCTGAAACAAAATCAATTGTTATGGCTGCTGGCACTTATTTAAGAGATTCTTCAGTTGCAATCAGTGGCAATTCTTTCAAAACTTATAGAGCAATTTTAGCTGATGAAACTCCTACTGGTTATGCTGAAGTTACTGCTGCTGAAAATAATAAAGAAATTAAAGATGACAAGGGCGTAACTAAAATTGTCGGATATTATGCTACATTTAAGATGGCATTCTCTGTTCCTGGCGCAGCAAGCACTGCAAAATATGATTTATTCTTTAACCCTGATGCTTCAACATATTTTACACCTACTGCTCCTGTCGAGGGTCAAGCTGGTGATAAAGACAATGTTCAATCAGCATATAGAGTTGGTATGTATAATGCTGATCATAAAGTAATTTATGCTCCAGGACACGCTAAAGGCGGCAATCTTGATTATGTTACTGGAACCACAATAGATGATGTTTCTACATATACAAACGCATCTGCAAACAAAATTACAACTGCTTCCACAATGAACGATGCAGAAACAACAAATAAATTCCTCGGTACAATTGAAGGAACTAAAGTTTTAGAAATTAATGTTGTTATGTGGTATGAAGGTTCAGATGAAATGTGTACAACTGATGTTTTAGATTTCTTAAATACAAGTTCTAAAACATACACATTAGCATTCAATGCAATTAATCAAAATGATTTTGCTAAAGTTAGTGCATAATCTTTCATAAACAAAAGTCTTTTCAAAAGATTAATAATTTAATATAATTTCCCTAGAGTGAAAGCTTTAGGGATTTTATTATGAAAAAACAAAAGAAAATTTTATGGATATCCTTGATTAGCGTTGATATAGCATTAACAATATTTCTATTCGTTATAAGTGTTATTATGTTAGCTACAATGCCAAGTCCAGAAGAATTAACAATTTTAAGACAATCTTCATATACTCCTAAAGGAATGATTGAATATTTACAGATTCATTCGACATTATATTTGATTGTTGGTGTTATTCCTCTCTTCTTGTTATTGGCTGCTAATGTTCTTGGATTATTTATTTACATTAAAAAATCTAGTGAAAAGAAAAAGGTTGCTCTTAACGAATTATCCGCAGAGCAAAAAGAAGCGTTAAGACAAGAATTGCTAAAAGACTTAACTAAAGAAAAACAAGAATAGATGCATGGTGCATCTTTTCTTTATTTTTTTATTTTGTATTTATATAAATACATGTTATAATGCGATTGAAAATAGCAAAGCTAAAGTGATTTAGCGACGCAAAACTATAGGGTCTCAAGGAGATAGCCAGTTGCCGAACTATAGAAAGGCCGCTGGCGTTTTTAATGAAAAAGATACTTTCAAACAACAAAGCTAAGATAATTGGATCAATTGGTTTGATGTCTTTTTCTGCTGTTGCATTGGTAACTTCAACAATTTGCTGGTTTGCTGCTTCAAGAACCATTGATTCTAATAATACTTTAATTGTTGTCCATCCTAATTCATTGACATCAAGTTTTCGTATTTTTGAATATGATGATGACTTAAAAAGCGGAAAGCAAACTGATTCTTTAGTTTTAAATAGTTATGACTCCTTTATTGCATCTAGAAATGCTAATCTTTGCAAAATCATTGAGCTGACAATCAAAACTAATGAAATTAACCCTGTTGAACAAGTAATTACAGCCTCTTTATCAACAAATACAGAATATGCATCAAATAGTACTGGCGAATATATTATCTCGCCATATATGTCTAATATTTCAGGATTTACATTTTGTAGATTGGGTTATGCAACTGGTTCTGGATATACATATGATGTCGCTGGTATCACTGATACTACCAATGACGATACTTTCTATAGAACATGCAAGTCATATTTTGACAACAACTCATTTACTACTTATCAATTTATTGATTCGAGTGAAGTTGAAGCTAACAAAGGTATCGAAAACGTTGTTAAAAACAATCAAATTGTTTGTAGTGACATCGTTTTGCCAGCAAACTTTACCGAAGTTAAATTTTTAGTCAAATATGACTATTCAGTACCACTAATTAATTATTTCTATGATAATTGTGCCGGAAAGATTGACATTGTTAATGACCAATCATCTGTTTCAGCAAAGCTCGATTTCACATCAGATTTATCCGAAATCAGCATTGATATAGGAGCTAATTCTTAATTATGAAAAAGAATAAGCTCTTTATTTCTATGTTTGTTGGATTAAGTTCAATGCTAATTGCGGCATTGTCTTTTTCGTTTGCCTGGTTTAAAACTCAAATGATTAAAGTCACTTGGGGTGATATGGCCGGTTCAATTCTTGAACAATATTTCGATAGAAAAGAATATGGTGATTTCGATCCAGAAGCTTCTGCTGGTTCTGAAGATAATCCATTTGTTATTACAACTCCAAAACACTATGAAAACTTAGTTAAATTGCATCACGTAGTGGATGATAATGGCAATACATTCGGTAGTAAGGGTTTCTATTTCGAAATCGGCAAACAATTTTCTACTGATGGTGATTACGAAGTATATGGATATGATGATAATGGCGTTTCTACCGGCTCTAAATCATATATTTTGAACTTAGGCGGTTTAAATGAACTAGAACCTATTGGTAGCTGTGATAATCCTTTTGTTTCTAATTTAGATGGTCACGGTATTACTGTTAAAAACTTTACAGTATCACCAGAAGCTGATGAAACTACTACATATAACGATGTAGGCATCTTTGGCTATGTTGGTGAAGCAGCATCATGTAAGAATACATATTGGGGTAATTTTACAATTGACCCTAAAGGTGCAGGACTTGATGAACATGAAGAATCATCTGTTATTACACCTCATGAAGATGATGTTAGAATCGGCTATTTAGCGGGCCATATTGTTAATACTAATGCATTTACCAACTGTTATGTTAATAACTGCCAGATTAAGTCTGGATCATGTGATTTTAAGCGTGTAAATATGTATGGCTATTATGGTTTAGCTGAAAGAGATGTTAATTCTGGTAGTTATGGTAAAGGCTCTAGTTATCAATTTAGATTAGATTCTAAAGACATATATACATATTTTTCTTCGAACTATAGAGCAATTAGAAATCAACAGCTTGTTTTAAGAAATACAGAAGAAGTTGGCAGAAATGAATCTAGAATTGGTACAGATTTAAATCCAGTTCCATTTTCAAACGTTGTTCAAAACGGCAACTTAAATTCATATACTCTTTCTAGTAATGATAGAATCCCTTCCTTATCTACAATAGGCTATGTATCAGGTCCAAAGACCACAATAACTTCAGTCAATGACATAAAATACTATGATTCTACTAGCAGACAATATAAAGACATCCCAAATGATTCGGTTTATACTGATAAAAAATCAAGTGATAACCCTGATGCAGGTAATTACTATCATTATGATGATGAGTCTAAAAGTTGGATTTACTATCACAATGAAAATAGATTCGTTAAAAAAGAGACTGATAGGTTTTCCCTTAAAATTAATTTTGAAAGCGCAACACGCCGTGGATACGACTCTAGCGATAGCTGGGGAATTGGCGCGAGAACAAGTAATATTGCATTTAGTGGCAAACTATTTTTTAGCACTCCAAATTTAAATTCCTCAAATGTTGATACATACGAATTTAATTTAAATGGTGCTGGAAAAGGTGGAAGTGGTGCTAATATAACTTGGTCTTGTAATAGTGTGACAATTAATGATCTTCCATTAGGAAACTATTATATCTCTGGCTATGTTAGATTATCTTGGCACTATTCTAGTTTGCTTGCGAATGAAGATTACATTAAAAACTATGTCATTGCTGGAAACTTGAGCACAAATCAAGGCTCAAATCCAACAACCTATACTCTTAACCAAACTCAATTTGAACCAACTTATAGACTTCATGACGATGGAACTATTTCTGGAACTATTGATTTAAGCTTATCAGCTATTACGAATTTGAATACGTTCTTAACTGATGATCAAATTGATGCTATTACCGCTAAATCCAGAATGCCATATATTCCAGTAGATGATACATTTATTTTGGTTTGTGATAATACAATTGAAGGTGACATTTATCAAATGTATAGCGGAAGTTATGTCCAATTAAAAGACAACGATAATATTTCATTTAGAGATGCAATCATTGAATACAATGGAACAAAATGGACTGTAACATATTATGAAACAGTTTTAGATATGACAAATGCTACGAACCACTTTATAGCTGAAGAGGATGAAATACATCATGGCGATGATGAATCTGGGTATCGTTCTCAAAACTTAGATGTTGTGGGACCTGATGTTAGCTTTTATCGTGCAAATGGTAGAATACCATTAATTAATATTAATTATGATATTAGAGTTATTCGTATGCCTAGCGAAACTAACAATAACAGGTTTGTTAATGCAATTACAGATTCAGATTTAGGCCAGCCATTTTATGCTACTACATACGCTAGAAATTCTATTGTTTTATATATAAAGAACGTTTATAACGCTGCTGCACATAGAAATGAAGATATTGGTACAATTGAGTTTAGATATACAAAAATTAATGGTCTTAATGTTGTTACACCTTCATTTAAAAAAGGCTCCGGTGTTTATGCCAATTTGAATAGTGTTGGAGATGATCCAGTAACTACTCAAGGTAACATGGAAGAAATTATCAACGTAACACTAAAGGAAAACGCTGTACAAGCTGCATCTTATTGTTGCTTAGATAGAGATGGTAATATCTTAGGTGCATTTAACGCTGATGGTACACTTGGTGTTGGATTAACGGAAAATAATTTAAAAGATATTTATACATATGTCATGGTTATGGGCGGCTATGGTAATTTTGCAACATGGGTAACTCGTGTTGATTTTGATTTCACTGCTGAAGATGGCTATGGTGGTAACTTTGGTAGTGTTGGCTATAGATCTAGTCCAGATACTATTGTTTCTACAATTCTTAACTTCTATTTAGAAGTAGAGAACTTTAATTTGGCTTTCTGCATCAAAGTAGACTATTTAGACAACGTTTACACAATTACCTTGTTATGTAATGCTCAAATGAATATTAACGTTTATAACTACGATTCTGCAAATTATCAAGTTTTATTAAATGGTCAGGATGCAT
>JAZRYE010000041.1:0-21548 GCA_045600585.1 Bacilli bacterium | reverse complement strand
TGATGATAGATATTTTTTATATTTTAATATCTCTTTATCTTTTGAATAATTAAAAATTATTAGATAAGTATCATTATTACTACTATATCCAAACCAATCTCTAATCGTTTTGTTCAAAAAATCTATTGAATTAATAACAGTCCAAGTTACTTTGATTTTGGATGATTTTGATTCAAGGACATTATTATTAAATACGAAATTATCTCTTCTAATATCTCTATTGAAATATGAACTTATTATATATCCAAGGTAATGTCTATATTCGATATCTTCTTTATCATATGAATAAGCATTGCTATTTAAATAATTATCTATATGCTCTCTAAATATATTAATATCGACATTCAGAGCGTTAGATAATCTAGCAATGTATTCAAATTTGGCGTTATAGAGATTATTTATATTTTTTATATAACTCTTGATTGTGTTTTCTTTTATTGATGTTAAGACGCATAATTGAGCAACATTAAGATCGCTTCTTTTTAATAATAAAGACAATAGATTTGTTTTATTAACCGCTTTATTAAACCATGCATATAGTTCATCTATATCCATCTCATGATATAAATCGAATAAGGTACATGCTTTTTTGATAGGCAAATATAAAAATATAAACGAGAACGTTTTATGAAATTTAAAAAATAGTTTTACATATATTTCACCTAACCATAGGGATAGAGGATTTGTTTTTAATAATTCCTCTTCTTTTATTGTTTTGTTGAATATTTGTGACAATATTTCTTTTGTATTAAATTCATATAAAAATGAATCGTCATTTTCTAGCCTTTTTATCAATGATGACTCAATTATTTTTTCTTCAATAAAATTCTCGTTATAGCCATTTGTTAAACCATAATAAAAAATAACGGAAAATAAATAACTAATTTTATCTAAATTACTTATGCTTATCATATTCTTTTATTAAATCCTCTATTTTTCTATTATCGTTATTGATTTCTTCAATTCTTATCTCTTCGAATCTATTATCAGCATCGTTTTTTCTTTTTAAATACATATCGTGATATCTGCTATCAACTGATATTGATTCAATATATTTTAATCTTGAAAAAGATAGTTCACTTATCAATACGATTTGAACCCCAAGATTACCTAAGTTATAAATCTCTTCTAGCTTTTCAATGGATAATTCGTTTTGCACGAATAGCATTGGAAATTTGAAGTAAGCATCATCTGCCCTATAGCCAATGATTAAGTCATATTTGGACACATCAATATAATAATTAGTTTCTAAGAAAGCCAATCTTCTTCTATATCTTTCTTTTATATCTAAACTAATATTTCTATGATGCAATAAAATTGCTATCCAATTTAAAACTGAATATTCATTTTTGTTTGTTAAATCTAGAACTTTTAGGTTTGCTAACGCCATCTTATATTTATTAACGTATCCATATGAAGTTGATTTGTTAGCCCATTCCTTCACTATATCAAGATTTTTAGTACAGTAAAATCCTAGACCATAGTCATTGTTTTTATTGCCAAACCCATAAGTTGGATTTTTAATAATTCGTTCACTTCCATGATAGATTAGTATTTCTTTCATAAACACATTATATGGTCAAATATTAGAGAATACAATAAAAGTAGGTAATGTATTACCCAAAAACAATGTTTATTAGTAAATTACTAATGTGATAATTTATGTATATTGCTCATGCGGATATACCTATTATCTCGAAGACGGTGATCCTGAAGGATGTATTCCACCTTTTACTGATTTTGACGATATTCCAGACGATTGGGTTTGTCCTATTTGTGGAGCGTCAAAATGGGACTTTGTCGAGCAATATTGGTAAATAATTACTCGCTCTAATAGTTTGTTATTAGGAAAAGATATAGATTATAAAGTCTTTGTAATATCAAAAACACTATGTATTTTAACTCCAACTCTTATATATACAATGTGTCACAAATGTTATACAAAATTAGATTTTTTAACATTTGTTTTGTTACAATCATCTAATTTGGTGATAAATATTTGATCATATTTTTAATCTCTTTTAGGATACGATTAATGTATAGAAAAATGCGTTTGAAAAAATGACTGTTGCATAAAACATATAATGATGCAAAAATATGAAACACGTTTATAATAATGATAGAATATGAAAACAAAATTTAAACACTTTGATATTATTGAGAAAGTATTTGGTAAAGATACTATTTTAAAAAAGAAATCGTTAATAGATTTTCCTTTTATTTATTCCAATAATTTTGAACTTTTTGATGTTTACTGTTATTTTGATTTTGTTCTTGTTGTTCCAATAGATGAATCCATTCCATCTGATTTACTTAAAGGTGTATATGGATTTTGCCAAAACAACCTCAATAAAAGAGCCGTTTTGTTTTCTTACAATTCTTCAAAAAGCGTTAAACATTTTTTTGAAGAAACTCACATTAATTTTGTATCCATAGATGGCGATTGCCGTTTATTTGAAAATGACAAATTATTTAACTTATTAGATTTATCTAATGAGTCATTTAAAGAAAGGTACACTAAAACTACTCAGTTAGTAGTGAACTTTTATTTATCAAATCCAATTAAAGAATATTCTACCAGAGAGATTGCCAATCAATTTGATTTTTCTTTTTCAAGCGTTTCTCGTGCAAATGCTTTTTTGCATGAAATATCTTCCATTGATAAAAGAGGAACTGGTAATAAAGCTAAATATATCATTAGATCCAAGAAGGAATTCTTTGGGAAAGTAAAACCTTATTTTATTAACCCGATTAAAAATAGAAAAATGGTTTACTTAAATCAAGAAGAACTAGATAACTGTAATGGTCTATTTAGTGGCGAGAATGCTTTATCTTTTTATACAAATTTGGAATCCTCTAATGTTTTTATCGAATTAGTTTTTGATAAAGCCGGTTTCGAAAAGCAAATTGCAAATTCCTTAAAAAGAAAAACTGACGAAAACATTTGTTATATTGAGGAATTTATATATAATCCTTCATATTTTTCTTTTGGCAAAACAATTTCTCCGCTCGATGCTTATATCATCGCTAGTAAAAGATATCTTGGAAACAATGATTCAAGAATTAGTAGCGAAATAAAAGCTTTAGAGAGGAGCATTGTTAATGGAGAATATACTAAACATTAATACTAATGTCACCAAGACATTACAAAATTTTTTACAAAAACATAAAAATAGTTATTTTATAATAGGTGGTCATGCAGCTGCCTACAATTTAGATATTGATGGCATCAG
Source organism: Bacilli bacterium (assembly GCA_045600585.1). GTDB lineage: Bacteria > Bacillota_I > Bacilli_A > RFN20 > CAG-826 > JAZRYE01. The sequence goes on along the minus strand of JAZRYE010000041.1, from coordinate 18,315 downwards.
CTTTCGTGTCACAAGGGATTATGATATTGTCATTATTTCTGAAGTCGATAATGAACATATTAATTAACTAATTTTTGCTTTATTAACAATATTTGTTAATCTTGCTAAATCTTCTTGAGAGAAATAAGTAAGTGGGGTACCACTAAACTGCTTCTCATCAGTTTCTTTTGGAAGCGGATAACATTTGTTATTAAAGTATGACCATACTTGTAACCATGGATCATCGGTATTCTTGCCATCGATGATTTTATCGTAAGCAATTCTACTAGGTGTACAATACCCAACTACAGAAGCATTTTCATAATAGTTATCTGGTTCCATCATATAATTGATGAATTGATAAGCTAAATCAACGTGTCTTGCGTTTTTAGTCATGACTAATGTATCAAGGAATGCGATTGTTTCATCAGGGATATAGATATCAATATTTAAATTTTCTAATTTATCCATGCTATCGCATACTTGATAAGCCATATCTAGATAGTCACCTGTGTACATAAAGGCAACATCTAAGTTTTCTGCTTCAACAGATTTTTTTAATGTATCCGTGCCCCAAGCATCAAAATGTCTTTGCATTAATGTATCGCTAGATAATTTGAGTAAATCATCATCTAATTCATTTGGAGACAAGTGATTATAAAACATTGTCGCTGCATAGACGTCTCTAGGTACGTTATACATACCAAATGAATATTTATCAGATAATATTTCTGGTTTGAAATAAGCATCCCAACCATAGGTTGATATCTTATCTGCTACTTCTTGATTTCTATTGTTATACATTAATCCAAATGTGCCCCAGAAATATGGAATGCAGTAATCGCTATAACGGATGCCTTCTTTAACTTTATCCATTTCATCAAGGATGCCATTGACTCCAGGCATAAATGTTTCTCTTTTATAATTTTCTAATCTATTGAAATCTATTTTTTGTAAAAGATTCTTATCTGTCATCTTTTCAACCATATAGTCACTTGGAACAACCAAATCATATACAGTCGTTCCTGACTTAACTTTGCTATAGAAAAGTTCGTTTGAATCCGCTAAAGAGATGATGACATTGCAGTTATATTCTTTTTCAAAAGCATCAACTAAATCTTGGTTGATGTATTCACCCCAGTTAAGGATTAATAAAGTATTATTACTTTGACATCCGGATAAAGAAAATATTGATGATGCTAATAGAAGTGGAGCTAATCCGAGTTTTTTAATATTCATTATTTCTTAGCTCCTTTCTTTTTATGAATAAATAAAGATGCAATTAATACTAATAAGCAAACAATAATAACAATGATAGAGAATGCATATACGACTGGAGATAAACTCTTTCTACCCATTGATGAATAAATCCAAATGGATAAGTTATCGTAGCCATTACCAGTTGTATAGTAAGAGATGACAAAGTCATCATATGACATTGTAAAGGCTAATATCGCTCCAGCGAATATTCCGCTTTTTAAAGCAGGAAGAATAACTCTAATTAATGTTTTAAAAGGATTTAAGCCTAAGTCAAAACTTGCATCAACAACATTTTGAGATAAGTCTTTCATCTTATTTAATACGTTTAAGATAACGTAAGGAATACAGAAATAGATATGTGCTAAAAGCATTGTCTTTAAGCCAAAGAAATAAGGATCAATAGTAATTAAACTAGAGAAGATAAGCATTAAAGAAATACCAGTGACGATATCTGCATTTAAAATTGGGAAGTTATTTAATAAAAGAATATGTTCTCTAATTCTTTTTGAAGAATAGAATAAGCCAACAGCAATTAATGTACCTAATACAGTAGAAATAATTGTCGCTAATATGCTTACTGTAAAAGTATGAATAATCGCGTTATTAAATGATTTATTGGAGAACATATTTAAATACCATTTAAATGTTGCTCCTGACCAAGAAGTAACAATGCTAGAAGAATTAATTGATTGTAAGAAGATAATGATGATAGAGAAATATAATCCAAATGCAATTAATACAACTAAGATAGAAGAGAAACTCTTCCATAATCTTTTTAATAAGTAGTGGTCCTTATATCCATAATCTTCTACTCTAGCAATATTCTTGCCTTCGTAGGCTTTCATTAATTTATAGTGTTTTAAAAATTCCTCTAATACGGATATAGAGACAAATAGAAGTGTGAAGATGCCGATGAGTAAGAAGATGTTCATATAAGCATATCTCCATCTTTATCAATCTTGTTGATAAGAAATACCGCAAGAGTAATGACAACAACAATGATGATTCCTAATAAGGAACCGATGTTGTAGTTCATATCTAAATACATTGAGTTAATAACATTACCTATCATGACGATATTGCCACTTCCCAAGATTTCTGGAATGGCAAATCCAGATAAGCATGGTAATAAAGTCATAATGCTACCAGTAACAACACCTTTAAATGATAAAGGCAAAACAACCTTATAAAACTTTTGTAAATCAGTCATACCTAAATCACTTGCTGCTTCTTCTAATGCTGGATCAATCTTTTCTAAAGCGTTATAGATTGGAAGAATCATATAAGGCATATAAGTTAAAACAAGTCCAATGATAACAGCAGGATATGTTCCTCTAATATTCAAAGAATAAATAATGCCAATACGGCTTAATAAGTCACTCAATATATTGTGTTCTTGAAATACGTTACCTAAAGCTTCTGTTCTAAGTAAGATGTTGCACCACATAGGTAAGATTAATATTGAAACAATAATAAATTTATTTGATATATGTGAACGATAAATCTTATAAGCAACTAAATAACCAAAAACAGCAGAAATAAGTGCAGAAGTAACAGAAATCCATAATGAATCTCTAAATGCTACTAAAGTAGATGATTCACTTAATTGCTTAAAGTTATTTAAAGAGAACTTGATTCCTTCAAAATCTAATCCATCCGTTTTGACAAATGATAAAAACACCATTACAAGAATTGGTAATAATGCAAATATATAAAGCCACGCCATATAAGGGATGGCTAATCTTTTATAAGGCTTTTTCATCTTCCGTGACTTTCATCAAATGGATGTTGCTAGAATCACAAGCTAATCCAACTTTTGTTCCTGGAGCAATCTTTAAGTATTTGTGGATGACGATTTCTTTTCCATCTTTATCCGCACAAATCTCATATGACTCGCCTTTAAATACACAAGTAGTGACTGTCGCGGTTAAACTTGCTTTTTCTAAAGGTATAATTTCAAAATCTTCTGGTCGAATGACAATATCGCATCTCTCGCCGTTTTCAAAAGATGGATATTCAATAAAGTCTAGCTTTGCATCTTTATAGGTAACAAAGTATTTACCATTCTCATTATGGTAATTACCAGTAAATATATTTGACTCACCAACGAATTGAGATACGAATCTATTAACAGGGAAATCATAGATTTCATTAGGTGTACCTAATTGTTGTATATGACCATTAGCCATAACGCATATTCTTGTTGACATAGTCATTGCTTCTGTTTGGTCATGGGTAACAAAGATAAAAGTAATACCTAATCTCTTTTGCATTTCTTTTAATTCGTATTGCATATTTTCTCTTAACTTAAGATCTAATGCCGCTAACGGCTCATCTAAAAGAAGAATCTTTGGTTTATTAACAATAGCTCTTGCAATCGCGGCTCTTTGTTGTTGACCGCCACTCATTGCATCAATTGTTCTATTTTCAAATCCTTCGAGTTTAACAAGCTTTAATGCATCTTTTGCAGATTGATAAATCTTTTGATTGATGAGCTTTCTTAAACTAAAGAAATTAACTTTGATTTTACTATCTTTTAATTCTTGTTCTAACGCTTCTTTACCACCAAAGAAATCAGTCAGATATTTATATGATTTATTTTTTAATCCAACCATGACGTTTTGAATAACGTTCATATTTGGAAATAATGCGTATTTTTGGAATACAGTATTTAAAGGTCTTGCATAAGCAGGTATCTCATTAAAGATTTTGCCATTAATAATAACTTCACCAGATGTAGGCTTTTCTAAACCTGCAATCATTCTTAAAGTAGTGGTTTTACCACATCCAGAAGGACCTAAAAGAGTGATGAACTCGTTTTCGTATATATCTAAATTAATATTATCTACAACAGGAATACCATCTTCATATGCTAATGAAAGATTTCGTAATTGAATAATAGGTTTTTTCTCAACTTCAGGAGGCTGGGATTTTGTTTCTTTATTTTCCATTAATTTATTCCCTTTTTGTTATTTTATAGCACAAAATAATAGACTCTTTTTTTCTATTTACAATTATTATTTTAAATTTCTATAAAAAATCGTATTTATCAAGTTATCAACACGAACAGTTAATCAGTAAATTATTATTGATTAAGTATGAATGGTTCAATAGAATTGATAATTATTTATTACATCATATTTGAGAGGACACTTTATGAAGCTTAAAAACATTTTCAAACTTGCTTTCGGTTTTGTTTTAACATTAGGAACGATAAATGTTCCTATCGCTAAATCTAATAATGAAATGGCAAGAGCAAACGCTGCCGATGTTACAACAGGCACTGTTTTAATGAATACTAATGGCAACATTCGCTATATTTCAAATGGAGATAACCCAGATTTTAACAATATTTAGTATCTTGCTATTCTCATACGTTGGAGTTCTTATTAAAAAGAAACAACAATAATTAATTAAAATTAATTTAATTGACAAGGCCATTCATTCATTGATGTGAGTGGTCTTTTAATATGACGATTAAGTCATAAAATTACTTACTATTGTTAATGATTGTCACATTAATTTATAAATTATAAGAAGGGCTCACACTTTTTATTTTTAAAAATTATTTGTCAGCATTTATATATAAGTATATAATCATCCCGTTCGAGGTAAATTTATGAATAAAAAGCAATTAGTAGCTATCTCATTATCAACAATTATGACTCTTGGAATTGCTATCACAGCAGTTTGTAGTGGTAATTTGAAATCTCCATATGTTGTTGCTGAAAGCACAGATAGAGTATTAAAAATCAACGATTCTGAAGATGAAGAAAATCATCTTATTGATGAAAACCAAGCAACTGCTGTTGAAAAACAAACAACAATTTATACAACATTACATAATCCAATTAAGATTAATTCTTCCGTTGTATATTTATCAGCAAATAAGTCAATGTATATGAATAAGAACAACTATGTTGCAAATGACTATACTTCTCCAATTGGTTCAATGAAATCAATTACTATTACTGGTTCTAGCCAAGCATTTACTTTATATTATGGCTGGGATGATGGAGAAGGTGGCATTGACTATCACATTTCAACATCATTTAGAGCTTCTCCATATGGAGGAACATATCAATTCTCTGCTCCATATCCAAGCTATTTTAAAGCTATAGCTTCTGGCGCAAGTGGAATGAATGTTTACGAAATCTCTATTACATACGCTGACGATTGTGAAAACATTCCAAATCCATATGTTACTGTCGATGGTATGAATTATATGAAAACAGGTGCTGATACTGTAAGTGTTACAGGATTAGTTGAACCTGCAGTTAACTCAGTTACAATTCCTGATGTTGTTGTTATTGGTGGAGTAACTTATAAAGTTACAGCAGTAGGCGATAAAGCATTCTACGATAATGATTACATTACAAGTGTTGCTCTTGGAGCAAACATTGATACTATCGGAGCTTTTGCTTTTTATGGTTGTTATAGACTTACAACAGTTACAAACGGATCAAATGTTAAATATGTCCGTGAATATGCATTCGAGTCATGTCCATTTTTAAGCTCTTTACAAGGCTTTGATAATGTAGAAGTAATTGAACGTTATGGCTTTGAGGCTTGCTCAGCACTTACAACATTCAATTTTTCAAGCGAACTTAAATCAATTGGTAATGCAGCATTTATGTCAACAGGTTTAACTGGTGATGTCGTTCTTCCAGAAGGACTTACAAGAGTTGAATCTGCAGCATTCAGAAATTCAAAAATTTCATCAATTTCTGTTCCTGCTTCTTGTAAAGATTTCTTTGATGATTTGATTTATACAAGTCAATTAGAGACAATTACTGTTCATGAAGATAACCCAAATTATAAGGCTGTTGATAATGTTTTATATAATAAAGCAATGACAAAGCTCATTCGTATTGCCACAAAGAAAACAGGAACATTTGTGCTTCCTGATTCTGTTAATGAAGTTGTAGGTTATGGTGCTGAAAAATGCTATTTATCAAAGATTGTTTTCAATAACAAAATTACTAGAGTTCCACAAAGTTTTATGCAAAACGCAGTAGAACTCTCTGAAATCGTTTTTGGTTCTAAGATTACAAAAATTGAAAACTATGCATTCTCAAATTGTCAAAAGTTAACAACTCTTACTATTCCAGGAACTGTTAAAACAATTTGTGGACATGCATTTGCTTTTAACAATTTCACAAGTGTCACTCTTGGAGAAGGTGTTGAAACAATCTATTGTAGAGCTTTCAAAGATTCAACTGTTGAAGCATTCTATATGCCAAAATCAGTATCAAGCATTGCTGTTACAGATGAATACAATTCTTGGGAACCTGCATTTACAAAAGAAGTCACATTCTATTTTGTAGATACTGAAGAAGAAGCTACTGCTAAAACAAATTGGCATGAAGGATGGGCTGGTACAAAAGCTACATTCAATTACGCAGCTTAATTAACCGATTAATACAATTCTTTATTTAAAACGGGGAGTGATCAATTAGGTCTTAGCTCCCCTTTTTAATACAAAAATAGTTAGATAAATCTGATTTTTTTGTGTGCCAAAATATTATAATGTAAAACATATTTGACATTAAAACTGTTTTATAAATATAATGTTGTCATGAGCAAAGCGATGGAATTAGGAAACATAATTAGACAAAAAAGATTAAACATAAATATGACTATGGATGAATGTGCTAAAAAAGCAGGTATTACACGAGCAACTTTGTCGTCTATAGAAAACGGAACATCAAATTGTTCTATTTCTACAATGTTTAATGTTTTAGATATATTGGAGCTGTCTTTTGCTACAAGCAATACTAAGAATGCAAATAGGCAAAGAGCATCAAGAATTAACACTATCTTAAATAAGAAGATTAATAATTTTATTATTATGTGTGTTGAAGAATATGCCGCATATATTGATAAATCGAGTAGAGAAACATATGTTGAAATGAAAGACAAAGGCATCATTGAAGAGCTAAAAAATGATTATGAAGATTTGCATGGATTTTCAACATTGTATTTAAATGAATATATTTCTGCTCTTTTAGGTGGCGAATAAATATGATTTTGTATCATGGCTCAAACATAGCTGTTGAAAAGCCTACAATAATAAAAACAATCAAAGGAAGAGATTTCGGCTTTGCTTTTTATCTTACGCCAATTAAGGAACAGGCTGAAAGAATGGCGATTCGTAAAAGAAAAATAAGTCTAATAAAAGACAAACATTCAAAAGCCATAGTTAGTGTGTATGAATGGGACGAAGATTTCACGAATTTGAAATATAAAGTATTGCCAGAAGCAAATAAAGAATGGCTTGAGATGATTATTAAGTGCAGGTCAGATTCAAGATATGAGCATGGTTATGACATTGTTGTTGGCAAAATTGCTGATGATTCGGTTGGCGAAATAATTAGCTATGTTCAAGAAGGAATAATGCGTAAAGAAGACGCAATCAATAGATTAAGGTTCCAAAAAATCAATTCACAAATTGCATTTTGCTCTGAAAAATCTTTAACAAAGCTAAAATATATCAAATCATATGAGGTAACTGATGTATGAATCATTTAACCATTAAAAGAATCTTGATAACACGAGTTATAGAATTAATTTCGTCTAAATATAAGCTATCAATTGATGATGCTAGAGATAAAGTTTATGCATCGCCTATTGTTGACTTATTAGATGATGACGAAACCGGCTTATATGGAGATTCGCCCCTTTACATTTTATCTATTTATGAAAATCTATAAATCTAACAAAAAGAACCACTCATCAGTCCCTCCATTTATTAATGATGATAGTAAAATCCTAATATTAGGATCATTACCATCAGTCAAATCCAGTGAGGTAGGATTTTACTATGCTCATCCTACTAATAGGTTCTTTAAGACATTAGCAAATGTTTTTAACGAAGGAGAACCTAAGACTGTAGAAGAAAGAAAAATGTTTCTTAGAAAGCATAAAATCGCATTATATGACGTAATTGAAGAATGCAGCATTCATGCAAGTGATGATAATTCAATTAAAGACGTTAAACCCGCTGATATAAAGGGATTAATTAGGGGACATGATATTGTTCAAATATTTACAACTGGTTCTACTAGTTATAAGTATTACAACTTGTATATAAAAGATACACTTGGAATGGAAGCTATTATGTTACCAAGTACAAGTGCCGCTAACGGAAGAATTAAACAAGAAGCATTAAATGAAAAGTATTCAATTATTAAAGATTATTTAAATATTAAATAGAGAAGACTAAAATATATACGAACAAAGGAGAATATTCATATGTTATTAGATGATTTAAAGAAAGCTAACATTGAAGCAATGAAAGCTAAAGATACAGTAGCTAGAGGTGCATATTCAGTTGTTATTAGCAAATCCCAATTATTATTAGTTGAATTACATAGTAAAGGTAACGAATTACAAGATTCTGATGTCTTAGGAATCATCCAAAAGACACTTAAAGAATTAAGTGATGAAAAAGAAGGTTACTCTAAAGTTGGTAACCAAGAAAAAGTTGATGCAATTAGTAAGCAAGAAGAAATCTTAAAAGGTTTCTTACCAAAACAATTATCTAGAGAAGAAATTATTGCAGAAATTGCTAAACTTGAAGACAAATCAATGCCAAGTGTTATGAAACATTTCAAGGCAAACTTCGCTGGCAAAGTTGATATGTCATTAGTCTCTCAAATTGCTAGAGGACAATAATTAATTTACTAAACTATAAGCCATATCTATACACAATTTTGTTTGATTGATTTGCAAACATTACTGCCAGCACAGATATGGGTTTTATTTTGCAAAAAATATTCCATTTTAGCGAAAAACACATTTAAAAAATATTCCTTTTATTTATTTTTTATAAAAAAGATGATACATTTTAAATGTGCTAGGAGGAAATTCTATGTTGAAAAGAAAAGCTTACATAAAACTTTTGGATTGGAAGAATCATCATTCAAAAAAATGTTTGATGATTAAAGGTGCTAGACAAGTTGGTAAAACTTATTTAGTTCGAGAATTTGGAAAAAGAGAATATGAATCTTTTATAGAAATTAATTTTATCAAGAATCCTAATCTTAAAGACATATTTGCTGGCGACATTGATGCCGATACAATTTACAAAAGATTATCTTTTAATATTGAAAATGCAAGATTAATACCAGGTAAAACATTAATATTTTTAGATGAAATACAAACTTGTGGAAGAGCAAGGACTGCTATTAAATTTTTAGCAGAGGATGGAAGATACGATGTTATCACTTCTGGTAGTTTACTCGGTCTAACATATGCTGAGGATGATGACCCATTAGTTGAAGAAGCTGAATCTAATCCAACTGGATATGAAGATTTCCTTACTATGTATTCTTTAGATTTTGAGGAATTTTTATGGGCTTGTGGAATTAGTGATGAGCAGATTTCAAATCTTAAAGTTTATTTTGATAATAATGAAAAAGTGGATGATTTAACTAATAATAAATTTGAATTATTATTTAGAGAATTTATTGCTGTAGGGGGGATGCCTGAAGTAGTTGCTGATTACTCTATTTATTATGATTTTAATCGTGTTAATTCTATACAACAAAGAATTGTTGCTGATTATCAATTTGATATTGGCAAACATGCAAAGGGTGCTAAAAAAGTAAAAGTTAGAAAATGCTATGATTCTCTACCTAAACAACTTTCCAAAGAAATTACTAAATTTCAATATGGAGTAGTGGAAAAAGGACAAACAAGAAAAAAATATGGTGGATCTGTTACTTGGTTAGTAGATTCAGCATTAGTTAACATTTGTTATAATGTTCATGAACCGTTTATTCCTCTTCTTGGTAATTCCAATGATGAATATTTTAAACTTTATAGTAATGATACTGGCTTGCTTTGTTCTAACTATGGCTTTGAAGTTAAGAAAGCTATTATGGACAATTTGCTAAAAGGGAATTCTAAGGGTGGCATTTTTGAAAATGTTATTGGCGAATGTTTAATAAAAAAAGGATACAAATTATTCTATTACAAGCCAGATAGTACTCATGAAATTGAATTTTTGATCGAAAAAAATGGAGAAGTATTGCCGATTGAGGTAAAAGCAAGCAATTCTACTTCAATTTCACTTAATAACTTTATAGAAGAATTTAAACCGTCTATTGCTTATAAATTTGTTGACGGCAATGTTGGACTTAATGGTGTTAAAAAAACTATACCTCATTATATGATTATGTTTATTTAGATGGAGTTTGTTATGTTTACTAAATTAACTAATGGCAATGATTTATATATGAATGAAAAATATGAAGGAGATATTTCTTCATTAATTAGAAAAGACACAACTGATAATGGGCAACATCCATATTTAATTGTTGTCACTTGTAGCGATTCTCGTGTTACTCCTGAATTAATATTTAATGCTTCTATTGGTGATTTCTTTACCATTAGAGTTGCAGGTAATGTCATTCTTGAAGGAGAGAAAGCATCAATCGAATATGCTTATGAACATTTACACTGTGATAGCTTATTGATATTAGGCCATACATCTTGCGGGGCTATTGGAAGCGCTCTTAAAGCAAAAGAAAAAACTGGTAATATCATTGTTGATGTTATTAAGAGTGTCATTGGTAGTGAACTTGATTCTTTTAAAGCTTGCTTATTAAATATTGAAAATTCTAAGAAAGAAGTTCTTAAACAATTTCCACGAATGAATGTCATTAAAGGTGTATATGACATTGAAAGTGGTAAGGTTACCTTTATCAATTAATTAATTGTTAATTAAAATTGATATGATAGAATACTAATTGCTACTTATGGAAAAAGAAGAATTAGAACAAAGAGTTAACGAAAAGGAAGAGGAAGAGGCTACAGGCGTCAAAAAGAAAAAGAAAGGCGCTTGGAAGTATGTCCTTAATATTTCAGTTGTCTTAATTGCAACTGCTCTTTCAATATACTTTGCTTTAAAAGACAACTTTAACGATGTCGTTAATCTTTTAAAGACATCTGATATTAAATATATTTTGCTCGTCTTTGGCTTGATGTTTTTAGCTACATGCATTAGAGCATTTATTCTTTATTGCTTTGCTAGATTATTTACTAGAAGATATCGTTTACATAGAGCGTTCGCAGTTGACCAAGTTGGTGTTTTCTATAACGCAGTTACTCCTGGTGCGACTGGTGGACAAATCATGCAAGCATATACATATAAGAAGCAAGGCGTTCCTATTTCTGCTTCTATATCTATCCTTGCTATGTATTCCATTGTTTATCAAATTGTTTTGATTCTCTTTGGCTTAACATCATTTATCTTTAAATATGACTTTATTAGTTCATTAGGTCGTATTGGTCCTATTACTTTTATGGAAGTTAGTTTCTATCTTCCAATTTGGCCATTAACAATCATTGGCTTTATTCTTAACTTATCTGTTATTATGCTTGTTTTATTAATGGGCTATTGGCATGGATTCCATAATTTTATTATGGGACCAGTTGTTTCTTTTTTAGCAAAGATCAAAGTATGTAAGAAACCAGATAAGACAAGAGAATCACTTAGAATTCAAGTTGAAAACTTCAAAATGGAATTCACTCGTCTTTTAACAAACATTCCATTCTTTATTCTTGTTTCTTTATGTTTCTTTGTTTACTTATGCATTAAGTTCTCAATTCCATTCTTCTGTGGAATGGCTATTGACCCAAGTATTCAATTCTCTTGGAAGAACTTCTGGGATTCTATTTTCTTATGCAATTATCACCAAATGGTAACAGGACTTATTCCTTTACCAGGTTCTGCTGGTGCTTCTGAGTTATTCTTTAGCCAATTATTCTCTTCATATTTCTCTAGTGGCCAAGTCACAAGAGCGTGTTTATTAATGTGGAGAAGTTTAACATTTACTATCCCACTTATTATTGCTGGCTTTGTTGCTGCGTTCTATCGTTCTTCGCCAAAGAAAGAAATCGAAAACGAAGAGAGGTTCCCAGATCGTCAAACAATGGTGGCCCTCCAAAACGAAACATATACTGCTCGTATGGAAGAACTTAATTCGACAATATCGACTGGTGTCTTATCTAAAGATGCTGTTAAAAAGCTTTTATCTTCAGCAAAGATTACTGAAGAAAAGAAACCTCCAGAACAAAAGAAGGATGATGAGTAATGAATATTGCTTTATTTACTGATACATATCCTCCATTTATTAATGGGGTGTCTACATCATGTTATAACCTTGCTCAAATTCTTAAGAAAAACGGCAATAAAGTTTTAGTTGTCACTCCAAGAACTGACGATGGTCCTTTTGAATATAAAGATGGCATCATTCATATGCCTGGATTTGAACTTAAAAAATTATATGGTTATCGTATTACCAAATTCTTTGATAAAAGAGTTATGGATATCGTTAAAGACTTTAAACCTGATGTCATCCATAACCAAACAGACTCAACCATTGGACAATTTGCTAAACATGTATCCGTTACTTTAGATATACCTTTGGTATACACATATCACACTTCTTATGAGGACTATACCTATTATGCAAGTAAGGGATTATTTGAAAGATTCGCAAAGAAAGTTGTTAGACAATATTCTTTAAGTGTATCTTCAGCTTGTGATGAATTCATTACACCTAGTGAAAAAACAAAAGATTATATGAGAGATATCGGCTCTGATGTCTTTATTAATGTCATACCTACTGGTATTGATTTCTCTATCTTTAAAGAAGATAGGATTAATAAAGAAGAACAAGAGGCATTTAAAGTAAAATATGGCATTAAAGAAACCACGAAAGTATTTCTTATTCTTGGCCGTGTTGCAAAAGAAAAGAGCATGGATGTCTCAATGAGAGGATATGCAAAATTTAAAGAAAAATATCCAGAAGTGGATACTAAATTAATTATTGTTGGTAATGGTCCTCAAAAAGAAGAATTAGAGCAGTTATCTGTTGAATTAGGTATAAATACTACAACAGTATTTATTGGAGCTGTAAAAGCTGAAACTGTTCCATTCTATTATCATCTTGCAGACATTTATACTTCTGCTTCAATTACTGAAACACAAGGCTTAACATTTATGGAAGCAATGGCAAGTAATGCGATTGTTCTTGCTCGATATGACACTAATTTAAGTGATACCATCACTGATGGAGAAACAGGTTTCTTCTTCCATGATGAAGATTCTTTTGCAGAGAAAGCATATCACATTCTCAACTTAGCAAAAAATGAATTACAAAAGGTTAAAGATAATGCCAACGAAGTTGTAGACATCTATTCTATTGAAAGATTCTATGACAATATTATGGAGGTCTACAAACGTGCCATCAGAAAACGCTGGTAAAATCATTAAGAAAATCAAAATCAACAAGAAGAATATTGTTATAACTTTTGAAGATAAAACAAAATTAGAAATCACTCATGAAGCTTATACTCTTGCTTATTTATATGAAGGCAAAGAACTTGATAAAAAATCTATCAAGGAATTAAAAGAAGTAAGTGAATCTAGTAAGCATTTATCTTATTGTATGAACTTATTTAAAAAAGGTCATTATAGTGAGTATGCAATTAGAGAAAAGCTCTATAAAAGAGAAGCAACAAAACCACAAGTTGATAAAGTCATTCAAATGCTTAAGAATGCGTCATTAATTGATGATGCTATGTTAGCATATGACTTATACGAATGGGAAAATGAAAAACTACATGGAAAAAACAAGATAATCCAAGTCTTGTACGATAAAGGCATCTTTGAAAAAGAAATAAATAAATTAATATTTCCAAAGAACAAAGAATTGCAAAAAGCAAAAGCTAATCTATCAAGATTAGAAAAGAAATATGATAATTTATCATATGAAAACAAGAAGCAACATATATATGCTTCACTTATCTCTCTTGGTTTCGATAGTGATATTGCTATGGAAACATTAAATAAAATTAAACCAAGTAATGATAAAGAAGAAAAACAAAAACTCGAAAGAGATTTTGAAAAGGCATATAAAAGATTAAGAAACAAATACGAAGGTAGAGAATTAAAAGAAAAGATGATTGCTACCTTGAGGAATAAAGGATATAGATTTAGTTCTATATTAAAGATGTGGGAGGAAAATAGTTATGATCAAAATGATTTCGGAATTTAAAGAAGGAGAACATATCTCTGGCCAATTTTTAATATCTAATTGTTCACGTGGGGTGAATAACTATGGAGCAGCATATTTAAATATGGAACTTAGAGATGCAACTGGTTCTATTAATGCAAAGAAATGGGAAGTTGCTCCAGGAGATGAAGAACTTGTTCAAGTTGGAAATGTTATTTATGTTGAAGCAGAATCTTTAAAATATAAAGAATCATTACAATTAAAAGTTTTAGTTATAAAACCTGTTCAAGTTGAAGAAATCAATGTTGAAAAGTTTTTAAAGCAACCTCCTTTGCCAAAAGAAGTATTAGTAGAAAAATTTAATAACTATGTTGATTCTGTTAAAGATCCTGATTGCAAAAAGTTATTAGAATACTTCGTTAATAAAAATAAAGACAAATTATATGAATATCCTGCAGCAGTTTCTATTCATCATGAATATATTTGTGGCTTATTGATGCATAGCACTTCAATGGCGGATTCTCTTGAACATTTATCAAAACTATATAACTGCAATAGAGATTTAGTCATCACAGGTGCATTACTTCATGATATGGGCAAATTAATTGAACTTGAAGGACCAATTGTTTTCCATTATTCAACGGAAGGTAAACTCATTGGACATATTTCAATTATGGCAGCAGAAATTAAAAAAGCTGGTGAAGCTCTTGAAATTACTAGTGAAGTTCCAATGCTTCTTCAACACATGATTCTTTCTCATCATGGCCAATTAGAATATGGTTCCCCAGTAATGCCATTAACAAAAGAAGCTTTATTACTATCCTTAGTTGATAATTTAGATAGCAAAATGGTGGTAGTTAATAAAGCACTTGAAACAACAAAAGAAGGGGAGTTCTCACAAAAGATATTCTCCTTGGATAGTAGATGTTTCTATAATCCAAAAAACTAAATTTCTTTTTAACAAAAAATAAGCAGCCTTAGAGGACTTTAATTAGGGATTATTTTTATGCGTAGAGTCACTTAATTCTACGCTTTTACCTTTTTTGCTTTTGTTGACTTTTAAGACACATTTTGGTATAATATGAATGTACAAGGAGAGTGTATTATGAGTGATTATGAAATTGTAAAATTTGTGGACAACGAGTTTGAAATTGATGTTAGAACAGATAGAGAGAATGATACTGTTTGGTTATCTCAAGAACAAATTGCAAAACTTTTTGGTAAAGCAAGATCTACAATAACTGAACATATTAACAACATTTTTAAAGACAAAGAATTAGATGAAAATACTTCTGTCGGTTTTTCCGACGAAAGTGCTAGTCACAGACCTTCTAAGTATTATAATCTCGATGTTATTTTATCTGTTGGATATAGAGTAAATTCTAAAAGAGGTATAGCTTTCAGAAGATGGGCAAATAAGATATTAAAAGAATATTTAATTCAAGGATATTCTATTAATGAGAAAAAGATTAATTATCTAAACAAAACAATCGAAATTCAAAACAAAATCTTAGCATCTTCATTAAATATTGATGAAACTTCATTAGTCAATGTGGTAAATGAATATACAAAAGCATTAGATTTACTTGATGATTATGATCATCAATGTGTTTCAAAACCTAATGGAAGAAAAACTGTTTATAGACTAGAATATGATGAATGTCGAAAAATCATTGATTCAATGAAGTTTGGTGATATATCCCAAGTTTTCGGAGTTGAAAAAGAACAAGGAAAATTAAACGGTATTTTGGCTGCAATTTATCAAGATGTGTTTGGTCAAGAAGTATATCCTTCTTTAGAAGAAAAAGCAGCACATTTATTATATTTCTTAGTAAAGGATCATCCATTTGTTGATGGCTGTAAAAGAATTGCCGCAACATTATTCTTGGAATTTTTAAATAGAAATAATGCATTGGTAAAATCTGAAAAAATGATTATTTCAAATGATACATTAGTCGCAATTACAGTATTAACCGCAGAATCAAAGCCTGAGGAAATGGAAGTTGTAATTAAATTGATCATGAACTTCTTAATTGGTGAATAATATGAAAAAAACAATAGGTGAAAAAATCAAAGAGATAAGAATGCAGAATAACTTAACTATGGATGAACTTGCTGAAGAATTAGGTTATTCTTCACGTTCAACAATTAATAAAATAGAAAAGGGCATAAATGATATTAGTTATGAAAAGCTATTGTTGCTTTTAAAAAAATATGAAATAAGCATGAGTGAATTCATCGAAGATAATGATGAATTAGTTTTAGATTGCCTAAATAATGATAGCAAGATATTCATTTCTTTTAGCGCTAGAGATAATGGCAATTGCTATGATATTGCCCATCATAAAATGAATGAGAACGATAGATATGTTGCATTTAAAGATTTATCTTATCATCCTTGTAGTAAATGTAATTATGAATGCTTTAGAAAAAAATGTAAGTATAGGAACGATGATATATACCAATTAATTGACGCTTCTCTTAAGTTTAAAAGTATTGTCTTGCTAGTTCCAATGTATTGTTCAAATCCATCATCACTATATTTTTTATTTGCCGAAAGAATGCAGGATTACTTTAATGAAAATGGTGATAAATGGGATGCTTTTGTAAGTAAAACTAAAATTATAGCTATTTTTGGAAGCGAAAAAGAAACACCATTATTTATTCCAACGTTGTCGCAACTAGTTAATGGCGATTATAATAAAATATTGAAAATAGAAAGACATATTTATAAGTTGAAAATGGAAGATAGAGTTATAGATAATTCATCGGCATTAAAGAAAATTGATTTATTTCTTAAATAGTGAAAATATTTTAAATTAATTCTTTAAATTAACTGCCCTTTAGTGCAGTAGTGATAACGAGGGTAAATTGGCTAAACCATTGAAAATTAAGAGCATAAATGTTATAATAGATTAAGAAAAGAGGTTGTTTTATGAATAAATTAGTAAGCATAAACGATAAGGAATATGCTAATTTGATACGTGATATAAAAGAAAGATATAGACAATCACAAATCAAAGCGGCAGTTAAAGTAAATGCAGAGTTAATACAATTCAACTGGATGCTTGGAAAAGACATTGTCGATATGCATGCTGAAGCAAAATGGGGAACATCTTTTTTCGAAACTTTATCTAGAGATTTAAAAAAATCGTTTTCAAATGCCAAGGGATTTTCGCCAAGAAACCTAATATATATGAAACAATTTTATAGTGTCTTCCCTGCTGAAGAAAGTGTGCCCCAAGTTGGTGCGCAATTTATGCCCCAAGTTGGTGCACAAATTTTTATGGTCCCGTGGAATCATATAAAATTGATCATAGATAAATGCAGCAAGGACAAGAATAAAGCATTATTCTATGTTAATGCATGTATTAAAAATAATTGGTCAAGAGCTGTATTAATGAACCAAATCAGCTCAAATTTATACGAAAGACAAGGCAAAGCAATTACTAACTTTGATTACACGCTACCTGCTATATCCAGTGACCTTGCAAAAGAAATTACAAAGGACCCATATAATTTCGATTTCATAGAAGTAAGGGATGACTATGATGAAAAAGAATTGAAAATTGCTTTAATAAAAAATATCGAACAGTATTTATTAGAGTTGGGAACTGGCTTCGCTTATATGGGGAAAGAATACAGAATAAATGTTGGCAAAAGTGAAGAATTTATTGATATGCTTTTTTACAATACGAGCATTCATGCACACGTTGTAATAGAAATCAAAGTAAGAGAATTTCAGCCCGGTGATGTTGGCCAACTAGGTACATACGTGGTTGCAGTTGATCATCTATTGAAAACTGATAGAGATGAAAAGACTATTGGGTTGCTAATATGCAAGGAAAAAGACCAAATAAAAGCAAGCTATGCATTAGAATCTTCGTCTCAACCAATTGGAGTTTCTAGTTACGAACTATCGAAGTTGATTCCAGAGACTTTTAAATCATCTCTTCCAACAATTGAAGAATTAGAAGATGAACTAAATGGTAAATAGTATGAAAGATGAAAGAATTTTGAAAATCCAACATAAATTGATTATTCAATT
>JAZRYE010000040.1:0-10697 GCA_045600585.1 Bacilli bacterium | reverse complement strand
TGTAACCTCGGAGGAACCGTTAATGTTTTTCTTAATTAATAATTTCCCAAAACAAAAATCATCTATTTATTATAATTGTTCTTAATTTTTGCATAAGAAAAGGGCTCCTACTTACCTATAGGTTTTCGAACAGCCCCTTTTAATTTACTCAAATAGTCATGTATATACAAATGTAATTACAAATATCGAATCATCAATTATTATAACTTTGGAGTTAATATATGAAAAAAGAATCAAACATAATTGTTAGAGTGGATAAAGATTTAAAGAAAGAAATTCAGTTTATTTGTTCAAAAAGTGGTATTAATTTATCTTCACTAATAAATGCTTACCTTCTTGATACTGCTCAAAGAGGAGATGTTCCAATCAATATTCGTGCCAAAGCTGGAAAATTTTCTAAAGCAAAAACAACAATATCTATTCCAAAAATAAAAAAACTACTCGAAGAAGCAATTGTGGAAAACAAATATTCTAACGAAATTGAAAAAGCATATTTGTTTGGCAGTTATGCACGAGGCGAAGAAACATCTTCAAGCGATGTTGATATTCGCATCATTACAAAAAAAGATGGTAAATTCTCTTTATTTGATTTAGGCAATTTACGTCTAGATTTAGTTGAAAAACTAGGTATTGATGTTGATCTGATTATAGGCGAAAGTGATAGATTTGACCCCGTTTTTTATAACGAAATCAAGAAAGATGAGATATGCATTTATGGCAAGTAGAGATGCCCAAGTTACGTATTTTGTCCTAAAACGCTATTGGAACTTCAAGAGGAGATGGAATCAATCAAAAATTATGAAGATTTTGTTGAAACAAATTAGTCAATAAAGCTATCAAACTTAATCTTCTTCAAATTGGTGAAAATATTGATAAGTATACTGACGAGTTTAAAAATAAACTAGAAAAGAAAGATGTCAGAGGCATTAATGATATTAGAAATCATCTAGTCCATGGCTATTCAAAAGTGGTTGATATTGAAATTTGGAGAATTCTAAATAATGATTTGCCAGCTCTGATTGAACAAATAAAAAGATAAACTCTGACTTGAACGAAGTTAAATAATTTCATTTCTTAAGAAACCAACTATTTCTTTCATTAATGATTCATCTAGTAGATTTAACCATTTATTTCTATCTAAGTTCTCATTAATGAATTTTTCTTTTTCTTCTTGAGTGACATTTTTCTTTTTGCAGAACTTTTTGTAATTTGTAATTAATCTATCGTAATATTTTTTGCCTTCTGTAGACATATAGATGGTTCCATGCCCTTTGTTACGATATTTAATGAATGTGAATCTTGGATTATTTTTATATTCTTTATAGTAGACATTGTATCCGCAAGTTATAGGCACAGTTCTATCATCTTCAGAATGAACAATTAATACTTTTGCATTTGTTCTTCCTAAGGCTTGGACAGAAGTTGATTCTCCCCATTGACCCCATTTATATGCATCATATGTATCCAAAGCACGCATAACATTTTCTTGCGATTCTGCTCCAAAATCAGAAGCATGAGCTTTCATAATGCTTGCTGGTTCATTGAATCCGCTTAAGGCGACAACCGCTTTGATATCTGGATTCCAATTTGGGGCATTTGAGACGGAATATGCACCCCAAGAATGGCCACATAAACAAATAGGTAAACCTCTATATTTATTTAAAGATTTAACAAAGTTAATAGCATAAGTTACATCGATAATTCCTTGTGGGAATCCTCCTATTGATTCTCCCTCAGATTCATCGTTACCTGTTACGTCATAAGCGAACACTAAAAAACCATTTCTAGCGAGATATTCAATGACGTTTAAATATGTTTTATGTCCGCCTCCTCCATAGCCATGAGCAAAGACAACAATTGTCTTATTTTCGTTGCCATTATAGTAATACATATAGCCTTGAAGGAACTGGCCTTTATTGCTGACAAATCTATAGCTGTCTGCCTGTAATTCAGGGAAGTCAGAAACATGATAGCAAATTAAAGGGTCACTTGCTTTACGAGTGAACATTCTTTTATATATTTCACCAACGATTATATAAGGCGAGATTTCTCTTCCAACTTGTATTGCGCCTTTGGCTAATTGAGTTAATAAATCTTTTGTTTTGTCATCCATATAACTAATATAGCACTTAAAAAATTTATTTTTAATGACAAATCTTTCTTTATGCGTGTATTATATACACATGCAAAAATTACTCGCTGTAGATTTAGATGGTACCCTTTTCTATCCAAAGAAGACCAATCGTTGCATTTCAAAACGCAACTGCAAGTTTCTTCAAAAATGGATTGATTTAGGTAATAAAGTTGTTCTTATTACTTCAAGATCAACTACATTTATCGAAAGATTAAAAAATGAGATTCAAAGACCATTTGACTATCTCACATGCAATAGTGCTAATGTATCAATCAATGGTGAATTAGTTCGTGATATTTCTATTCCACGTGACACAATTCAAGATTTGGTTGAAAAAATTAATGCTGAATGTCATCCAATTGGTTATTTGTTAACAACCAAGACATATAATCTCATCATTAGAAACAATCTAAAACGAAGCAAATTTTTGTTGTTCTGCTATTTGATTTATCACAAATTACAATTTAAATACAGAGAAGACTATGTCTTAGATAACGATGTATTTGATAAAGAACTTGCTGAAGGCGATGTCCAAAAGATGATGATTTTCTTCGGATTACGCAAGAAAAATTATGATAAAGCAAAGGCAATAAACAAGGAATTGAGAGCAAAATACCCTGATGCAGAATTCTCTTGGAGCAATCAAGTTGTTGAATTAACACCAAAAAATTGTAACAAAGGCGACGGATTAGAGTATTATTGTAATGTTAGCAATATTTCTAAAGACAATGTTTATGTTGTGGGAGATTCTGGAAATGATATTACAATGTTCAATAAATTCCACGAACACAGCTACTGTATGGCGCATTCCTATCCGAGCGTGAAGAAATACGCAAAACACATCATATCTCGAGTACATAAACTCGACAAACTTGTATTGAAAGGAGAAAAACCGCATGAATCAAATTAATCAATACATCTTCAATCTCTATCATTACCTCTTAAATTTAAGAGACACAATGGAGTACTCAATTGAAAGAGACCACACTTTAAACATTTACGAACAACGTAAAAGCGTTTTAACAAAAGGTTTAGAAAAAGGTAGCGCACTTGGTAATTTCATTGAAAACAATGGTGAACAAGGACAAAAATTAAAAGAAAAATTAGAAGAATTCATCAATGAAGTATACGCTGATGATTCTACAATTTTAAAAGTTGCTGGTGAATCAGTTAGAGTTGATCACACACAACACATCAAAATTTTTGACTATGTTATCAACTTAAGTGAAACATTAAGAGATATCATCTATCAATATCTCAACTTAGCTAGAAAACAAAACGAAGCTGATGAAGCAGTTGTTAAGTTAGTAGCTTTAGATGAACATATGTATCGTTATATCGTTGCTATGCTCGTCACAAGAGAATTCCAAAAATCATTTGCTGAATTCCAAAAAGTCATGGCTGAATCAAAAGGCCAAGTTACACCTCAATCTAACTTCATCGTTCAAAATGAAATTGTTAAATTAACAAGCTTAATTCGTTTCTCTAGAGCACATTGCCACTGTATCGATAACTACACATTAGATTTACTCGATGATATCAATGAACTCATTGAAATGACAGAAGGTAGAAGAGAAAGACGCGATAATAAACCATTCCAAGCATTCTTCGAAGATATTGCAAAACGTGTCAATGAAGCAGTTGCTAAGACAGAACCAGAATGGAAAAATGCTTATCAACCTTTATTAGAAGAGATGATCAAACTCTCTCAAAATCAAGCAGGTAACAACGCTTAATTATTAGAAAGTAGGGCTGTTATATGAAAAAATCTAAAAAATTACCTATCTCCACATTTGAATTAGTGTGGTACATCTTAACTGGCTTAGTTGCTTTATGGGGATTAACATATATTGTCATCGGTATGGTTGGCATGTATTCACCTGTAAGTAACGCTGACAATGTCATTGCATTAGCAGATAAAGACTTTGCAAAAACATTTGGCCTTGGCTTCTTTGGCTGGGGATTAATCATCCTCTCTATTGGAGCAGTTGCAGCAGCTATCGTCCTTATCGCTTGTTCTAAAACAGCTGATAGAGAAAGTGAAAAAGCTGCAAGACGTGCTGCTAGATTATCTGGCGTTAGACAAGAACAGCCTGTCGTTGACGCTGAAATCAAGCCAATTGAAAAATAATTATTACAAATTAGAGAGAACGTTGTTCTCTCTTTTTTGTTTGTTGTACACTTGTACATATCTAATTTAAATTAGATAATTTCTTACTTATATTAATTTTGTATAATGTAATTGTAATGATGTAATTAAAACAAATTACGATATTAAGAAAGGATTCAATAAAATGAAAAAATTACCAATTATCATTGCTTCCTTATCCCTAGCCATTGGTGCAGGTATTGGATTAGCAAATAATCATATTGATGCCGCTAAAGCTGAAACGCCTATTATTACATTAGATTGTGCTGCCGCTTCAACAAATGGTAGTACCACAAAATATGGTGTCGCTTCTTCTACGGCTATGAAGGCTGCTGGACTAAAAGCTTTTATTAATGAAGCTGCTGGTTCAGATATAGTATCTGGAGATGTAACAATTAATACTGGTAGTATCTTCTGGGCAAAAGGAAGTGGCGGTGCAGGTGCTCCTGATAACGTTTTAAAAGTTGGTACTTCTTCTGCAGCTGCTGGATTTAGTTTCTCTTTAGGATCAACAACAATTACAAAAGCTGTTGTTACTGGCTATGGTTGGAAGACTTCGACTTCTGTTTCTGTTTGTGGCGCTACTGCACAAAAGCCAACTACCGCTTTAACTCAAACAACATTTACATTCGAATTTGATGCTACTACAACATTCTCATTTGATGTAACTTCTTCTGCATACTTAGTTTCTACTGTTGAATTATATGGCTCAACTAGCACAGAAACAGTCGATGTTACTGGTGTTTCATTAGACAAAACAACTGCTAATTTAGATATTGGTGGAACAGTAAAATTAACTGCAACAATTGCTCCAGCAAACGCTACTAATAAAAATGTTACTTGGTCTTCATCAAATGAGGCAGTTGCTACAGTTGATAATGGCTTAGTTACTGCTGTTTCTGCTGGTAACTCAACAATTACAGTTACAACTGCAGATGGTAGCAAGATTGCTACTTGTGAAGTAACAGTAAATGCTGGCCCTGACTTTGTTGTTGATATGGGTGTTAAAGACGCAAATATGTTTGCAAAATACGAAGGAACAACAGCTGGCGAAGCTTATACAAAAACTTGTGATTTAGCTAATGCAGGACTTAATTGGACAGCAATCGTTACCCCAACAAGCACTGGCAAAGCAGCTATTACAAATAACTCTTCATATTCTCCATATGGTGTTCAATTTGGTAAAGGTAGTGGATTTACAGTTGAATCAGTCTTATTAAGATCAGATATCTTCACATGTACTAAAGGTAATTCTACAAATAAAGTTTCTGTCAAAGTTGGTGGTGCTGGTGCATCTTCAGGATTTAGCGTTCAAGTTAAAGTTGGTGGAACAGCATTAACATGTTCTGACAACTCTGTTTCTGGACAAAATACTAAATTGATGTCTTTCACTAGTGAAACTCCATTAATGGGAAGAGTTGAAATTACTTTAACTAATACTTCTCTTGCTTCATCAAGTGGTATGAAATTGTTCTATATTGGATTCTCTAATGTAACAAATAATACTACAGCAGCTGGCCAAGCAAATGATTTCGCTGCAAAAGTTGAAGCTGCAAATGGCTGTTCTGATGACTTAGCATTAGTAACTGAATACAATAACTTAAGTTCTGATGTTAAGACATTAGTAGACGCAATGGAGATTTATGACTATGAATCTGGTGATACAGCTCATGCAAAGGGTAAAACTGCAACTTATACAGTAGCAGATAAAATTGAAGCAATTACCCTTGCTGCTTCTGAAAGCTCATTTGTATTAGCTCCATTCTCAAGAAATAGTCAATTATTAATTGTTGTTCTTATTGCTGTTTCATGCATTTCTATCTTGGGTGCTGCATTAATTATTAAGAAAAGAAAACATCAATAATTAAAATACATTATTATAAATAAGAGTTTGGGAAACTGAACTCTTTTATTTTATAAAATATTTTGCTATATTTTTGTATGCATAAAGGAGGCACTACTTATGGGTTTTTGGCAATCAATAGGCGATTGGTTCGTGAAATTAGGTGAATCATTAGGTAATTTCTTTATGGGCAAAGAAGAAGGCGAGATGTCAAATCTTGAAAAGATATTCATTGCCTTAGCAATTATCATTGTTGCTCACTTTGTTTTCAAATTATTGTTCTTCTGCTTAAAAAGAGCAATGGGAATTAATAAAAAGAAAGGTCCACAAATTGATAAATCCGCTCAATCATTCGGTTTAGAAGTTTTAAAGATTGTTTTATGGATAATTGTTGGATTTATTGTTGTTGCTATTCTTGGCGTTAATATTACTTCATTTGCAGGAATTATGTCTGCAATTGCTGTCGCGTTAGGTCTTGCTTTACAAGATGTTATTGCATCATTTGCATATGGATTATTAATCTTAAATGAAAAGAACTTTATTACTGGCGATTATATTTTAGTTGCTAATGAATATGGATCAGTTGAAGGTCATGTCCAAAGGGTTGGCCTAGTATCAACTAGATTAAAAACTTTTGATGGACAATTAGTTATCATTCCAAATGGCAATTTAGCTAAGGCTAATGTTACTAATTACACAAGATATCCTGAAAGAAGAATTGTTCTTACTGTTGGCATTGGTTATAACGATGATGTTGCATTAGCAAAACAAGTATTAGCGGAAATTGTTAACTCTGATAAAAGAATTATCAATGATGAAAATCATAAGACCATTATTCACGTTTCTGAATTAGGACCTTATAGTGTGAATGTCACAATTAAATGCTGGGTTGATTATAAATTATATTGGGATGTTTATAACGAATTAAGTGAACCTATCTTATTAAAATTTAGAGAAAACAAAATTAACATCCCTTCATCAACAGATATACATGTTGGTAAATTAGATTAATTTAAATGTTACAGCCTTATTGATTTGTTAAATAAGGCTTTTTCTTTTGTTATTCATAGGAAATATTGATTAATAATAATGCAATATTGATTAATGATTAAATACTATAACCATTGTTATAATACAAGCGACGTAATAAATAGAGATAATGATTATTTGGAATTAATTTTTCTATTTACGAATAATAATGTTTTTAGGAAAGGAGAAAATTATGACTAAAAACAAAAAGTTTGCCGTAATTGGTCTTTCTGCTGTCATGGGTATTGGTTTAGCTGCTGGTATTTCTACAAGGAATATCTCTTTAAAGAATAATGCTGAAGAATGTACACATACGAATGTAGTGCACTATGATGGCGTTGCCCCAACAGAAACCGCATTAGGCAAAAATGAACACTGGGCATGTTGTGACTGTGGCGAAAGATGGACAGACGCAGCAAAAACTCATTCTGTTACTGATGCAAGCTTAATGATTGCTAAGAAAACAAGTGCAGTTGCTATTAACGAAAATGCTGTTAAAGATGAAGGAATGCTTTTATTAAACGCAGCAAAATTAAAAGCTCTTGAACAAACAACTCGTGAATATTACGAGATTGATGGTAGAGTAGCTGCTAAGTTCTCAGCTAACGAAAGCCTCTTCCCTACCATGGATTCTATTAACTATGGTGCATCTGATTTCAGATTCAACTTACCAACTTATCAAAAAGTTGTAGGAATTGAATTTGAATACAAATTATGGGACATCAACTATGAAGTTAAAACAGAAACTATCACATTTAACGATGTAGACCATAATGGACAAACATCAGCAACATGGAAATACAATACTAAAGTCCACACAACTACTTATGATCCTGTTTATGCTGAATATGTTAGAGATAACCAATGGCATACACAATCTATTGCATTAAATAGCTTGAATATTGAGTACTTCCAATTAATGCTCTATCACTTCAATGGAGAAATGTATGTTGCTAATGTTAAATTCATTTGTGATTTAAGTGGTGCAATCATTGAAGAAAACGCAACTCCTGCTGCAGACGATATGATTTCTAACGTTGTCGTTTTAGAAAAATCAATCGCAGCTGGTGCATCTGAAGACAAAAAGTCTATCAAGAATATGACAAAGACAGATGCAGCTAGATATGTCAAAGTAAAAGACATGTATGGCAATGATGCAACTGCTATGTACTTCGCTGCTAATATGGGCAATGTCACAGTAGCTGATGGTTCAAATAACTATGGCTTTGCTGAATTCAGAATTGCTGGTGGTACAGTTAACCAAGCAACTGGTTCTTACGAAAAGAAAGCAATTGCCGCTATTGCATTTGATTATCGTTATAGAGATTCAAATACTGAAGTTAATACTCTTCTTGGTAACACAGATAAAGCATATGGTATGAAATCTTATGTTGAATATAAGAATGATTCATATGCAAATGTTACTAAACCTGAAACACATCTTTTAATTAATGATACTCAATGGCACACATGTGTTGTTGATGTTGCTGATGAAAAATTTGCTGCAGCATTAGTTAAGATCTTCGCTTTCAATGGTGAACTTCTCGTAACTAATTTCCACATCTATACAGAAGAAGAATTATTCACTTCTGACTTCTTATATAGAGCTCCTGCTTTTGAAAACTATTTCACATTAGGTGCAACTTCTACAGGTGTTGCTAAAGCAACTCTCAATTCAAAAGCAAAAACAATGTCAGTTGAAACAAGAACATTAAGATTTGATGCTAACTTATTAAGCCGTGCAAAAGCAGCTGGCTTCACATCTATCAATCTTGATATGACTGTCACTCCAACATCTGGCGAAGCTTGTGCTTCAGTTCCATATGTTTCTGATGGTAGTGCTGCTTGGAATTCTTATTGGGCACAACCAAGTGCAACAGCTAATAAAGTCTCAATTGTTCTTGATTTAAATCGTCTTGACTTCACAGCTCATGAAGATTGGTCTTTAAGATTCTCTTGTAGAACTGCTGAAGGCGGTGCTAATGACCAACCTGCAACATTTGAATTTACAAAATTAGAATTCTACAAAGTTACATTAGATAAAGCATTTAAGGATACTACATCTTTCTCAACATACTTCACAAATACATCAAATGTTAATGTTGATGCTGCTACAGCTTCTGCAACTTTCACAACACAAAATAACTTTGTTATCAGTGAAGCTTTATTAAATGATTTAAGAGCTGCAGGTGCAACTTCTATGTCATTTACATTTGATCCTCAAACAGTTCAAACTAAAACATTAGTTACAATCTTCACATATATACCAGGCGCTACTTTAACTAACCAATATCCATTATCTTGGGCTATTAATAACGTAGGCAAAATCAATGTTACTATCGATGGAGATTATTTAGCACAAGCTAAATCAATCACTATGATTTCAAGAGATAGCAAAGGCTATAGTGGTGCTGATGTTAATATGACATCTCCTGTTAAGATTTCAAACTTTGGATTTATGACTCCTTCAACACAATTAACAATTGATCAAAGAGCATATACTTCTGAAGCTTGGACAAGTACAGATACAAAAGTTTCTTATAATCCATTCGCTGGTGAATTCATTGCAACTGGTTCTTGGAGTATTTATCTTTCAACAGAATTCGTTGCAACATTAATCGCTGAAGGCTATAAAACAATTACTCTTGATGTTGCTTTGTTAGATGCTGAAGGACACTACGTTGCTGATAACTATGGTGGCTCATATAACTACCATTTAAATGGCGGAACTTTTACATATATCTTAAGTAGAATTGCATCAAGCAAACTTCAAATTAGAGCTTGTACTGCTGAAGCAGCTGACTGGAACGATGCTTGTGAAGGCAAAACAACAATTGTTAGAAATATTGTTTTATCTAAAACTATTGACCCAGAAGTAGCTAAACAAGAATCAAGAAAATCTTTATCAAATATTACTAAGTCATCAAGTGAATGCTGGGCATTCTTACGTCACAATGGTTGGGGTACAAATACTTGGGGCGAAGATAATACAACTATTAACTTAAGCGATAATAACAACTTCATGTGGAATCCTGATTTTGTTACAACAATGAAAGATGCTCAATATACAAAAGTAACTCTTACAGTTGCAGCTACAAAAGCAGAAGGCGCTAATGATATTGCTGGCATCAAAGTTTATGTTGGAAATGGTTCAAATGTTTTGGCATCAATTGATAGTGCTTCTGGCACTCTTACAGTTGATTTGACTACTGTATTTGAAGTTTATCCAAGTGGCACAAATGTCATTTACGAATGCTTTGACTCATCAAACGCAAGAGTACGCGCATCATTTGTTATCACAAACATTTCATTCGCAGAATAATTAATTTCTAAATATATTAGAGGTGGCTTAGGCTACCTCTTTTATAATGGTGTTAATTTTTGATTCGTTTTTTATATATTAATATCCATATTTGCAGGTGAGTGATAAAGATGTTGAACAGTAAGACTATGTCTTACTTTTTCTTTATTGCATCTCTATATCTCAAAATAGTTCTATTTTTAACCGCTTTTTCTAAAAATATTCTAACCTTGTCATTCTT
>JAZRYE010000039.1:0-54666 GCA_045600585.1 Bacilli bacterium | reverse complement strand
TTCAAGTGTAAAATAAGGCATACAATACCTCCTTGGACAAGAGTATTGTAGCAAAAAGATGCGATTTCTTGCGATTTCGCATCTTTTTTGCACAAGAAAAGGGTGTTTACTCAACCTATTGGTTTTTCAACATCCCCTTTTATTTTGTCTTAATTTATTATCTATCTTCTCTAAAATAGGTAATACCTAATGATGACGGCGGCTGCGAGTCTTTTACTTTTAGTACCGAGGTTATGATAAGAACGATAATTGTCATTGCATATGGAGCAATCTTTAACAACTTCATTGCATCGCCAGGAAGAGCAAAGCAGTTAGGGATGCAGTAAAGAACAGCGAATATGAATGAGCCAGCAATAGCTAAGTCAGTCTTCCACATTGTGAAGATAACAAGAGCAACAGCAAGCCAACCATAGCCTTCGATAACATCAGGTTCGAATGTACCACGGTTATTATCCATAACAATGAATAATCCACCTAATGCAGCTATAGCAGAACCGATGATTGTTGACATGTATTTGTATCGAGAAACATTAATACCAACAGCGTCAGCAGTTGCAGGATTTTCACCAACTGCTCTAAGTGATAAACCTGTTCTACTCTTTTTAAAGAAGATGGCAACTGCAATAGCTAATAAAATAGCTAAATATGTTAAGAAGCCTTGAGAGAAGAATGCATTAACAAACCAGTTAGGTTGTTGAGGAGCATTTGGGAATATCATTGAGTTGAAATATTTACCTGGAATATAGAAGAAATCTTTACTAATTAATTTGTCATTACTTAAGAATAAGCCACATAAACCACCACCGAACGTTGTTAATGTAAGACCAACAACGTTTTGGTTTGATTTTAATGTGACGCACATGAAGGAGAAGAATAATCCAGCAATAGCGCCAAAGATTAATGTAAAGATAATTGGAATTAATATACATAAGAATGGATCGATACCATTTTTACCAACAATACCAATATAAATAGATTCTCCAAGGACACCACCAATAGCACCGATTGACATAATGCCAGGAATACCCATATTTAAGTGACCTGATTTTTCTGTAATTGTTTCGCCAATAGAACCAAATAAGAATACTGTAGCGAGTTTTATTGAAGTTTTTAATAATAACGCAAGACTTGACATATTATTTACTTACCTCCATTTCTTTTGTTTCTACTTTAGCTGAGACCGGTTCATTAGTAACCTTATCGTCATGTTTTTCTTCTTTATTAATAACGATTTTATAATTGCTAAAGAATTCAGTAGCAATAATAAAGAAGAAGAAAATACCACTAACAATTTTTGTAAATGATCCACCAACGCCATATACAGCAGCGGCAGCTTTACTACCTTTATTTACAAAGCCAAATAAGAATGCATAAATCAAAATTTCAAATGGATTGAAGTGGCCAAGCCAACTAATAAGAACACCTGTAAATCCATCACCACCAGTAATAGAACTTGTGAATGAAGAATTAGTAGCAGCTAACATCAAACAACCTATTAATCCACATAAAGCAGAAGAAACAACAACGGTTCTAATAATAACAGCTTTTCTATTAATACCGATGTATTTAGCGGTTCTTTGTGATTCACCAACAACAGATAATTCATAACCATGTTTAGAGAATCTTAAATAGATAAACATTGCAATAGCTAATAAAGCAGCAAAGATAATAATTACTAAATATGGTTTATTGAATAAATCTGGAATGTAATATTTTTCATTAAAAGGAGGGACTGTTCCTTTCTTTGGATCCCAAGTATAAATGATATATGCAGCAAGGAATGTTGCTACATAGTTGAGCATAAGAGTAAATAATGTTTCGTTAGTTTTGAAATAAGCTTTAAATACTGCAGGTAAGAATCCAAATAAACCGCCGGCAACAATAGAAGCTACTATATAAGTAACAATTAATGCAGGTCTAGGCATAACAGGACCTAAGTATTTCATAATTAATGCAGTAGCAATAACGCCTGCCATCATTTGGCCTTCTGCACCAATGTTCCAGAATCTCATTTTGAAACAAGGAGTTAAAGCGATAGCAATTAAAGCTAAAATAGCCACTACTTCAAATAAAGATAAAATTAAACCTTCTTCCAATTTATGAGTAACTGGGTTAACAAAGGTACCATTGATCATTTGCTTAAAGAAATCAGCAAATGCGCCTGGTTGAATAATGCTTGCGAATAAAGCAGATACTAAAAAGGCTAGAATTACGGAAGAAACTTTAATTAAAATAGTCTTCCATCTTGGAGTATCTAATTTTCTAACAACGTGAATTTTAAGTGCCATAAATTATTCTCCAAAATCTTTTAACATTAATAAGCCGACTTCTTCTTTAGTTGTTGTTCTAGCATCAACAACTCCAGCAACATGGCCATGTGCCATAACTAAAATACGATCGCATAAAGCAAGAAGTACATCTAAGTCTTCACCGACAAAGATGACTGCTGTACCCATCTCTTTTTGTTTATTTAATAAATTATAAATTAAATAGGATGAGTTAATATCAAGACCTCTAACTGGGTAAGCCGCCATCAATACTTTTGGTGAAGAAGCAAGTTCTCTACCAACAAGAATCTTTTGTACGTTACCGCCAGATAACTTTTTAACTTCTGTATATGGAGAAGGTGTATCAACTCCTAAATCTTTAATAATCTTTTCAACTAATTGTTTATTTGTTTTTCTATCTAAGAAGACACCTTTGTTCTTACGATAATTTCTCAACATTGTGTTATCAACAAGGTCCATATTAGCAACAAGGCCCATGCCTAATCTATCTTCAGGAACAAATGATAAACGAACACCTAATTCACGAATTTCGTTTGATGTTAGTGTTCTTAAATCAGTAACTGTGTCTTTATCTTTATCAAAATAGAAGATATCGCCACCTCTAATTCTTTTCTTTCTAAGACCACCAATGGATTCTAATAATTCTCTTTGGCCAGAACCAGAGATGCCAGCAATACCAAGGATTTCTCCGCCAAAACATTCGAACGAGAAATCAGTAACAACTGGATCGCCATCTTTATTTACGATATTTAATTTTTCAACACTTAAACGTCTAACTAAATCATGTGGTTCACTTCTATCAATCTCTAAAGAGATTTGCTTACCAACCATGTGGTTAGTTAATTCTTTTTCATTTGTTTCTTTAGTATTTAAAGTTTCAATGAATTCACCTTTTCTTAAGATTGTAACTCTATCAGATATTTCCATAACTTCATTGAGCTTATGAGTAATGATGATAATTGATTTACCATCGTCTCTCATTGCCGTCAAAATAGAAAACAACTTCTTAATTTCTTGTGGAGTTAAAACAGCAGTCGGTTCATCAAGAATGAGAATTTCAGCACCACGATATAAAACTTTAAGAATTTCGACTGTTTGTTTTTCACTAACAGACATATGTGTGACTTTTTTACTTAAATCAAGTACGAAACCATACTTATCAACAATAGCTTGTAATTTCTTAATTCTGTCTTTTCCTAAACCATCAAAATGTCCGTAATGAATGAAAGGCATTGCAATAGTTCTTAAGCCTAATTGAAGATTTGCCCATACTTTAATCCAGAATCCTTTAAATGATTTTGGAGCATTAGCAATCTTTTCTTTTCTTTCATTTTTAAAATTACTATATGTCTTTTTATATGAGAATTTTGCTTCTCTAGTACCAAGGATGATGTTATCAGCAGCTGAGAATAAATCAACGAGCTTAAAATGTTGATGAATCATACCAATCTTATATCTATAAGCATCGCTAGGTGATTTAATATCAACTTTTTCGCCATTAACAAAAATTTCGCCTTCGTCAGGATAATAAATACCTGCGACAGCGTTCATGATAGATGTTTTACCACTACCATTTTCACCAAGAATGGATAAGATTTCACCTTTCTTTAAATTTAAAGATACATTGTGATTTGCAATCTTATTACCAAATCTTTTTGATACATGTTTTAATTCTAATGCGTATTGTTCCATAAAATAATAATCTTAAAAATGAAAGAGGGCTGGAGATCCAGCCCCCTAAATGAATTTAATTAAGCACCAAAGCCACGATTCAATAATTCAATGCCATCGATTTCGAGATCGAAATAAGGAGCACTTCTGTATTCAGATTCATGGAAGTAACCACCTGAGATAACTTCTGTTTCACCAACATAATCACCCGCATCATCAACGTCAGCTAAGTAAGATGTCAAATGTTCGCCTTCAACTGTGAATTTAGATGTATCAAAAACATGTAATTCACCAGAAGCTAAAGCAGAAGCAGCCTTTAAGACAGCAGCTTGTGTCTTAGGAGCAACGTTTTCACCATATTCTGTTAATTCAACAGAACCAGTTGCGATTGTACCAACATAGTCAGGACCAAATGTTTCGCCAGCGTGAACTTTGTCAGCAACGAATTCATAGTATGGAGACCAGTTAATTCTTGAAGAAACTAAGAATGTTTCTGGGCATTTAGAAGCAGTTGAACCATTGTAAGAAACGTTTGGAACACCAGCAGCTTCACAAGCTGTAGGAGCACCCCATGAGTCAGCGTGTTGAGAAATGAGGACACAGCCTTCTGCGATTAAGTGTTCAGCAGCAGATTTTTCTGCAGCTTCATCATACCAAGAAGATGTGAATTGAACTTTCATTGTAGCTGTTGGGACAACTGATTGAACACCTAAGAACCAAGATGTATAACCTGATTTAACTTCTGCGTATTGCCAAGCACCAACGTAACCAACGATTGGTTGAACTTTGCTATCAGCAGCCATCATAGATTGAAGTCTCTTACCAGCAACAACACCAGCTAAATAACGGCCTTCGTAAATAGAAGCGAAAGCGTTATGGAAGTTTGCAACACCAGCTGTATGAGCTTGTGTACCTGTAGCGTGGCAGAATTGAACTGTTGGGTTTTCTTTTGCTGCTTTAAGAACATATGGTTCATGACCGAAAGAGTCAGCAAAGACAACATCGCATCCTGCTTGAGCTAATTCTGTAGCAGCTGTATAACATTCATTACCTTCAGGGATGCCTGTTTTAATAACCGTTTCAAAGCCATATTTCTTTGCAGAATCTTTTAAAGCATCGATGAAGTTCTTGTCATAAGTTGATTGTTCATCGTGTAAAGTAATTAAACCGACTTTAAGATCAGAATAATTTTTTTCTTGAGTTACTGGTGCTTCTGGGATGTCTTGTTTTGTGCCATTTGCATTAGTGCCGCATGCTGTTAACATAGCTCCAGCGACAGTAACTAAAGAGAGAGTGCGTAATACTTTTTTCATTTTTTTACTACCTCCTAAAAATTAAAAAAGCTTCCGAATTGGAAGCCTCTACACAAATATCAAAAGATTGTTTTCATTCCGAACAACAAAATTTTGAAGATTCGTAGTGCTAGATTATACGGTCTAGCGTAGAGACGACCCACCAATTAGGGAATTATACGAAGTCAATCTTTCAATCTGATTGACACAAATATTATGCTTAAAACAAAAAAATAAAACAAGCAAAAAAGAAAGAAAAAAAGTTACTTAATATTTCATTTGAGCATTTAATAGAAACATATATATGGAAACGTAGTAATTTGAATAATTTGGAATTTTGTCCAATATATATGAGTTTGTAGTGAGTTATAAAAATTAAAATCGCTACAAAATGCACTATTTATCTTTAAAAATAATTATGTACGCATATATAATAAAAAATGTATTTAATAGGGGGAAATTATAAATGAAGAAATCAAATCCAACAAAACCATTATTCGTTTTTGGAATTGTATTCACAGTTATGGCAATGGCTGCTTTTGTTTTGTCTAGCATTTTCTTATTCAAATCAACAGCTGATGTTATGTACGTTAAAGAAGGCATTACAGAAATCATCAATGGCTTATTATCATTATTTGGCGCAGCTCCAAAAGGTAGCGTCTTTACATTAGCAATCGTCGGTGCTGGCGGATTTGCTGTATTACTTACTCTTTATTTCATTATCTTATTTGCAATTACTAAAAAGGGTAAATCAGCATTTGCTGCAATTGCTTCACTTATCTGTGCTGCAATCATCTTACTTGTTGCAGAAGTGTTCTTCTACACAAGAGCAGAACATATTAAGATTGGCATGAGAGTTTGCGGTGGCGCTTTTGCATGTGCTATGCCAGCTATGATCGGCTTAATCTCATTTGTTATTTATCAAATCGTTTCATTCATGGAAGTTGCTTCTCCAAAAGCAGAACCAGCAAAAGAAGTTGCTTCTGCTCCTGCTCCAGTTGCTGAAGACAACACTAAAGAATTAGAAGAAAGATGTGATGATTTACAAAGACAAATCGACGAATTAAAGAAAGCTTTAGAAGAAAAAGAAGCTGCTAAAGAAGAAGTTAAGGAAGAACCAGCTCCTGCAGTTGTTGAAGAAGCTGTTGTTGTCGAAGAAGAAGAAAAGGAAGAAGAAATTGTTCCAGATCAAGTTACAGTTGTTGATGAAGCAACAGGCGTAACATATTTAGTCAGATACAATAAGTCATACACTGCTAAACTTGCTTTAGCTAAAGATGAAGTTCAAGAATGGTACAACGAAGTTAAGAATTATCTCTTAGCTTATGGTGCTAACTCAAGAGTTTCTTGGAACTATGATGCATTCAACATTGGCAGAAAAGCAGTTGCTAAATTAAACATCACAGGTAAGACATTATCTATCTATATCGCTCTTGAACCAGCAGAATATGTCGAAAGCAAATATCACGCTAAAGACGTAAGTGGTTCTAAGAAATATGAACAAACTCCAACAGCTATGAAGATTAAATCTGATAGAGGTGTTAAGTTCGCTAAAGAATTAATCGACATCTTAATGGCTGAAATGGGTCAAGAACTCAAAGAAAAAGAAGCAGAAGATTTCAAAGAACCTAAGAGAACATTAGAAGAACTCTTAGCAGAAGGCTTAGTCAAAGAAACAAAAACAGCTATGGCAATCCCAGCTGAAGAAGAAGCAGAAGAAGCTGCTCCTACAGTTGCTGAAGAAGGCGAAGTCGTTGAAATCGAAGCTGTTGAAGAACCTGAAGAAGTAGAAACTGAAGAAGAAGCAGAAGAAGAAGCAAAAGCTGATGCTGCTAAAAAAGAAAAGACAATCTATCACGTTTCTAAAAGAGAAGGCGAAGATGGCAGAGAATGGAAAGTCTTCAAACAAGGATCTAAGAAAGTAATTAAATTATTCGATACTCAAGCTGAAGCATTAGAATATGCTAAAACATTAGCCAAGAATAAAGATGACGGTTCAACTGTCTTATTACATGGCTTAGATGGCAAGATTAGAAAGTATTAATATTTCCTAAACTTATATATGGGTAACACTTAATGTGTTGCCCTTTTATTTTGAATTAACCACTACTATTGCTATGCTATAGCACACATATAAAGAGAAACTCACAATTTGTGGTTCTCTTTTTGCTTTGTTAGCTTATGCTATTTGTTTTTCTTTTCGTTAGATTTAACAATGTTATTTTCGTTAGCCATATAGCTATTCTTTAAAGCCAAATCCGTATTTTGAAAGATAGGAGCCAATCTTATTAAATATATCGTTCATAAGTATCTCGTTAAGATGAAAAAAATAATAACTTTTTCAATGTAAATGGCAAATAATTTAGTTTGATATCGAATTACATCCACTATTTTTGTATAATCTTTTTTGACAAAAGGTGGATAAAAATATGAAAGTGTTATTTTTTGGTGATTCTATTACCGATATGGGTAGATTTAGAGAAGTAAATAATCCCGCAACTGCATTAGGAATGGGATATGTATTTTTTGATACCGCATATTTAAAAGAATTAGATACCACAATTGAAATAATTAATAGAGGATGTGGAGGAGACAAGATTACCAATTTGTTTGATAGATATAACGAAGATGTAATTGCTCATAAACCAGACGTTTTAAGCATTCTAATTGGGGTTAATGATGTCTGGCATAAGATTGCTGTAAATAACGGCACATCCCTCCCAAAATTCAAAAAAACATATAAAGCAATGCTTGATGATATAAAAGCAAAACTTCCAAACACGAAATTAATCATTATGGAACCATTTATTCTCCATGGATGTGCAACCGATGAAGCATGGGAAAGATTTGAAGAAGTATATAAATACGCAAAAGCAGTTAAAAGAATTGCAAAAGAATATGATGCATTATTTATTCCGCTACAAAAGATAATGGATAAAGCTGCAATAAAATATGGATCAGAAAATGTTCTATATGATGGAGTTCATCCACATGCGTTAGGCGCAAAAGTGATCGCGGATGCATGGATCAAAGCATATAAAAAGCTCTAGGCAAATCGCTTAGAGCTTTTATAAACCATCAATTCAGATTAATCGTTCCACATATTCTTGATTTCATCAGGAACATTGAGGTTTTCAATAACTAATACGAATGTTTGGTCATAAGAACGACCCCATAAATCTGTGAATTTTTGGCCAGTAACTTGTTCAAAGTTTTGACCATACACTTCCCACATTTGAGTACCATCAGCAGCTGTATAAATATAGCCACCTGTTTCTTCGTCCCATGTTAACTTATCGTTTGCGTCAGCAGCAGCTTTGAATTCGTTTTCATAGTCGCGATAATCAGCCATGTTTGTGCATTCGCAATAAAGTTCAAATGAGTAATAGTATGGTGTATCAGTATCGGTTTCATCGTCATGTAAATAACGAGTAACTTTTTGAATTTGATAATTTCCTGCAGGTTCAACAAATGGAACAAGGCTAGTTTGACCAGCTGTTAATGCAGAAACAAATCCTAATAAGTCATAATTTTGTGTTTTAACTAACCATTGGAAAATATCGGTTAATGGTACATATGGAGTTGCTGAAGAAACATCTACTCCAAATGTTGTCGAGCCAATATCAGTAATTGTACATTTAACTGGGCCTCTAGATGTTTCATATTCATATACAAGACCTGTATCAGTTAATTGTAATTTTAGAGATCCAGGAACAACTGCAAAGTTACCAATTGTTATAGAATCTGGACCAAAGGCACCTCCAACTAATTCTTGTTCATATAAACCAGAAATATTAGGTAATGTGTAAGTACCATCTTCTTCAACATTAAATACTCGTCCACAGTATGAGAATAATGAAGAGAAGAAATACTCGTATGGATGATCAAGACCACCAATTGGTTTTGCAGTAAATTTAACTGCACCACTATATTCATCAACGCTAAATTTTTGAAGTTTACCATCAGAATTAACAAATCCACCATAATTAGAATCTGTTCCAACACCAGCGCCTTCAAAATAATATGTTGTAGGTGTGAAATATACTTTAGAAGTTGCATCAACTATTACTGGTACAACATCATCTATTTCTTCCTTGTATTCCCAGCCCGTGCCCTTATATTCATAGGTTGCTGTGTAATTGCCTTTTCTTAATTCTTTAAAAACGTCATCTAATGCAGATTGACCTTCTTGTGCAGCTACAGCTTCAGGAACATCAGGAATTTCAAATTTTGTTGGATCGGTAAATGTTGCTGTTAATGTTAATTCTTGACCAGATTCAAACGCTTCGCCAAATCCCATTTCAATCATGTCTGGTTCTGGTTCCATAACATTATCTTCTAAATCATGAGCAGTAAAACCAGTAGCAACACGTGTATCTTTATCATAAGTAATCTTAAGCTCGCTTAGATCACCAGTACCATAGAATGTTGTTAACGAAATGAATATGTCTTCATTAAAAGTTGCATCATCTCCACCTTTATAAGTTAAAGTACCGTTTCCATCATCTTCCCAATCGTCAGCAGAGCCTTTGAATGGATTAGCAAACGCTTCGGAATAAGGAGCAGGTTCATTTGTTCCAGAATAAACATAAGGAATACATTCGACTTCGTTATTTGTGAAATTGAGCATATAAGTTGATAAAAAGCCTTCATCATCCTTATCATAACGAGTAACGCTTACTTCATCGTCATCAGCAAATGAAGTTTTTGTAACAGCGGTTGATTTAGAAACATATACTTCAGAAAGCTGAGTAAATGAATCTTCTTCTAATTCTCCAGGAGTTCCATAGAACTGTCTGATTGCTAACTCGCTAGAAAAAGCAAATGTATCACCGATAGAAGCAATAACTTTTTCAACTGGAGTTAATTCTTTTTCGCTATTAGTTGAATTACCACTACCTTTGCCACCACAACCGCTAAGTAGCATCGAAGTAGCTACAACTAAGAGCAGACTCTTTTTTGTATGCATAAATTGTGTTTCCTCCTCTCATACAAAATTTAATTTATGTTGAAAATAATACATATGTAACAAGACAAATCAAAATGAAAATATTGTAAAAGATACACAATGTTACAAATGTAAATAAAAAACACTCGATCGATTAAATCGAATGTTTTAAATAAGCTTAGTAAGTTGATTAGAAGTCTGCTCCGCCTAAGCTAGAAATAACTCTAACAAAACCACGTTCAACGTCTTTCATGAAATAGAGATAGATGGATACGTTGTTTTCGCCATAATAGTAGCCATAGTTATATCCTCTATCTGTTTGAAAGATAAGTGTATAGCCATGTTCTTCAATTGTAGACTTAACATATTCGAGTAACTCGTTAACATGCGCTTCATCTCTGATTTCTGGATAGATGAATGCATTTGTGACATATCCATAGCCAAATTCGACGTCAAACAGATCACTCTTACGATAAACTTCAGCTTTATATTTGCTTGGTAATTTCCAATCAAATATACCGATATCACTAATAGTAACTGAATCTCTACTTATGCAATCAAGATCTTGAGTAAAGATAGTTTTAAATGGTTCGTCGCCTTCATAGATTGCCATTTCAATACGATATTGGAATTTTTTATGATTGAGGAATGTGTAATCGGTTGTTGAATACATTCCGAAATCGATAAATGTCTTTTTACCGTTCTCGTTTTCTTTATAATAGACAATTCTTGATGTTCCTCTAGTCATATAAGAATAAGCAGTATTATCACTATTACGGTATTGTTTCCATCCAGCGTCACGATATGCCTTTCTTAATTCTTCGAATCTATTTTCATTTAGATCAAGAGTAGCAATAGTTAATGGATGTTCTTTGCCAAAATCATTGCCTGCAAAAGAAGGTAGGCGATAGAAGCGATAATTGTAATCATAAGTACCAGGTAATCTAATAAAATCTTCATCTTTAAAGAAACCTAATTCTTCTTCAATCTTTTGACCAATTGTTTTTGTTCTTGTTGGAACATCAGCTTCATAAATAAATAATTGAAGTTTATTAGATTTTCCAAGGTTATCATCAAACATTAAATCAACGTATAAATGATTTGGTAACTCATAGATATAATGGATGTTATTATTAGAGTAACTAAAGGCAATAATATCAACTAATGACGCTCCAAAATCAATGAGTTTAGTTATATATGCATCAATAGAAGCTCTATTAGTCACATTATCGAAATAGAAGACACCTGATAAATGACCATCACTATCGATATAGCCATAATATTGATCTTCTAAATACCACGATGAAGAATCACCAAAATGGAAGAAGCCAGAACTTTCTCCAGTTCCAGTAGGG
Organism: Bacilli bacterium; assembly: GCA_045600585.1. Taxonomy (GTDB): domain Bacteria; phylum Bacillota_I; class Bacilli_A; order RFN20; family CAG-826; genus JAZRYE01. The sequence continues at coordinate 43,112 of JAZRYE010000039.1, read as the reverse complement.
AGAGGGAAATGAGCAACTCCATAATCAAGTTCAATTGTTTCTTCAAAGGACAAACGATGAGAAATCAAAGAACTATTTGTGACATAGAAATTCAATGCATTTCCTGTTGGAATAAAGCTTACGATAACATTTTGTAAAAATGCTAATTTAGATGTAGCTGGAGAAATAGAGTAATCACCTAATTCTCTAATTTTAATTAAAGCGTTCTCGATATTTTCTTGACCGTATTCTTTAGGGAAGATGAGGTTACATTTAAATAAGCTTCCATCTTCAAATTTGAAATCTGGATAATAGACCGAAAGAGTTACATCCTTATTTGGAAGAACATTAGTTGGAATATCACCAATATATCCATACCCACTATATAGAGAAGATGAATAAAGTGGAGAACTGATAAAGTTAGTTGCTGCATATATGCCAGGAACATAGCTATCAATAATAGATTCTTCTGAGAAGAAAGGAACAGATACATTCTTTTCTAAAACTTCAACAGAAGCATTGATAAATCTTGGAGACATAAAATATTTGCCTCTATTATCCATAACAATATCGCCACTAACCTTGACTTTATCGCCTATTTCAACACTATTAGATTCTTTTGTTGTAACATGCATTCCAATTGGACCATCATGTTTATCTACATGAGAAATATAGAAAGAACCATCATACTCAATAGAATTGACAACTGCTTCTATAGATCCACTTGTATAGCATGTTTTATAAGATCCGTCATAATAGAAAGATTTATAATCGAATATTCTCTCATTAATAACGCTTCCATTTTGTTTCCAATCGTTAAAGAAGCCAACTGTAGTAACACTAGGATTATAAAAATTTGTATTAACAGCAAATGATATATCTTCGTTATAAGGAGCACCACCTAATTCACCAGCTTGAAAGGAGGCTATTCTACCATCTTGACCAATTTTTATGAGGTAAAAATCGCAGAAATTAAAAGCGTTTAGTTGGAAATACTCTTTATAAGGTCTTGCTAATTCATATCCATAGTAATAGTAAGTCCAGTCATCTTTCTTTTCATAGAATTCTGAAGTTGCATCGAGCAAAGACATAAATGAATATGCACTAGTTCGCATTGCATTAAAGTCTTTCTTGCTACCAACTCTACCATTCATTTCCATGACGGAAGAGGTTTGCCCTCTTTCAATAGAAAAGAAATGCATATAGTCCTTATCATCATCTAAGACAGTATATCCATATGAATATGGACCATAATAATATGTATCCTTAGTATTGATTTCGAGAATTGTCGAATCTTCAGTTCCAAAAGAGATGAAGAAGTCTTCTGTATTTTCAATACATTCCCTTAAAGAAACAGGAGGCACCACATCAGAGGTGGTGCCTGTTTCTGAACTGTTAGAATATTTACATCCCGCAATCATTGGAATGATTAAACTGAATATAATAAATCCAAATGTTTTTTTCATATTAATTATTTAATGATTCCGCCAGGGACACTTGCTTCATCCATTAAAGAAATTTGTGATTCGAATCCAGCTGGTTGACCATTATTAATAGCTTCAGCCCAAGCAGAGATAGAATAATCAGCATTGACTTTAAATCTCAATGAATTCCAGTTAGTTTCACCGCTAACAAATGTGCAATCAACACCATCGCCATCAGCATTTAAAGTATATGAGTAGATAGCTGTCTTTTCAGTTGCTGCATTACCTGGATTGAAGATAACTGTAACTGTGCCATCGACTTCTGGAGTATCAGCGTTTGGAGCAAATGTAATCTTTTCCATGACGCCACCACCACGTGTGTTGATTTCGTAATAGACACCAGCAAAGACCGAATCCATACTTGGTGCTTCTAAGACTGTAACTGAAGCAGTTTTAGAAATTGTTGGAGTTTCAACGGATGTTGCAGTAAATGTGTAAATGCCAGCAACTGTTGGATTGAAATTATAGTATTCAAATGGATTACCCATTGTATTATTGCCAGTAATCTTTTCTAAAGTAACAACGTTATTATCAGCATCTTTACAAACCATTGTATATGATTGATCAGCTGTATTAGGCTGAAGTGTTGCACCAATAAGTACAGGTTTGCCGATATAAACTTTAGATGGCATATTGCCAATAGATGCACCTGATGGATAAACAGTAATTGCACCCATTAACATACCAGTAGCAGCAGGAGCTTTACCCTTAATATTGAAAGAGAAAGAAACACCACCAGCTGTTTTAATAGTAATGTTATATGTCTTACCTACTGCACCAGGAAGATTGAATGAATTTGAATAAGCACTGAAGCTTGGATAGACGCCAGAAACAGCTTGATCTGTAGCGGCATCTTTAACATCAAATGAGAACGCATCGAAATCTGCAGAAGCAGTTTCAGGAGCTTTTGAAACTAATGCAAATTGAACAGTTGTAGAAGATAACATTACTTCAACTGTAGAACCTGCAGCAACAGCAACACCATTATAAGAAAGTGAGAATGCTGTAAATTTAAAATCATTTGTTGAATAAGGAACAGCGATTTGTCCTTTATCACCAAATGTTGCTTCATATGTAAATTCTGTATAAGTTTTTGCAACACCTTCATTAACTGCGAATGTGCCTAATTCGTCATCAATTGTAACTTCGTTATTGAAGAATTGAGCAAATTTTGCTTCATATTTTTTAATTGCTTTTGTTGTTTCATCAAACGCAATAGAACCACTTGCTTTATAGTACATTGAATATGTTGGTGAAGATTTATAGACGATACCTAAATTATATGTATAAGCACCTTCTGAATAACCAATAACTTTATCGCCATTACTATTTGCAACGATTTGGTTATAAATCAAATCAAAGATTGCATTTACATCATAGATGTTTGCATTATATGGTTGGCTGAAGAAACCTGAAGTGAAGTGAATGCCTTTGAAATCATTAGCATTAGCGTTGTATTTTGAAATTTTATTACCAGCATCAACGTTATAACCAACAATAGATTCACCTTCATAATAAGCATACGTTTCTGTTGTTGAGTTATTATAAACTTTTGTTTGTTTTGAAGCAGCTTTGCCATTATAAGAACCGGATTCAAATGAACCAGATGTTGTTGAGTTATTCATTGTATAAGAATATTGATAACTCTTAACAGCACCCTTAGCTGCATCTGCATCAGCTTTAGCTTTTGCAGCAGCTAATTCTTCAAAATAATCATCAGAAGTCTTTTCATAAGGTGCTGTACCTTCTGATTCATAATCACAAACTTCGCACTTATAAGAAACATCATAACAAGATTTATCTTCTCTTAATGTTCTTCCAATTTCGATGTTAGTGTGTTCAGCAAAATCTAATTTTTCATCGCATCCATTGCATGCTTTCCAGTGGCCAGTACCATCGCTTGACCAATTCTCTGCAGGAGCATGAATGTGCTCTGATGTTGTTTCGCTTATATCGGACGAACTGTCATCTGAAGTAGTAACAGAACTTCCACCACCATTGCAGGCAGCTAGTAGGAAAACGATTGAACCTACCATAAGAATTCTTTTTTTCATAATTCTCTTCTCCTTTTCTATAGAAATAAATTTTGGAATAAGGTTACTATCTATGAATTACGATGTCAACTGATACTTTGTTCAATTACATTTTTTTGTTACACATGTTTATAAAAAGGCTCATTGGATATGCCAATAAGCCAATATAGAAAGATGTTTTTGAAAATCTTCTTAGATTATAGTTCACTAACAAGCTTTATCATTTATGATTCTAAATTAAAAATCTAATCCACCCATGGTAGAAATCATTCTTACATATCCTTTTGCATAGTTCTTTTGAATATAAATATAAGAAGAATAATATAAAGAAGTTGAGTTTGGATCATCGATTTTATAATTGTTACCTTGTTTGCCTTCAAAAGCTAATTGATATCCATGAGATAAAACTGTATTAACACAATATTCGTATAATTCATCTAATTCTTCTTTTGATCTAACTTCTGGATAGATAAATACATTAGTAGCGTTAGAGCAATATCCAAAGTCATAATCAAGGAATCCCTTATAATGTGAATAATATTCAGCTTTATATTTACTTGGTAACGTCCATTCAAACACGCAAGACGGAGCATAATAAGTTGAGTCTTTAACGAATGCATTTAAATCTTGAGTAAATATTGTTTGAATTGGTCTATCACCTTCATAAATAGCAATCTCAATACGCGGATTAAATACTTCACATCTCATAAATGTGTAATCAGTTACTGGATATGAACCAAAATCAAGGAATGTCTTCTTACCATTTGCGTTTTCTTTATAATAGACAATTCTTGATGTTCCTCTAGTCATATAAGAATAAGCAGTATTATCACTATTACGATATTGTTTCCATCCAGCGTCACGATATGCCTTTCTTAATTCCTCATATCTATCGCCTAATAAATCAACTGTTGCTACATATAATGGAGTTTCCATGCCGAATTCATTTCCAGCAAATGATGGAACTTCATAGAAATGGTAATCAGTATTATGGGTACCAGGTAATCTTATGAATTCTTCTCCTTTAAAGAAACTACCACAAGCATCATCAATCTTTTCTTCGATTGTTTTGCATCTAATGACCTTTGGTGAATAATAAACGAAGATTTGAACTTCAGAAATAGTACCAGCAAAGTTTTCAAACATGACATCAATAAATAGATCATTATATTTATAGACATAATGTTGTGAATAAATTGTCATATATAAAGAATAGTAATCATATTCTTCTGCTCCATAAGCAATTAAAGCATCAAAGTAGTCATTGATGTCTTGTAGAGTAGCCCCTCTATGGAAAGAAAATACTCCATCAACATGTTCATCAACATCGAGCAAGTATTGATCTTCAATTAACCAACCAGAATTATCGCCAAAATGGAATAAGCCATTTGCTTCCTTCCCTTTTAATTCAGGGAAATCTTTATAGCCATAATCATTTTCAATAGTTTCAACATAATTCAATCTATGTGTAACTAATGAACTTGGCATGACAAATAAATCTAATGATAATTCACGAGCGAAAGAATAACGGCAAATGACATTCTTAAGCATGATCATCTTTGCATTATCTTTATCAGTGTAATAATCACCACTATTACGGCATTCATCTAAGATTTTATTAATGTTTTCTTCACCATAACTGCTTGGGATATGTAACTCCATATTGAAGAATGATTTATCTTTTTCATAATGGAATGAAGGGAAAATGAATTTAACAATAGTATCGGATTTTGCATTAGCTTGTGCAGGTACATTAGTTGCATAGCCAAATGTTGTATATAAAGAATCACTAAAGATTGGAGATTGAACTAATGTATTAGTTGCAAGTACTCCTCCTCCATAAGAATCAACAATGCTTTCTTCATCAAATAAAGGAATTGGATTGTTATGATTAAGGATGGTTACTTGTGCATCAATAAAACGAGGCGAAGCAGTATAAAGGCCGTTTAAATCCATTTTAATTTTGCCGCGTACATTGACCTTATCACCAACAGCAACACTTACTGCTTCTTTAGGTGTTACTCTCATACCAATTGCCCCATTAATGGCGTTTTTATTTGAGATATAAAATGAACCATCATAGTCTAAAGAAGTAACTACCGCATCAATATTACCTTCATCATAACAAGAATGATATTGACCATTCTTTTGATAGAAGGTTTTATAGTCCATAACTCTTTCAACAATAGGCGAACCGCTTTTTACCCAATTATTATAAAAATAAACATTTGAGAATTCAGGTTCTTCTAATAAAAGAGTTTCAGTAATATCGTAATCACTACCTTCTCTTTTATCATAAGTTTCGCCAGCTTTGAAAGATTCAATTCTTCCATTTTTGCCAACATTGATTTCGTAATAATCGCAATAAGAGAATTCATTCATTCTAAAGAAATCTTTAAATGCGCTTGAACAAGAATAACCCCAAGATACATATTTCCAAGGATTGTTATTATCCTTTCTAAAGAAATCAGACAGATATCCTAATAAGTCAACAAAAGTTGAATTATCATTTCTTACTGCTTGTCTAAATAATTCGCTCGAGGTATTTCTACCATTCATTTCTAAAGCAAAACCATTTCCAGAATCAATAGTCACATTGCTTAAAGTAAAGAAATGAGTAAAATCTGGATCAGTATCAAGAACTGCATAGCCATATTTATTAGGTGTATAGCAATAATAATTACTACCATTTAATTCATAGTAATATTTAAAGCCGTTTGAGTATGAGAAGCATAAGTTATAATTTGTTGTGTTATTTAATACCTCTTCGAAATTATCTGGTGGTATTTCTTCAATAGAAGACACACTACTTGTTCCATTTTTGCAACCAGCAAGAAGAGGAATAATCATACTAATTGCGATTAGGCTTAATAATTTGTTTTTCATAAACACACCTCCGTTTTTTAAAAATCATCCAAATTAACCGGATGATTTAATAGCTATTTATCGTTTTCGATTCTTTTATCGAGTTCTGCAATTTCACCTTCAGCAGGAATGAAAACATAAGGTTCAGTTCTATGAACTTCATTGTAATCAAGACCATATCCTAATAAGAATTGATTCTTTGTTAAGACTTTACCGCAGTAATCAATCTTAACATCTTTCTTTCTAGCAATAGTCTTATCAAATAAAGCACAGACAAGAACTTTCTTTGGTCCTTTTTGCTTGAAGTGTTCAACAAGGTAATCCATTGAGATACCTGTATCAACAACATCTTCGACAATAATTATTGTTCTTCCAGTTAAATCTATTGATGTATCTCTTTTAAGAAATACAACGCCAGTGGTTTCGGTTCCAACATAAGAAGAAACTTGAATGTAGTCTGTATAAACTGGGATATCAATCCTTTTAACAAGATCCATCATGAAGTTTAATGCACCCTTCATAACGCCAACAACAACCGGAATCTTTTCTTCATTTTTTAAGTCTTCAGTTATTTGTTGACCAATTCTTTTACAAGTAGCTTGAATTTCTTCTTCTGTTAATATAATTTCTCTCATAAATCTAATATTCCTTTAGAAAATATGTGTTTATTTTAAATACTTAATTTTCTTTTTAATAGTAAAACTTTAAAAAATGTTAATTATTTACAGATGTCTAACAAGTCAGATAATTTTGTTAATTTATAATTTGGCTTGTCATATCTAGTTGCATCTCCGATAGCGGCTGTTTTAAATCCACCGGCAACACCAGCATCAATTCCAGAGAAAGCATCTTCAACAATTAAACAATCTTTTGGATCTTCATTAATGAATTCTGCTGCTTTTAAGAATACTTCTGGATTTGGTTTGCTGTGGGTGATGTTATTACCATCACTAATAGCGTTAAACCAAGCATAGATTCCTAATCTCTCTAAGATTACTGGAGTATTTTTACTACTAGAACCAATAGCGATCTTAATACCCATTTCTTTCAATCCTAATAATGTTTTTCTCACATCATCAGAAGCATCACTAGGTTTGATATTAACTAATAAGGATTTATAAATATCGTTTTTCTTTGTAGCTAATGCAACTTTTTCTTCTTCACTATATTGTTTTTCACTTCTTTCAAGAATGATATCTAATGAAGCCATTCTTGATACACCTCTAAGTCTATTATTAATTTCTCTATCAAAATAAACTCCGATATCATCCGCCATTTGTTTCCAAGCGAGATAATGATATCCATCAGTTGAAGTAATAACACCATCTAAATCAAAGATAACGCCTTTAAATTTCATAAAAACTAATTCCTTTCGAATTTATAATTCGTATATCAATTTTAATCAAAAAAAATGATTCTAACAATAGCAATATCATGATTTTACATATGTAATTTTGCAAAATATATTTTTATTCAACCATTATTATTTTCGGTCTAATATATTGTGTGAATAGGAAATAATCATATGAAACCATTAGCAATTGCACATAGAGGCAAGCACAATACAATTTACTTCGAAAACACATATGAAGCATTCAAATTAGCGGCTGAATCTGACTTTTTCGGGATTGAAACTGATATTCATCAAACAAAAGATAAAGTTTGGATTGCCCATCATAACCACACAATTATTTCTGGTGGAAAAGAACATACGATTAAAGAATTAACATATGAAGAAATTATCAAATTGCCATTAGATAATGATCAAGGGCATGAAAATGCGAAAGTATGTTTATTTGAAGACTATCTAAAAATATGTAAAGAAGGCAGCAAAAGGCCAATCATAGAATTCAAAATAAATCCAACAAGAAAAGATATGAAAAAACTTCTTAAATATATAGATGATTATATAGGTATAGAAAATGTTACTTTTATTTCTTTCTTACCAAAGCCACTAAATAAAATTCGTTCAATAGTTCATAAAAGAGCAAAAATACAGTGGCTCAATTACGATCAAGATAAGTTGAAATTCTGGTGTCGAGTAATTAGAAAATATGATTACGATAATTACTTCGGTAAAACCACAAAAAAAGATATTGATTTGTGGCACAAGAAGAAGCTCGAAGTCAATATCTGGACTGTTGATGATGAAAAAGTATTAAGAGAATTTGAAAAGTTAGGTGTCGATTACATTACGACAAACGTCTTTGATCAAAATTCGTAAATATCTAAAAGGCGGGCAACCGCTTTTTTAGATATCTAAATTCATACGTTCGTGTTGAAGAATCATGGCAACAGTAAAATCGCCATATCCTAAAACCTTACCAGCAAAGTTAGTTGATACATTTCTACTTTTTCTATAATAGCCAAGAATTTTACCGCTAAAAGTTTTTGCGACTAAATCCCCATTAAATTCTTCTTCGACATAGCCGAGAATGGAACCAGAAAAAGTCTTAATTGTTTGTCTCATATTATTGCTCCTAATATATTTTATAGAATTAGAATATTTCAAACTTTTTCGAAATGCAATTATTCAATAATGTTTGATATTTCTTTAAGTTCATTAACGTAGTAATCAACACGTTCGTCAGCAGGGAAATTCTTCTTATGTTTGTTAAAGAAAATTGATTTAGTTCCTGCGTTAAAAGCACCATTCATATCAGAAGTCATTGAGTCACCAATCATAACGCATTCATCCAAGTTGATTTTATCGTTTCTATTTTCATTTATTATTTCTAATGCTTTAACAAAGAATTCTTTCGACGGTTTAGAATAACCAATCTTTTCTGAAATAAAATTGTAATCAAAATAATTGATCATCTTACAGACAGTTAAGCGATTAATTTGTTGTTCGTATGGTCCATTGCTTGCTGTACATAAGATACACTTATTTTTTAAATCTTTTAATAAATCATAAGCGCCTTCAATTGGTATAGCAGTATAGAATAGTCTTTCTCTAAAGAATGTTTCAAAAGCGATTCCATCATAGTCGATTCCAAGTTCTTTAAATACTAAAGAAAATCTAATTCTTTTTAACTCAGGGAATGTTATTTCTTTATCTTCTAGTTGTTTCCATAATTTTGTATTAATTTTAGTAAATACTTCATATACATGGTCTGAATATTCACCTAGTTTAAGCGTTTCAAAACCAAGCTTTAAAGTTTCGATAACATATGCATCGAAATCTAATAAGGTGTTATCAATATCAATAAAGGCAACTTTAAATTTCATATAAAGATTATAAATAAAAAGAAGTGATTTTATCACTCCTTATTTATCTTTTTCGGACATTTCAAATAATCCGTTTATATAAGCACATCCAAGTGCACGATCATATAAGCCATATCCAGGTTTACCATCTTCTCCCCAAATGTTTCTTCCGTGGTCTGGTCTAACATATCCGTTAAATCCATTATCAGTAAGAGCTTTAACAATAGAGGCCATATCAAGAGAACCATAAGAAGAAATATGACCAACTTCTTTAAAAGAATCATGTTCATCGGTCCATAAAACATTTCTTAAATGGACAAAATGAACTCTTCTTTCTTTTGTATATTTTTCTGCCATATGAATGACATCATTATTTCTTCCTGCTCCAAAGCTACCAGAACATAAAGTTAAGCCATTTGCTTTTGAGGGAACGGCTTTAAACATTTTATCCAAATCTTTTTCATTTGAAACAATTCTTGGAAGACCAAATATATCCCAAGGTGGATCATCTGGATGAATAGCCATATTTATTCCAACTTCATCACATACTGGGATGATTTTTGATAAGAAATAAATAAGATTATTAAATAAATCTTCGTGAGTAACATTCTTATATTCATTTAATAAAGATTGAAGTTCATCTTGAGTGTATGATTCATCCCATCCTGGAAGATGTAAGTTCTTAGGATCAACTTTAATAAAGTCATCATATGAATAAGATAAGGAATTAGATCCATCTTCATTAACGTTGTGCATATTTGTTCTAAGCCAATCAAATACTGGCATAAAGTTATAACAAACGCATTTAACGCCAACTGATGCACATCTTCTTATATTTTCAATATAGTTAGCGATGTATTTATCTCTACTTGGTTTACCAAGTTTAATATCTTCATGAACTGGAATTGATTCAATTACTTCCATTTCTAAACCAGTTTCATCACACTTCTTTTTAAGCGCTTTTAAAGATTCGATTGGCCAAACTTCTCCGACAGGTACATCATAAACCGCAGTGACAACACCAGACATATTTGGTATTTGTCTAATATATTCAATTGGGATGGAATCATTTAATCCATACCATCTAAAAGTTAACTTCATAATTAAACTCCTGAATAAGAAGAGAATCCCCCATCAATAGGAAGAACAACGCCAGTAATAAATCCAGCTGCCTCTTCATTACATAAGAATAAAGTTGCACCGACTAAATCGCTGACTTCACCAAATCTACCCATCGGAGTAGCGGCAAGTATCTTACCTGTTCTTGCTGTTGGGGTACCATCTTCATTCCATAACAATTTTGCATTTTGTGTTGTTGAGAAAAATCCTGGTGCAATCGCGTTTACTCTAATACCAATATGAGAAAAATGAACTGCCAACCATTTTGTAAAATTACTAACAGCAGCTTTAGCTCCACTATAAGCAGGGATCTTTGTTAATGGAGTAAATGCATTCATGCTTGAAATATTTAATATTGAACATCCACTTCTACCAATCATGTCTTTAGAGAATTCTTGGCAAGGAAGAACTGTGCCTAAATAATTTAAATTAAATACAAAACTAATACCTTCTTCATCAAGATTAAAGAATGTTTTGATATTCTTTTTCTCATCATCAAGTTCTGCATATTCATTATCGGTTGTAGCTTTTGGATTATTGCCGCCTGCCCCATTAATAAGAATATCGACTTTGCCTAAATCTTTGTTAATTTGTTCGTGGACTTCTTTTAAGCTTTTGCTAGATAAAACATTACATCCATAGCCTTTTGCATTTATCAAATTCGCTGCAAAAGTCTTGGCTTTTTCTTCGTTAATATCTAAAACTGCGATTTTTGCTCCGCATTCATCAAAGGCTTTAGAGAGTTCTCCGCAGATAACTCCACATCCACCAGTAATAACTATTACTTTATTTTTATAATCGATTTCAAAAGGTAGTTTCATAATTGTTCCCTTCCTAATTGTTTTTTATTTTACCACTATTGATTGGTTTTTACACTTGCATGAAAGATTGAAATCTTTAAACATCTATTAGCTATAAAACCAACTATTATTCCTGTTGCGACAGATGTGATTGTAAGTATTGGTAAATAGAAGAACATTCCTGTTGTTTCTAAATAAATAACCGCAACTAATATTTGACCAACTACATGAGCAAATGCTCCTAATACACTTACTGTAACAATATTTAATTTCTTAATTACTAACTTACAGAAAATCATTATTGCTAAAGAGAATAATGCACCAGTTAATGACATAAAGAATCCCATTTGAAATATTGTTCCTCTTAATAAAGAAACAAGAAATACTCTTAATAAATTAACGCCTAATGCATAATACCATCCATATGCATATAAGGTAATTAAGATAACAATATTTGCTAAACCAAACTTAACTCCCGGCACACCAATAGAAGGGATAAATCCTTCAACAATTGATAAAACTATTGCTATAGCAAGTAATATCGCATTAGTTGTAATATCTTTGACCTTCATATTACACCTCGATGTCATCGATTGATGACTTGCTATTTAATACAATTGATATCGCGTTATATGCACATATGATTGGACGATTAGTAGAACTGACCCATCCCATATTCACACAATCATGATGTGGACATTCAGCATTTTTTACTCTAATAGAGTTCTTCTTTACTTCAACTATTACTTCGCCTTTATCGCCATTAACAACAATCTCTCTATTATCACTTTCTTTTGATAAATCAATTACTTCAACTACTTCATCGTGATGATAAATCGTTGCTTTTAATGAGTCGTTATTTCTTGTAGATAAAATAACAATTGAAGATATTAAAGAAGCCACGATTAAAATGGAAATGATAATAGTATCCAAACGATGCTTCTTTAAAAACTCTTTCATTAATGTTTCCTCACATCCAAAGAAGAGGACTTATAAATAATATTTCTATCTTTAGAAACAATAACTTGAGTTTTTTCGTCTTGATCAAAAGCTTTAATTTGTTCTATAGACATATTCATTAAAGCTGTAGAAAAGACATCTGTATAAATAGGGTCATCATTAATTACCATAACAAAGTCATATGATGGAATGACATTACCGTTAAACGGATTAATGATATGTGAATATTTTATTCCATCAATTTCTCTTAATTGTTCATATATAGATGATGTTCCAATACTTGTATTTCTAATGGATAAATAACTCCCCGGTATGTATTTTAAGCCAACGTTAAAATTTTTATCATTTGGTTTATTACCTAAGAGTATTGATGAAGAGCCTGAATCAATTAAATATTCAGATACATTGTTTTCGTTAAGATAGTTTTTAATTATTGATAAAACATATCCTTTAGCAAACGCACCTAAATCAATTGTTCCTGTTCCATTTCTTCTAACTCTTAATGTAGATTCATCGAAAGATAAATCTGTTGAATTTGATTCAAATACATAAGTAGTTATTTCTTCAGAGTCTAACACTATATTATTTGCTAAAGCATTTTTCCAAGCTTTAGATAAATTACCAATATATGGATTAAATAAACCATTTGTTTTTGCTAAATATGTATTTGCTTCTTTTAATGCTAAAAATAGCTCATTAGAGATACTTATCCATTCGTTAGTAGTATTTATGCTAAATACATTATTAAGTCCTTCATAACTCTTATAAGCATCAAATAGCTTGCTATAAGTGGTAATGATAGATTCAATATCTTTAAATGTTTTTTCTTCGTTTGCATAAAGGGTGGTTGTTGTGACTGTATCAAAGCCATATGTAAATTTAGTAATTGGTTCAATTTTTGAATTACAGGCGCATAAAGAAAAAAGAGATATGCCTATAACTATTTTCCATCTCTTTTTCATCTTATAAAGTTACCTTTACTTTACTTCCATCCTCATTTGGATGTTCATCGAGATATTTGATGATTTTGTTAAAATGCTGATCAGGTTTACCTGGTTTGCATTTTGATATTTTATTTTCTTCACCCTTGATGATAGCCTCTGCTAAAGCGCGGCATCCAGCATATCCACAAGAACCGCAGTTGACATTAGGTAGCATCTTAGTAACTTCATCAATTCTTTCATCTTCTTTAACATGGAGGACTTTCGCGGCAATAGCTAAACCAAGACCAAATAAAAGGCCTAATCCAGCAAGTATAATTACTGCCCATAATAATGGTTTCATTATTCTTCCTCCTTACGATTAGAACAAGAACTATTAGGACAATTCCTACAATTCTCTTCTGATATTGTTAGATTCTCACATCCTTTAGGAGCAGGAGTCTTTTTATATAAAACAAAAGTAATGATGAAAAGAGCAACAAGTAAAACAATGATTAAAATAGCAAGAGCAAGATATAGAGGTTTCATATTACGCCATACCTCCTAATCCTACAAAAGCTAAAGCCATTATTGCCGCGGTAATTAAAGCAATTGGTAATCCCCTAAATGCTTTAGGAGCATATGGTCCATCGAGTTTTTCTCTAATGCAAGAGAAGATAAAGATGACGAGTAAGAATCCTAAAGATGTGCCGAGTGCGTTACTCATAGATTCTAAGAATGTATATCCAACATCTGTATTACCTTGAACAACACCTAGTACTGCGCAGTTCGTGGTAATTAAAGGTAAATAAATACCAAGTGATTTATATAAAGATGGAGAATATTTTTTAATAAATAAACCAACTAATTGAACTAAAGAAGCGATAACTAAAATATAGACAATCGTGTCCATGAATTCGATTTCTGCTAAAGAAAGTAATTGATATAATGGCCAGCATATCGCGGAAGCTAAGACAATAACAAAGATAACAGCAACACCCATACCAAAGGCACTCTTTGGTTTTTTACTAACGCCAAGGAAAGGGCAAATACCATAGAATCTTGATAAGACAACGTTATCAATGAGCATTGAAGAAACAATGCCTAATAAGAAAGTAACTAAATATTTCATTATTTATTTACCTCCTTTGCTTTGGCTAAACTAGCTTTTTTACGAGCGATTTCATTATCTTTCTTTGTGTTTTTAACATAAGCAAAAACAGCAAGAATTACCCCAAAGACAATAAATGCACCAGCAGGTTGAGAGAATAAAGAAATTGAATAGTCATAACCAACTATTGGATTCTTTAAAATATATAACTTGGTTTCAGGAATGAAGGTAAAGATCTTACCAAATGTGAACATGCCTGTTCCAAGTAATTCACGGAAGAAGGCCATTAATAATAAGGCAAGCGTATAACCAATACCCATACCAACCGCATCAAGGAAAGAAGCACCAACAGTATTTTTACTAGCAAAAGCTTCCGCTCTACCAAGAACGATACAGTTAACAACAATTAATGAAATAAACACACCAAGAGTTGCATATAATTCTGGTAAGAATGCATTTGCGAGCATTTTAACAATAGTAACAAATGTAGCAATGACAACGATATATGATGGGGTTCTAATTTCTTCTGGAATAAGTTTTTTAATTAAAGAAATCAAACAGTTAGAACAGATTAATACAATTGTGAATAACAAGCCCATACCTAAGGCAGCCTCTAATGATTTAGTGGTTGCTAAAGCTGGACATGTACCAAGAATGGACACGAAAAGTGGGTTCTCAACGAATAAACCCTTTAATAAGTTTTTCTTTGCTGCACCTTTCTCTTTTCCCATAACCTATTCCTTTTGTAATTGATAATCTTGTAAAGAAGCATCTGTCATATTTTTAATTAAAGTTGCTCCATAAGTAGCCCCACAAGATACATCATCTAAAGAACCACTACCGCTGATAAATGGATTAATATAATTGTCTTCTAATGTTGAAGCATAGGATTCGGTATTGATAACAACAGAAATTTGTTCAACACCAGTCTGATTAACACCTACCATTAAAGCAATTTCACCGTAAGAGTTTCTACCATCAACATAGTAGACATAGCCAACTTCATTAGCCTTATTTTCATCTTCATAAGCGATGTAATAATTAACTAAATATTTGGATTCGAATTTAAAGTCATCTTTCTTTTCAGAGAATGATAAAGCATTAGGAAATACTTCTTTTAATGATTTTTCCATGGCTTGTTTTGTGTTATTTTCTATCTTACTTTTTGTAAGCATGTTTGTTCCTGCAATAGCTAAAGCAGCAACTGCAGATAAAGCACATAATGTTAAGGATGTAATGATATATTTCTTTGTATTAGACATACCAGAATCCATCCTTTTTAAAGATTAAACAAATAACCATAATGATGCATGGAACAACAAATAATAAACAAGTAGCTATTATTTTTCTAAGTGTATATCTTTGACTTGACCACTTGTAATAATCGAGAACACTAGCAAACATATTTGCAATTAAAATTGAGAAACATACGCCTTCAGGTAATGCTGCGAAGAATCTAATAAATACTGTTGCTACTGCAGCAATCATGCCATACATCACTCTACTTGGAGAAGTAATTGGAGAAGTGACAGGATCGGTAATCATAAAGACCATGCCAAATAATAAACCACCACTTAATATTTCAAATAAAACATAATGTAAGTAATTAATATCGTTAGGATTAACAGCTTTAATAACAATTCCAGAAACTAAAATAAGTGATAAGAATGTTAAGCCAAAAGAAGCGATGATACGATAATCAACCGCACGTCTAATAATTAAATAGATAGCGGCAATAATAATTAGTAAAGAACAAGCTTCACCTAATGTGCCGCCAATCTTTCCAAAGAATAAATTAAAGATACTGTTATTTGGATCTGCTAATGCAGTAGATAATCCCTTACCAATACTTGTTAATGGAGTACCACCAGCTGCAACATCGATATATGAATAATCGCCATAATTAATTGGAGAGAATTTGCTTTCAAAACACACTTTAACTACTACCATACCAACAGCAGCAGGGTTGAAGATATTGTTGCCTAAACCACCAAATACCAATTTACCAAAGACAATACCAACTAATGCACCAATAAATGTTGCATACCAAGTAGCATTGACAGGCAAAATCATAGCGAAGATCAAAGCAGAAACAATAGGTGCTAAAACATTGACGATTTGATAATGGCCTTTATAAGCATATAAGAATTTTTCTTTAAATGAATGCTTCTCACCATCATTAGCCATCTTATTTCTTAAGCCAACATAAACGAATTCACTAGCAACCATTGTTACTAATGATATGCCTAAAATCATTAAAGCCTTTAAGCCATAAATGACTAAAGAGAATATGACAATAGGTAAAAGAGCGATGATAACATCGAGCATCATTTTCCAGGCAGAAGATTTTCTTCTAATATGTGGCGCGGATTCTTTCGTGATTATCATAACTTCGCAATCATCTTTGCCTTTCTAACAAAGTCAGTAACTTGAATCTTACTTGTACAAGAGAATGTGCATAATCCACATTCAATGCAGCTTAAAGGTTTTAAAGCTTTAATTTTTTCTTTATTAACAGATTTAACTGCGTTCATAATCTCAACTGGAGATAATCCAACTGGACAAGATAAAACACAGCTACCACATCTAACACATGGTTCTTCTTTATAATTTGTTTTATTTAAAACGATAACGGATGTAACTGTTTTACTAACAATCGTATCATCACTAGGTAATGATGCACCCATCATTGGTCCACCTAAAATGAATACCTTTTCAGCGTCAGGTTTAGAATATCCCCCACACTTTTCAATTAATTCTTTGACGGAAGTTCCAACAGTAACACGGAAGTTTGTTGGATATTTAATGCCATCACCTGTAACAGTAATATCTCTTTTAATAACTGGCATGTTATATCTAATAGCCTTATATAAACCAACCATTGTTGATACGTTAAAGTTGATGATTCCATATTTAGAAGGAAGTTCACCTGGTTTAACATGAACGCCAGTAGCTTTCTTAATCATTTCTACTTCCCAACCTTGAGGGAAATAGTTATCAACACGTGTGACTTTAATATGCTTACCATATTTATTATCTTCTTCACGTTTAAGATATTCATTCCACATGTTATATAAGTCTTTATATTTTTTCTTAATAACAATTTGGGCATCATAGCAATCAAAAGCTTGCATTGTATATTTAATGCCTTCAACAATACGTTTTGGGAATTCCATCATAATACGATGGTCCGCGGTAATATATGGTTCACATTCAATGCCATTGATAAGAATTGTTTTAATCTTTTCTTTTGTTTGGAACTTAATATAAGTTGGGAAAGAAGATCCCCCTAAACCAACTAAAGCACAATTCTTTAAGATTTCAGTCATATCTTCTTTTGTTAACTTAGCAATTTCTTCTGGAGTTCTTTCTTTAACGTAATCTGCATATGTATCTTTAAAGTCATTTTCAATCTTCATGAATTTAACAAGCTTGCCAGAACGATGATAATGATTTTCATAACCGACAAAGATACCACTACAAGCGGTATGGATTGGTTGATCAAAAAATGGTCCATGTCTCATACCAACAATTTCGCAGCACTTAACATAATCACCAGGTTTAATATATATTTCACTTGTTGGACATCTTGCATTATCAGTTGCAATATAAAGATACTTCGAATCTGTATATCGAAGAGTAGGAAGTTCTCTTAATAAGCCTTTAGTATCTTTAATAGTTGTCGTTTTTTTAATCATAAAAAATATACATTACTTCTAATAATTAAATCGCTGTATGAATATTGTAATGTAATTAACAAATTAATTAAATGAAAAAACTAAATCACATATACATTAAGCACATTAGCATTAACTAATTAACATTAGAATTGAAAAAGTGCGATAATAACAATATGAATTATTATTCAGAAGAAATTGTTAAAAATATTCCAGAAAGAGAGAACTACTGTGAAAGCGTTAAACAGTATGTTTCTTTATACCCAAAACATACATTCAAGGATAGTAAAAAATATGAAGATCTAATTGGTTTAACGAATATCGAAGAAAAGCGTTCTTACAAAGTAATTAGCAAAGTATTTGTTGCTAAAGACAAAAACGTAAAAATCTATCGTATGGTTTTATTATGTCTAGGTAAAATACCTTTTTATGGTATTTATCTTGAACCAATTGATAGAAATGAAGAAACAGCTTTATCTTTCTGCATACATGGAGGAGATGGGGTACCAGAATTTCCTGCGAATATATATTGGGATTCGACTAATTACGGCCATATGGCAAGAAGATTAACTGATAGAGGAATTGCTTGTTTTTGCCCTCAACTATTGCTCTATAACACCAATTTATTTGGAGGCGATTATAATAGGCTAGAAATGGCTAAAACCATGCAAGAAAAAGGTTCGTCATTAATTGCATTAGAATTAAAGCTACTACAATGTTCTTTAGACTATTTTATTAATGAAGAACATTACAAGAATATTGGATGTTGTGGCTTATCATATGGGGGTTATTATTCCTTGCGATTATCCGCCATAGATAAAAGAATTAAATCCACTTTTGTTGCCAGTGATTTAGAAGATAACTTTGTTAGATTTAATAAAGATTATTTAACTGATGATTTATTAAATACATTCCAACAAGGAGATATAGGTGGATTAATCGCACCTCGTAGTCTAGTTACTAATATGGGTGACCACGATGAAATATTCCCTTTAAAAGGCTTCTATAATCAATGTGAAATTATTAAAAAATATTATAAAGATAATAATGTAGAAGATAATTTCCTCTATTACGAATTTATCGGCAAACACGAATTCGATTTAAGTGATAAAGGATTAGATTTCTTTATTAAAAATTTATCAAAATAAAAAGCCTCGAATTAACGAGACTTTTTAAGTTTAATGAATTAATTTTCTTTCTTTTTCTTAATGATTAATCCTGTTGCTAATAGGCTAATAGAAGCAAGAATTGCACTTGTGATTCCAATAGAACCATTGCAGCCTTTAGAAGAAGTTTCTCCATCAAGTTTTTCAAACCTAGCAGTTAAGACCATATCACCTAAAATTTGATTATCGATATTGAAGTAATTATCTTCTTCATCAAACCAGCCAAGGAATTGATATCCAACTTTAGTTGGATAAAGTTTATCTTTTAATTCTTCTTGATAAGTTAATCTTTGATAAGTTTTGATATGAGCAATAGTCACATCTTTACCATTAACTAATTTAACAGTGTGTACGATTTCAAAGTTAGCAAAGAATTCTTTACCGCTATAAACTTGGATGTTGCCTGTAACTTCATTACCGTCTTCATCTAACCAACCAAGGAAGTTAAATCCTTCTTTTTCTGGGATAGGAGCATTAGAGATATTGAAGTATCTTGCATTACCAACTTTCTTTGGGTTAGCACCATCAAACCATAATGTCCATTCAAGGGTAGTAGTTTTGTTGAATTCTTCATTAGAAGAGTTACGAGAATAACTACCAGTTTTAGCAATGCTAAAGAAAGCAGTTTGTTTATAAGCGCTTGCTCCATTTTCATCCGCGGATGCAGAAGGAATATAGCAGCCTTTTTGAATAATGATTTCTTTAATTGTTGATGAGGTATCACCATCTACTGATAAAGAAATTGTATTAGTTCTACCATTAAGATTAACAACGGCAACTGTTGATTCGTTTTTATACTTTAACGATCTGCCATTAACATAAATATATCTAACTAAATCAGTTCCTGGATTACTAATGAATGCATTAGATAAACCAGCATAATTTGTATTATCTAAAGTAATATGAACGAATGTTTTAGTGAATTCTTCACCCTTATATGCATAAGTTTCTTCACTTGTAGAAACACTGGTAACAAGAGAATCACCATAAGCAAAGATTAGATCAGAATGAACCATCCAATATGGGTTTTCACCACTAGAGATATCAACCTTAATAGTTTCATTTTGAACATAACGATAGTTCTTAATTGAATCGCCATTAGTAGTTGCAAAGCATGGGAATTCCGCCCCACCATCAATTGTCATAGTAGCAAATGAAGTTGCGCAGTAGCTAACATCATCAACGTAATATGGATGTTCAACTCCTAAATAATTTAAGTTACCAATCTTGAAAGCAAGGCAGTTATTTTCACCCCAAATATTATATGTAGGTAATCCTTTTGTAGATGGATTAGAAACATTTTCAAGAGTTAACTTTTCACCTTGTTTAGTTTCAAAATGAACCTTTCTATATAACTTATTTAAGAATGAATCCTCATCCTCACTAACATCAAAATATTTACCAGCAACATCAATGTTATATCTACCTTTGATTTCAGGATTATATTGGTCTTCACCAAAGAAGATTAATAAATAGCATGAACCGTTATCATATAATGAGTCATCACCAAAGTCTTCGTTACCTCTAATATGAGCACGATATTGACCAAAGCTTCTGTCGCTAGCGCAGGCATCAACTGGTAATGGAACTTTATTACCAGATATTTCTCTATCCATGAGCCAATCACCAGAGTTAACAATGTCACTGGCACCAGTTCCATATTTTGTGGAAGTTAATGACAATGTACGGGATTGTACATACTTAACACTATGATCAGAAGAAGGTGCATATGGATAAACAAATCCTTCAGCAATTGTAACCATATATACTTCATCAGCAGCAATACCAAAGCATGGAATAGAAACATTTAAGCATGCATCTTGGAAAATATTGAATTGGGTTGGAGCACCAGTTGCATCCACTAATTGCTTAGCAGTTTTATATTTAGTTGGAGAAGTATAGATTCTAATTAATGATAAATCAGTATCAACCATCTCATTATTTGTTGCGTTAGTTGAAAATGGAATGCCTTCATAAATATTAGTGTTAGGGAATAACATCAAATATTTTGTATAACTAGCCCCTCTAAAAGCGATGGAATAGTTTTTAACATTGATTTGTTCACCAGCATTAGGAGAATCAACGTTCATAACACCAGGACCAACATCAATATAACTAACAGTTTGTTCAATAGCAGAAGCACTTTCTGCTTTATTAGCAAAAGTAAAAGCACTTCCTAAAGCTAAGAAAGATAAAGCTAGAGATGTGAATAAAATAGATTTCTTTTTCATACTAAATTTTCATTCCTGCTGTTGAAATACCTTGAGTTAATTCCTTTTGGAAACAAGCAAATAAGATAGTTGTTGGAATCATCATAATGATACCTGTAGCCATTTGGGCATTTAATCTAAATGATTTATCTTTATCGAATGTTTCGAAAAGCAATAATGCTAATGTTTTTGGAGATGTACTACTTGTTAAATATAAAAGTGGTCCACCATAGTCGTTCCAGCAGCTAATAAATGAAGTAACTGCAAGATATAAAAGAATAGGTTTAATTAATGGAACGATAATTGTAATTAATGCTTGGAATGATGTTGCACCATCAATCTTGGCAGATTCATTTAAACTCTTTGGAATGCCTCTCATAAATTGTCTGACTAAGAAGATGTTCATTGCACCACCACCAAACCAAATTGGAACCCATAATGGGAATAATGTATTACACCATCCAATTTTGGAATAGATTGTAAATAATGGAATAGAAGTAACTGTACCTGGAAGGAAAACAGTGCCAATAATTAAAATGAAGATCAATTTTTGTCCTTTGAATTTAACTTTTGTTAAACCATAAGCACAGAAAGTAGAAGCGATGGTAACACCTAAAATATTAAAGATACATACTTGTAAAGTATTCCATGTTCCTTTTAAGAATGACATATTCTCAAAGAATTTTTTATATCCTTCTAAAGAGAAGTCGCTGGCTTTAGGTAAGATTGTTGAAGGTGTTGCTGCAGCATCACCATTTTGGAAAGAAACAACAATCATATAAATTACAGGGAAAAGGAAGAACAAAGATAATAAAGTCATGATGACATATCTAAAGCCATCATAAAATCCTCTTGTTATCTTTTCTTTTGTCATAGGTTTACGGGTAATATTATTTAATTCTTCCATAGACTAATATTCCTCCGCGTAGAAAACCCACTTCTTAGATGTTGTAAATACTAAAGCGGTAAATATAGCGATAACAACGAACAATATCCACGATAAAGCACAAGCATACGAGATATCAAAGTTGATATACGCCATTTCATAAATATGTGTACCAACGAATAACATTTCTGATGGACGACCATTATCAACATAAACAGCATAAGACATAAATGATTGAAGTGTGCCGATGATGTTCATGATTAACAAATAGAAAATCATGGATGTAGACATTGGGATTGTAATATTGAATAACTGTTTAAAATATCCAGCTCCAGATAATGATGCTTCTTCATATAATTCATTTGGAATATTTTTGAATTGAGCAAGCCACATAATCATATTGCCTGAGAAACCCCAAGTAGATAAAAGGAGCTGAGTAGCAAATACTGTATTATTTGCAGAATAGAATGTATATGGCTGCAAGCCTAAGGAAGTCAAAATAAGATTGAAATAACCAGTCTCTTTAGTAATACCATTCCACAATAATGAACCTGCTAATCCAGGGATTAAGCAAGGTGCATAGAATAAAATTCTAAATACTTTAATTCCTTTTAATTTTTGGTTGAGGATTAAAGCGACGATATATGAACCCACAAAGCTAACTGCTCCTGCGATAATCGCGTAACGGAATGTGACGTAATAAGATTGTCTAACTGTACCCCAGTCAGAAGAGAAAGCTTTGATATAGTAGAAGAAAGATGGATCACCAAGTTTAGCTTTAGGTGATAATAAATCCATTTCACAAAGGCTATAGACAAAAGACACTACCATTGGAAGGATAGTAAATACAAAGATACCCAATAAAACAGGAATCATGTAAATAAGATTCAAATAATTGTCTTTGAAATATTTGATCTTTTGTTCTTTTGTTCTTGTTACTTTTAAAACAGATCCAATTTTGTTCATATAAATCCTATAAAATTAATTAGTTTTTGAGATGTGAATCAACAGTCTTTTTAATGTTATTTAAAATGCTTTCAACATCAGCTTCTTTGACATCAACAGCAAAGATTTTGTTGAATAATGTAGACATATCATTACGTAATGGATTACGTTTGTCTGGTGTTGCAAAAGTAAATGTATCTAAAGGTAATTCTTTACCTGTATAGAAGGCTGAGTGATCAACTGTATCGCCACCGAAAGATTGGTTCCAATCACCAGTTTCCGCTAATTCTTTGATAACAGGTTGAATATATCCTTCTTTACCAGCGATGTTTTGTCCTTCTTCAGAGATAATGAATTTGATGAAATCCCAGCATAAGTCAACAGTTTTTCTCTTTTCACCATCTTTATTTGTTTGAACTTCATCTTCTTTATCTGTAAGGATTCCATAACCACCACAACCAGCAGAAACATATTCTGTTGGGAATGGTAAGAATGCAATGTTCTTAATAGATTGATTGTAGTTACCTACTTCTGGATAAGAAACTGCAGCCATAAAGACATTACCTGAAACGAAATCTTTAGAAGAATAGTCACGGTCAATCGCGTATTTGTAATTGTTATTGCCAAATTGTTGAGCAATTGTTTTAAATGCTTGGACGTTTGCAGGACTTAATAAGTTACATGATGCTTCATAATCATCATCGAATGCGAATAATCCATCTCCACCTAATTCTTTCATGAATGATGTATAAACAGGTTCCCATGTTTGGTTAAATTCAATACCACGATATGTATTGTATTTGTTCCAATCACCAGACTTATCGTTAATCTTTTGAACTGTTATTGCATCAATTGTATGTAATAATTCAATGAATTTATTCCAGTTCCAATCGTTTTTATCTGGGACAGGAATACCATATTCGTTAAATCTGTCGACGTTTAGAATTAAACCAGGCATATTGTATTCACGTGGAGCGAAATACATACCATATTCAACAGAATCATCTTTATCACATTCATAACTACCTGTATATGATGTTGTTGGCTTAAATTTGCCATTAAACGATGTTGTATCAAGCATTGTTGCGTAATACTTTGTATAGTCAGTTTCTGGATCAGCTTCGTAGTATTTTCTTAAATCAACAAAGTTTTCCTTTTGGGCTAATAAAGCAGTTGTATCATCAGTTGTATAAATAATGTTTGTTAATGCAGATCTATTTAAAGCATATCTTTGAACATAAGCTTGTGATGTTTCAACAGATCCCCAACCATCAATTTTAATTTCGACTTCTGGATGTTTTTCTTCATATGCTTTTTTCCAAATTTTGAGCATGCCTTGTTCAACTGCACTACTTCTTGCAGAAATAGAAATTGTGAACTTGTCAGTTTTAACATTACCGCCACCGCAAGATGCAAGGCCTATAGCCATTAAACTAGCCGCGGAAATTAATAAAAGATTCTTAATTTTCATATATAAGTTCCTCCTTATTTATGTTTAGAGTTATATCGATAATTTAATCTACCAATAGGTGCGCTATCGCCATCGATATAGTAGTTCATAATATCTTCTTGATTTGAGATGCCATCAGCAACTTTTAAGTCGATTGTGAATTCTTCACTATCGATACCTAATGAAGATAATGGGATAGCAACTGAGAATGTATCACCTTTTCTATAAGAGAAGCAGTCGATTACTTTTTCAAAGTCAAATTCTTCATTAGCTTTGCAAACTTCCAAAGAAGTGACTCCGTCACCTAAAGAAAGAGGTGTTCTATTTAAGATATATTGATATCCTTCCCAGCTTGGTTTTTCAGAACCTTTAACTGAAAGAAGAATATTTAAGTTATTACTTGCATCATTATCGATAACAATGTCTTTATTTGTTTTAACTTGGATATATAAGTTATTGCCATCATTAGATACCTTTGTCGAAACAATATCGTTTCTATTTGTATTGTTATCAAGATAAACACCATGAGCTTTATCAGCACGTAAATGATGTCTTTCCATTGCGTCACCTTCAAAATCTAAATATGTACGTGCATTGGTCCAATCTAAATTGTGTAAGCTTTCAGTCGCATATCTACCATAATACTTAATAATATTTTTAGATTTGAAATCTCTAGTTAATCTCATGTTTTGGAGATAGAAGTTATCGCCATAAGCACCTTTAGTCATTTCAAGGTCACGAGAAAATTCATCATTACATGTATCGCAGAAATCAATAATGTTTTCACCATTTTCAGGAATATTCATTCCTCTTAAAGCTTCTGCTGATTGTTTATATGCAATCCATTCATTCCAACCACAAACGAATACTTCATCGATTTGTTCATTGCAATAAATTGCATTCTTCCATTGTTGTTCTAGGTTTGTACCTTTAAATGCATCTGCAGTAACATTTTTACCAGTTTCGTAATTATATCCACGACCTTTATTACCGTTATATCTTGGATCATCTTTAGTTTCTGGGTTTACTGATAAACCAAATGAACCACCTGTACCATATGTATTACCTGTATGTTGAGCAACAGAAACACTCATATAGTTACCAGTTGAGTTATGGTAAGTAAATTGAGGATATTGCCAATCCATCCATGATGCATCGTCATAGATAGTTTCACCCTTATCATATGGCCATCTAGCATTTCTAAATGTAATCTTTTCTTTGATGCTTGTTGCTAAAGCATCGTAATAATTAACGCTTTGATAAGTAGTTTGTTTATCAATAATGATAATTGGTAATCCAGTTTTAAGATCTCGATACCATAAAGAGTCATATTTAAGGTTTGTATAGTAATTGTTATAGAAATCTGTAATTCTTTGAACGTGATTTGCTTCATAAGAAGTACCGTTTAAGAATGATGTAATTTTTGGAACATTCCAACCTTGTTTTTGAATGGTTAACAAAGTATCTAGCAAGACATCGATATTATCTAAATATAGACCATAATTAGTTAAGTCTAATGCGAGGTAATCAATACCACTCATTGTTAATAATTCCATGTGTCTCATATTAACCCATGGGTCATCAGAAGAATAATAACCATAAAGAGGTTCATCAAAATAATGGAATTCACCAAATTTAGATATAGTTGAATTCTTATCCCATATTTCTTCTGGGTTATTCTTTTCTAATTCAGTTACGTTATAAATATCGTTGATGTGATTACCATGCCAAACGAAATAGAACATGCCTACTAAACGATCGCTTGTAGTTGATAAGCTTTCATTTGTTTCTCTACCATAAATATCTTTTGAAACCAAAGAATCAATCGTTGCATTAAAAAGGTTTTCACTTGATGTGAAGTAACCTAAATCAGTAATAACAGTGTTATTTGGTTTAGAGCAACCAGCAATAGGAAGAACCGCTGTTAAGGTCAAAGCAATTGAGGATAGAACAAGTAGTTTTCTATTTTTCATAATAATTAATGTTAAAAAAATTATAGACTCTCAATATTGATTTAACAATATTAGTAGAAGCCTATAATGTATCATTTTTTGAACTATCGATTTTCTTTTCAGGGATGTAAAGGCCTTTATTCACCATTTCTGGAAAGCGAATTACGTTAACTCTTTTATCAAATATTCGCATTTCATTAAGCTGAGCGATTAATAAAATTAAAGGAATAATAAATATTAAATAAACAGCAATGATGATGTATTTAGTTAAGATTGTGAATATGTTAGCAAAATGGAAAAAATCAAACGCTTTTGGAAGAATTATTAACAAAGTTAATAATAATGTTGATGGTAAATGTTTTAAATAAAAGAAACATCCTAATGAAAAATTAGTTCCATACCTATTTGTATATAAGAAATTAATGAAGATAACGTGTAAGAATATAGGAAATAACACGACCACATTAAATCCGAATGGAATCGCAGTAATAAGCCCGTTATCAGAAACAACATAGACAAAGTTGAAAAAGAAATTTAATAAGGCAATAAAAATCGCAGAAATTATCGTTGGTTTAATATTTTCTTTAACTCCAATTTTAAAATCATCTTTAAAAAATACTGGATCCATCCAAGAATACTCTTTATAAATCTTGCCCATACCACTGGCAAAAATAGATAAAAGAATAACAAAAATTATTTCAACCGCGCTTGCAGTAATTAATGTTGCTTCATTAGATATTCCGTTTTCATTTGCATAAATATATGAATAATCTTTGATAAATCCAATAAATAACAAAGGTAAGCAAAATAGAACGAGA
This sequence comes from Bacilli bacterium, assembly GCA_045600585.1. GTDB lineage: Bacteria > Bacillota_I > Bacilli_A > RFN20 > CAG-826 > JAZRYE01. The sequence continues at coordinate 15,527 of JAZRYE010000039.1, read as the reverse complement.
ATTAATCCAATCTTTAAAAATGAGAAATAATGGTTTTTTAAAATATCCCAAAAGAGTTCCTTACGATTTGTTGGAAGCGAATCTTTTTTAAAATCAGATGTGGAATATAGACTCTTTTTACGCATTTTCTTTTATTACCTTAGCAAATTTAATCGCTGTATCAAAATTTGAATTATTCATCTCGCCGATATGAATGGAATTTGTTCTAAAAAATAAATAGTAATTTTCATCGGTTTTACCTTCTTCAGTAAAGGTGAATATTTCTTTATCTTCTTGACCAACTTTATGGATATTAACGCCATGATTACTACTATCGCTTTCATAATCAAAATATGTAGTTATATAACTACTATTTAATGTAGCGAACTGTTTATTCATCATATCTTCTGTGATATATGATTCAGGAAGAACAAAGATATCAGCTTTATTTAATCCATTATTCACAAAATAATATCCGAAATCAGAACTACCAGTTTTAACACTGACAATATTGATTTCTTTTAAATAATCAGGTTTAACTTCATTTAATTTGTTTGATAAAGCTTCTTTATCTAAAGAATAAGAGCCAATAAATAATGTAATGGTTTGTTCATCAACAGGGCGAGTAACAAAATTACACCAATAAATTGATAAAGAAGTAGCTACAACAATAGCTAATAAATACACATACCAATGCTTTTTTAACGCAAGGAGAATCTTATTCATGATCGTTCTCCTTTTCGTATTCCAATATGAAGTTATTAGCGATAGTAACCTTAATTACTTCATCAATAATTAATCCATCTTTATCTTCAACATAGTAAATCGCTTGTTTTTCGTTTTCATCAACGACAGTTATTTCATATCCATAAACGCCTCTTCTAATAAGAGTTTTGTCTGAAATTTTGATAATTTTAACAACGCCTTGGTAACGAGATACTGCAAGTAATTGATAAATGAATTTAAGTCTATTTTTTGCTGTAGCAAATAGTTCGATAAAGCAATATATACCTAAAACAAAAGTAATAGATAAAACAAAAGAATCGATTATTTTAAAAATAACTAGTTGTTTATCGTTAATTAATAAAGTAGAAAGAAGAACAAAAGCAACGCCTAAAGCAATGGCTAAAATACCAAATATTAAATATTTAAAGGTTTGCTTCTTAAGGTATTGATAATACTCAACTGTGTAATTATTCATCTGCTTTTACTAGTTCCTTAACGATATCTAAATCACATTCTAATAGTTCTTTTGGAGTTCCGACAAAAACTATGTTTCCTTTATCCATAACGAAAACTTTATCTGCGAGAGAAGTTGCTTCTTTAATTGAATGAGTTACGTAAATAACGCTTGAACTTCTTTTCTTAACAACGTTTTGAATAATATGTCTTCCTTCTTCTCTTCTTTTTGGATCAAGGTTAGAAAAAGGTTCATCGAATAAATAAAATGATGCATTTTTTATTAATGCTTTAGCAATTGCTGCTCTTTGAGCTTGGCCCAAAGATATTTGTTTTGGCCTTCTTGATAAACAATCACGGATATCTAATTCATCTGCAAGTTCATAAACTTTATCAACAATACTCTTTTTATCAACGCCTCTAATTTTTAAAGGATAAGCTATGTTATCAAAGATAGTTGCACTTGGAATTAATACGATGTCTTGTGAAACATAAGAAAAGTTTCTATCACCGATTGAGTACCCTCTTAAATCATCGTCATCAAGATAAATATCTCCCTCATAAGAAATAAGACCAAGAATAGATTTTAATAAAGTAGATTTGCCACATCCAGATTGGCCAATGATGACATTAAATTCCCCGTTATTAAAGACGGCTGACAAATTGTCAACCGCTCTAACTGTTTGTTTTTTGTTTAACTTGTAATCAACTACAAGATTTATAACAGAAATCTCTGACATATTTATATATTAAATATTAATCAGTTTCCTTCTTTTTTAAAAGTAATAATGAAACACCGACAACGCTAATTAATGTTGTGATTATTGTTGCTGTAGCAATAGAACCACCACAACCTTTTTTATCTCCACCATTCTTAACATAATGAGCAGTGAGAGTAATGTTACCAGTTACAGGAGTGTTGAAGTCATATTCTTGATTGCCTAAATACCATCCGACGAATGTATATCCTTCTTTTGTTGGATCAAATTGAGGTCTTGTAACTACATCGCCTTTACTAACTGTAACTGAATCAATTAAAGAGCCGCCATCAGTATTAAAGATGACAATGCAAGATTCATTCCATTTAGCATATAAAGTGATATTAGCAACAATAGGTGTATCAAAATTATATTCTTGAGTTAAAGCTTCATCTTGATACCATCCAGCAAATGTATATCCTTCTTTTGTTGGATTTACTGGTTTAGCTACTGTTTCGCCATAGATAACATCAACATTTTTAATAGAAGAACCACCATTTGTGTTGAATGTAACTGTATATGTATCTAAATCATATTCAGCAACAGCAACTTTGTCAGAAGCAAAGTCCCATACATAACCTTGAGTAATTACTTTGTTATCAATTACCCATCTACCATTAGAATAACCAACTTTATTTGGGACTTCTGGTAATTGTTCACTAATTACTTCTCCATAAGTGACTGAAATTGTTGTATTAACATTTTCAAATCCTAATGTATAAGTTCTACCAACATATGTTGCTTGAACAATTAATGTGCATGGAGTTGAAGGAACTTTTAATGTTAATCCTTCTAATACATATCCATCTTCTGGTTCAATAACAGTCCAATATGATGAGTAACCTTCTTGTTCAGGAGCACCTCTTAATGATAGTGCTGCACCGCAATCAACTACTTCATCTGGATAAGAATCCATTGGTTTACCCATGCTATTTAAATATTGAACAGTAACAACAGGTAAAGCCCATTCATTAAAGTCACCTTCGTTATGTATATCGTTTGCTTGAATAGCTAATGTATAATCAGCGTCTAATACATAATGGCCATATGTAGTGGAAGTTTGATCATTCTTAATTAATGAATAAGAAGGGATAGGCATACCTTTATGTAACGTCATTGTTTTCGCACCACTAAGATTGAGCAAGCCTAAATTGAAATATGAGTGATGGGTAAACATATTGATATATCCATCAAATACATCTGTTACAATCTTGTTTCCACTTGCATCAAATAATTCAATGAAATTTAAGCAAGCTTTAACATAATTGACTTGGTTGGTATTAAATTGAGTTGGATATGATTCATCACCGTCTTTATTAGGATAATCAACAGTTGTTTCATCAAGTTTAATCCATAAGAATTCATTTGCATTACCGAATGCATTATAAGTTCTAACACTAACTAATTTTGCTTCACCTAGCTCGATATTACCATCGATTGAATATGAAATAATTTGTTCGCCTTCTGCTTCTACTAAATCTTTTAATTTATTAGATTTTGCTTCATAAACTTTATTAGCTTCAAAGAAAATTTGTCTTTGAACTTCACCAATGTTATTGAAATTGTCTTTTAAATCTTGATATGAAGTAGATTCATTATCTAAATAATTGATAATCCAATTATCAATATCATTACAATTTGTGAATTGGATTTTATCAACTAAACAAATGTAATGTCCATCAACATAATAATAGTCAACGTTGTTTGCACTAGGTAATCTTGTTCCTTTTAATACTTCAACTTCTTCAACTGTGCTTCTACTAAATCCACTAGGTGCATTAAATTCAAAACCAAACATGTTTTTAGCAGGTGCGGTCCATTTACTAATTAAAGCCTCTGAACATCCATATGATTGAGCAGTTTTGCCATTAATTAATACACCGGTTTTATAGTCATCTTTAGCTAAGCCAGCAAATGCTTGGTTTGGAGAACCTAATGTTGCATAGTCTGTATTATATGTATTAAAGATTGTGACAAATGTATTTGAATCTGGAGCGAAATCAAAATATGCAAAATTTTCAGCAATTTGGCAATCACCTTTTGATGTTGCTTCAGCGGTAACAATCAATTCTTCAGACCAACCATTTTTAATAAGTGTCATGTCTGTCTTAGGTCTTGTTAAAGTGAAGTTTCTATCTAAAACATAATACGTATGGTTATCAGGATCTTGAGTAGATGCGTATGAAGGAATTCTAAAGCTCGTATCAATTTCAATTGTTCCGGATTTACTTGGATCAGTAATAGATCTTGAACCCTCTAAACTAAATGCAAAAAGTGGATGATATGTCCACATATTGATGTAGCCATTATTGTAGCCTTGACTACCAGCAACTCCATTAAGTTTAACGTGAGAATAATTATCGCTGCCTAAATTAGAAAAAACATCTTCGGTTAATGGAATAGCAAGGTTGCCATCAAAATTTTGATAATCAGTTCCACTAAGCCATAAACCTAAAAAGCAGTTAGGACTATCGTCACCGAAAGCAGAATTCATTTGAGCTTTTGTAATGCTTACTGTGCCTAAACAATTAGGATCTTCTAATGCAGACGCTTGATTTGTTTTATTAACTAAGCCATTTACTAGGCCAAAGGAAAGACCTAAAAAGCTTAGGATGCTTAAAAATTTAATTCTGAGTTTTTTCATAAAAGACTCCTTCGATACAAAAATATTATAACAAGATTGTTTTTTAAAATAATCTTTATGGCTCAAATTATAAGAAATAAGATAAATTTTCAAGCAAAATGAAATATATCAAAAATTAATATTTTTAAAAATGTAGGTCAAAGAATGCAAAAAGAAAGGTGCGGTTTCCCACTCCTCATCTTTAGTTAAAAAGTAGTTAATACTTATATGAAACTTTTAAATCAATTTTGCTGTTTTCACCAACAGTATAAACTCTTGTTGCAGCAAGGTATTTGTTCCAAATTACATAATTATCATTGGCATCAATCATCTTATAGCCTTCATCGCTTCCACGATAGAATGTTATTGGTTCTTCTTCAGTAGATTTTGGGGCTGCAATATGCAAATCTAAGACAACAACTGCAAGTAATGCAAATGTTTCTGCGACTGTATATTCTTTTTCCACTTCATCATCTTTTTTTACCGTGAAGTTGACAGTTTCATCAAGAATTGACGTATCTGATTCGCTATAAACCTTGCCTTTAATAGTTAATGATTCATATTCCTTTTGTGAAAGCTTGGCAGTATTGACATATTTGTAGAATGTTGCTTGATCAACTTCGTCATATTTAACGAATAAAGAACATGATGATAGCATGACTGTTGTTGCTACACCGAAAAGTGCTAATTTATGTAATCTCATAAAAATACTCCTTTTTTGTTATTTACATTATATAAAAATAATCGGGAAATGAAACATTAAATTAATTTGATATAACCGTTTTTCTTTGCAGGAACCTGAATTTTATTGTCACCAATTGTTAGATCTTGTTCTTCTTCACTAGTATTCATATAGAAGAAGATGCTTCCTTTTTCATTAACTAATTCTCTAACAATTAATCCTTTAGCAAAGTCACCATATTTGTTTTTATTAACGCCTGAATTATTAAGTATTTTATCAATATAAGAAGCTAAGGTTTCATTCTTCTCACTACTATAAGTAAAGCCAATAGAGAATCCGGCTAAATAAATAGTTCCTTTACCATATTGATATTTAGATAAAGCGGTAGAACCATTATTAAATTTAAGTATAGCTTCACCATTATTATTTTTATAAATATTAGTATATGGATATACGCGAATATCTTCGTTATTAATATTTACTGTAACTTCTCCGTACACTCTTCTACGTTTATCGTAACGAGCTTTAAACATACCCTCGACTTTAAGATCATATGGATTCATCCAAGTGTTTTCATCGCGCATACCAAAGCCTTCATCAAGAATGACTGTTCCACCATTTTTTACAAATTTTTCAATAACTTTCATTGTCTTTTCTTTAAGCATATTGTGATATGGGAAATATAAGACTTTATACGAATCAAATTTATCTAAGTCGCAAGATAAGACATAATCAACGTCATAGTTTAATTTTGTTAACATGCGATAGAATCCTGCATGTGCATAACGATAATACTTAATTGCGCCCCAATCATCAAATTTAAAATCAGGACCACATATATCTTCAATTTCACTAATTAATTGGCTATCAAAGTCATATACTATAGCAACTTCTGCTTGCTTCTTATGACTATTATTTAATAATTCACCATCTTCTTTAATTAGTTTTCCAACTTCAGAAACAGGTTTGCAGACTTCTCTTTGTTCTCCATCCATTCCTGCTAATCCAGCACAATCATTTTCGACGCCTAGACGTTCTGCACGATATTGCCAGTAGGTTATTCCTTTAACGCCACTTGCTAAAGAAGCATATAATTTGAAATCCATGTCGTAAACAGTATCATATGGTAATTTGAACATACCTAATCCTGGATAGACTTCATGAATAACATAGTTTTCATCAACTGCTCTCATATAATCATTGAGCATTAAGAATTCTAATCTTTTATCTTCTGTATCCATTGTTGTATCACATGGAATACTTGTTCCAAAGAAATCGACTGATTGTCTAGTTAATGTATCATCGCTGACATCATCTAAACAATGCTGGAAAGCTGCACATATACCAACATGTGCCATTATTGGTCTATTTTTATCTACACTTTTTACAGCAGAATAAATTCTATCTAACCAGTTCTTTAATTCATATCCACCTTTAAATTTCTTAAATTCAAATAAGTCCCAATAACCATGTGGGGTTGAAGGTAGATTAATTGTTTCAAAACTCTCTTCTGCAGTTCCATAATATTCATTTAATTTTTCAATTGTTTCAAATTTATTTTCTAAATAATTACCAAATGCTTTTCGACATTCAGGGCAGAAACATTCACCTAAAGGTTTATTACGAATTTCATTCCAAATGTTATATAAAACAATAGAGTCATCTTTATAAATATGTTCAGTTAACTTTTTGACAAAAAGGACTGCTCTTTCCATGACTTTTTCATTGGTAAAGCATGGTCTCCATCCACCATAGAATGCTCCATGACTTCCTGGTCTTATATATAATCCGTCAATATTAACTCTAGTGCCGTTATATTTTTCAAATACATATTGAGGGGCGCATTCTAGCATGAATTTAACAATTACTTTCATGCCGTGTTCTTTACAGGTTTTTAAAAGACGATCTACTTTAGCAAAGTCATATTCGTTTTCTTTACGTTCAAAATAACGCCAATTAAGACGTAATTGAACTGTATCCATATTGATTTGTTTAATGCCTTCTAAATCATCATCCCATTCGTTTTCAAGCGGAGTTGGGTCACGATAATATTGTGTACCATAAATAAATTCATGTTTCATATTATTTATCCGAATATACATGCTCAGAAATAACTTCTTTTCCATCATTCTTAATGATTGAAAGAGTTCCTCCAAGTAGTTCCTTTCTGTAATAACAATATCTACCTGTTTTAGTAACATATGTTACTCTAATGCCATTCATCATGGTTGATAAGTTATTTATATGGTCATGTCCTAAAAAGATATTATCGACATTTAGTTCCTTACATAACGGGAATTCTTCAAAATCGATAGGACAATGTAGCTCATATAAATAACCAAATTCATCTTTAGTATTTTCACTTATATATGGAACAAAAGGATCCTTAACTTTGTCATGACTTTTTAACCATTCACCAACATCCTTTGGAATAATATGTTGGCAGATCATTGTTGGAACCATATATCCATATTGTTTAATAATTGCTTCTTTAAATTCTCTTAAAGTAACTAATTGACTTTCTTTTACTGTTGGATACCAGCCATGACCATCTTTTGTTGATTGTTCGCTTGCATCATGACAACAATTAGTATCAAGCATAATAATGATTCTTTTTAAGATATCTTTGTCATATAAACCAATCGTACACACATCTTCTTTAAACATTGAATTCTTTGTATTTTTTACAAGATTATTTTGCCACGCTGCACCTAATGCGCATTCATTATCATGATTACCGTACGTTAAAGAAAATGGGATATTGTAGCTAGATATCTTATCTAAAAATGCTTTTAAAGCTGTTCCATTATCATCAAAAGAACCATAGACAACATCGCCTTCAATAAGTATTAAATCAGGTTTAGTTCTTTCGATTAAATCATCGATCATATTGAAGCATATCTCATTAATTTTAGATGGTAGCCACATTTCATATTCTTCTTTACATAAACGCGTTGGATAACGCATTTGAGTAGAATCTACTATCTGTGGATCTGTGATGTGTAATATTCTGAAATTTTCTTTATATTCAAGTTTAAAATCTGTGATTTGCATACTTATACCTATTTCGTGTGTTCAATAATAAAATCTATCCAAGCATTATCTTTATCGGTTTCGTGAACACCGTTAAAGATATGATATTTAAAGTAATTTTCTTTATTAAATGCTTTGTAATATTCTTTAATATTTGAGCATGATTTCTCAGTTCTTGTAGAATCGAATAATTCATCATGGTCACCCATAGCAATGAATAACGCTCTTGGAGCAATTAATCCACCTATTTCTGAAGGACCAATCATTGATGCATCTTTTAAATTATGCCAGTCATATAATGAACTGCCATCATCATCTGTTAAATAACTACATGAGAAGCAAGCTTTAATTCTTGTATCATAAGCCGCCATAAAGAAAGAATACATTCCTCCATATGACAAACCTGCAACTGCAAGGTTATCTTTTCTAAAATTGTAATTAACAAATAGATAATCTAAGCAAGATGACATCATATACATTTCTAATGCAACGGTCGTACCACCTAAGCTTCTCATCTTGTAATTAACTTGCTGTCTATCATATGGATTACCATAGTTAGTCACGCTCCATAAAAGAAGTTGAGGACAAAATACGTTAAATCCTTTATCAGTTAATCTTCTAGCCAAATGATTATAGTTAGCAAAATCCATGTGAATAGATGAAACGAGTTCAGGAGTTCCTTCTCCACCATGAAGAGCTAAAACAAGGCTATTATTCTTTTTATTTATTTGTTCAAAAAGAATGCCATATGCTTTAATAGTGTTATCGATTAATAATTGCATACGATAAATATTTACATTGTTATCTTTAGCAATAAATTCTTTAGAAATTAACTTAGTTTCTTTTCTTTCAGTGTTTAAAGGATAACCAAGCATATCAATAAAATCTTTACGATACTTTTCTTGATTATTAGCCATCTTTAAAGGATCAACATAGTCTTTTCTATCTTGATTCATTTTGTTTCTAGAACAAGCTAAAAATGTATCAATAGAAGATTTATATTCACTACGATATTTAGTATCTTTTTCTATTTCTTCTTTATAGTAAGCCATAACTATTTCACTTTTAAAATGACCTTACCAACATTTTCATTTCTATATAAGATTGCATGAGCTTCTTCAGCTTCTTCAATTGGTAAAATTTTATGGATTTTAATTTTGATTTCTCCACTTTCAAATTTAGGCCAAATCTTTTCAACTAATTTATATAAAATATCATTCTTTTGTTCTGGAGTCTTACTACGTAAAGTGCTGCCGATGATTCTAATATTTTTTACAAAGATGTTTCTGAAATCAATGTTGGACATATCACCTGCTAAAGTAGCAATTTGAATCCATCTACATCCTCTTGCAACTTGTTTTAAGCAATCGTTAACTCTTGGTCCTCCAAGGCAATCAATTGCGACATTTACTGGGTGACCTAATTCGGCCTGTTTCTTTAATACTTCAGCAATATCTTCTTTTTCTGTATCTACCACAACATCAGCGTTTAAGTATTTAACTTTTTCAGCGACATCTTGTCCTCTTACTGTTGTAATAACATACATACCAAATGCTTTTGCCATTGGGATAACTGCACTGGCTAATCCACTTGCTCCAGCATTCATTAATAATGTTTCGCCTTCTTTAGCTTCTCCAACATAGAAAAGGTTTAAGAAAGCAGTCGCATATACTTCAGGAATTGCGCTTGCTTCTTCATAAGATAAGTTCTTTGGCATTGGTAAAACTGTATCTTCTTCAACAGCAACGTATTCCGCGTATCCCCCTCCGCCTAATAAAGCACAGACTTTATCGCCAACTTTATATTTAGAAGTATTCTTGCCAACTTCTTTAATAACACCAGCAACTTCAAGTCCAGGCCAAATAGGACATCCTGGAGGAGGTGGATAACTGCCTTCTCTTTGCAATAGATCCGCTCTATTAATAGAAGAAGCGTGTACTTCGATAAGTACTTGATTATCTTTTAATACTAAGTCAGGAACGTTTGTCCAACTTAATGATTTATCATCGTTAATTAATACTGCTTTCATAATTTAATTTCCTTTCCAAAGTCACCACACGCCGCTAATAACACATCATGAATTAATTGCTCGTGTTCTAATGTATATGGGCTATTTATTTCTTTTCTAACAATTGAAGCAAATTCTTCAAACATCATTTCATATCTATCAACTGGTCCATAATTTTCTACTCCAATTGGAACATTTGGAATGATAACTGGTGATTTGTAGATACTTGTTGATATAAGTTTTGTTTTATCGTTTATCTTTTCTATTGGGCAAATCTCAATAGTCATTTTTTCTGCATTAATAACAATATGTCTTCTACTAAATCCATCTAATTCAACGGCAGAAGATTTTATCGTAGCTAAGACGTTATCGTATTTCAAAATAGCTAAACCTTGATCTTCACCAACTTCTGGAAGTGATTTTGTATTATATGGAATTACTGATTCTGGCTTACCTAATAAAGTAATAACTACATCAATTAAATGGCAACCAAGATAGTTCATCATGCCACCTTTAAACGATGATAGCCACTTACGTTTTTCAAAAGATAAACCACCACTCATATCAGTTTCAATGGAATAAATTTTACCAATTAAACCACTTTTACAAATCTCAATCGCTTTTTTAATAGAAGGGTTATATCGATACATATATCCAAGATGTAAAACTATATTATTTTCCTTGCAAATCTTGATTAATTTATCAAATTCTTCTTTATTTTGACTACCTGGTTTATCCATATGAACTGGTAATCGTAATGATGCAAATTTTGTTGCATATTCTGTTAAATATTTATCATCACATTCAACAATAACAGCATCTAAATTTTTGATGGTTTTAACTTCATCTATTTCATAATGTTTATATACACCATATTGTTCTTTATATCTTTCATAATTGCCGTTATCATCTTGTTCAATAACTAAGCCTATAAGATTGAAAGAGCTATCTATTTTTGTAATGCATTCAAAAGCATCATGAGCGTGGTCATGACCTATACCAGCAATAACAACATTAATCTTTTTCATTGTTAAATATTTCTCCAATCAAATTGGACAACTGTTGGGAACTCTTTATCGTTTATTAATCTTTCGTAGACTTCTTTACATTCTAATGGCGAATGAGTTTCTTTAATCATTTGTTTTAGGTTAACACGTTTACCAAGAATCATACCAAAGATTGATTTCAAATCATCTTTAACAGTAAAGCAATGTGGACGTGATTCTACTTCTGGTCTTGCTAATGTATGTGCCCCTATTAGTTCAACACCAGGTGTATGGACTCTTGCATAATAATCAACTGAGAAATTGGAATCTCTTGTGCATCCTAATAATGCAACTCGACCAAATCTATTCATAAGTCTTAATGTTTGAACCAAAGCTTGTCCAACACCGGTAACTTCAATTGCCGTTGTATAACCATCAGGACATACTTTTAATACGTTTTGAATATATTCAGGATCGCTTGGATCAAAAGCAAAGTCCGCTCCATTGCGTAACGCTTCTTCTCTTCTATCTTCATTCATATCAACTGCTACTACAGGATATGCTCCAGCAGCTTTTGCAAATTGAACTGCTAATTGACCTAATACACCTAAACCAACTACTGCACAGTTTTCTCCAATTTCTAATCTAACTTTTCTAACAGCAGCAATTGAGAATGTACCAATAAATGTTAATGCAGCTTCCTCAGGAGAAACTCCGTCAGGAACTTTAACAACCTTATCTTCGTTAAACACATTATATGAAGCATGTAATCCCCAAATAGGTACAACCTTATCACCAACTTTAACTTTAGTTACATTTTTACCAACTGCAACAACTTCACCACAATTCGAATAGCCAGAAAATCTAGGAAATGTGACTGGAGCTTCACCAACTCTTAAACCAATGACATTAGCTCTTTCTGTTCCAGCCGAAATGGTTGTAACAATATTCTTAACAATGACTTCATTATCTTTTAACTCATCAACGTTAATTAGCTTATTAACGATGTCTGCTTTGTTATAATCAACAAATCCAATTTGGGTAACATTTAATATTTTTTTCATATAGAATACCTGACTTTAAAAACATTATACATTTGTTAAGTAATATTTACATTACATAACAAAAAAAGAAGGTCAAATTTGCCCTTCTAAATTATTTTTTCTTATTAATTTTTAAACAAACGATATATGTTTCACCTTGGAATCCATAAGGTTGATTACCATCACCAGATGAGCAATATAAATAAGTAGGTTCTCCATTTTCAAAAAGGATAAATGGTCTTTCTAGATTACATTGCTTAGATTTATGGCCATCTTTCCAAGTTACGTCTCTTGTAAATACTGCGTGATCATCAAGTAATTCAAAGTCTAATAAATCTTCACTTTCTGCATAGACCATATCACCAAATTCACCAGTAATATTGCCTTCACAGTCCTTACACAATAAACAGTATTTGTTCTTCTTTTCATCAAACCAAATAAACGGATCTTCGATGCTCATCTTTTTATCATTTGCTTGGAAGATTGGATAATCATATTTTCTTACAAATGGGCCTTCTGGATTAGGAGCGGTTGTTAAACCAATTTTTAATTCATTTGGTTCACGACAAATATTACCTAAACATCTTGATGATTTATACGCCATAACTGTTTCACCATTATCTTTAATAACAACAGTAGGATTTGTCGTAATTGTTGAATCCCATGCTGGATAAGGATTTGGTAATAAAATTGGTTCATCTTTTCTAATGTATTCACCATCGATTTTATCGGCAATAGCTAAGCCAATTCGTTTCTTTTTCCAGACATCACTAGCCATATCTTCGTTGATATCACTTGCTTTTGCCGGTGGTTCAAAATCATAAGTTGTACCCATGTAATAAAGATAAAATTTGCCGTTATATTCTTTAATGCAAGTATTATGGGTATTCATGCCATCAAAAAAGTTTTTGCCTCTTCTTGGAGTAACTTCTTTAACAAATTTAAATGGTCCTTCAGGTTTATCAGAAACAGATAAAATGACTCTACTGTTCATAAGCCAGTTCCATCCAAATCCGCGTTCACCTTCCCAGCGAGAAGAAAACATCCAATATTTACCTTCAGCTTTAATAACTGAATTATCCCAAACATAATAGCCAGGTAATTTTAGAGCAATTGTTGCTTCACCTTGTTCATAGTTGAATTCTAATTTATTAGACATAGCTTTCTCCTATTATAAAAAATATAATTTTTACTACTAAATTATTATATATCCTATTTATTAATTTATTTATTCATTTATCAAATAATGAGATGCTAAAATAAAAAATATGTATAAAAAATTTTTTATTATTCCTATGATGGGAATCACCGCGATATGTTTAGCAGCTACTTTAACAACCACAGCTATTAGAAAATCTGCTTTTGGAGACACTCCAGAATGCATGCATGAAAGTGTGAATCACTATAGCAAAGAAGAACCAACAGAATTTAAACCAGGACATATTGAATATTGGGTTTGTTGCAACTGCCACGAATCATTTAAAGACCAATACTGCGTTGAAAAATTAGAAACTTTATCTTCACCACTTATGAAAGGTGATGGTAGATATTTATCACCAAAGCAAGTTACACATTCATTATTAAATAGTAATGTGATCAATTATTTATCTGCTCAAACGGAAACCGAACAAATCAATGCTTTAAAAGCAAATACTCCATATAACAATCAAGTTGGTAAGACCATTACTTTTAAAAATGCCGGTAACACTCCTTATGTAGTTACAGTTAGTAATGATAAGAATTTCACTTCTACAAAGACTTATCAAACAAGTAGCACGACATTCACTTTTGAAAAGACACTAACTCCAGGTGAAGTCGTATATTATAACGTTAAAGATAGTACAGGTGCCTATATATTAGATGATTGTTCATTTAAAGTAGATGATACTTATTCAGTTAGAACATTAGATGTATCTGGTGTTAATAATATGAGAGATATCGGAGGATGGACTGCAAGAGGCGGTAACAAAGTTAAATATGGAATGATTTATCGAGGCGGCACTCTTGCAGGTATCACTGCTACTGGTAAAGAAACATTATTATCTTCATTAGGTGTTAAAAACGAAATTGATTTAAGAACCGACGGAACATCCCAATTAGTGGATTCTCGTCTTAACTACAACAAATGTGGAATGTGGCAATATACAATGGTCATCCCAGGATATACTTCTCCAGGAGCGGATGATGATCCTTCAGTAAGACGTGGATTTGATTATAGTTCTACTGTATCAATTAAAAAGATAATGGAGCTATTAGCTAATCCAGAATCATATCCTATCTATTACCACTGTAACGCAGGAGCAGATAGAACAGGCACTATCTCATATATTGTTAATGGTTTATTAGGCGTTAGTTACGAAGACTTAACAAAAGACTTTGAATTAACTTCATATTCAATTTATGGAGCAAGACATAGAAGTAAAGACAATGGCACAAGCTTTGACGATTCAGGTATCTTTACAAATACAACTGGTAACTTAATTACTTGGGGTAAGATGAATGAATTAATGTCAACAAATTACAAACAAGACAGTAATGAGTTATGTTCCGCTATTGAATTCTATTTAAAGAAAGAATGTAAAGTTAAACAAGAAACAATTGATGCTGTTAGAAGAAATCTTCTTGGTAAAGATGTTAGTTTCCCAGAAACAGAGAATCTACCTGATGCATCAAAAGATTTCACATTTAGCAATGGTAACTTAACAAATGATAGCGTTATTACTATTACCGAAACAGAAATAGCAGGACAAAAATGTTTTAAGGCAGAAGCATCTATTCAATCACAAATCTATAACAATATCGAGTTAATCAACAATCCAAACAACAAAACATTCTCATTCGATATGTATGTTCCAAGTGGAATGCCTAAATTAGGTGGATTAGGTGAAATGGCTATTAGAACAAAGAATCCTGATCAATATCTCGACTTTAATAGCAGTAGAGCAACAAGTGGAACAACTACTCATATTGAGCTAGATAAATGGGGTACTTATACTGTCGATATTTCATCATATACATCTTTAAATAGATTCGCTTTCTTGCTCCCTGCTGGAAGCACGATTTATTTCAAAAACATCACATTAATCTAAAAAATAGGGGCTGTTGAAAAACCTATAAAGTGATTCACAGTCCTTTTATTATGCAAAAAAGAGGCAAATTTATAAGATTTCGCCTCTTTTGGTACAATATTCTTGTCTAAGGAGGTATTGTACATGCCTTATTTTATCACAAGAAAA
>JAZRYE010000038.1:0-32427 GCA_045600585.1 Bacilli bacterium | reverse complement strand
AAGAAAGCTGTTTCTGAATGTTATTAAAAACAGTTTAGGTTTTCGAACAATCTAAGATTGTTCGTTTTTTTCCTCAAAAACAAACAAAAAAGAGCTATTTGTCCCTCATCTTTTCGAATGGGTTTTCGAACAGCCCCTTTTTTTGTTTTAATGTTTAATAATTAAGCAGCTTTGTATACAACGTTAACTGATTCATCACACCATTCTTCATCGATGAATAGTTTTGTTGTTCCATCAGCTTTAAGGCCATGTTTAACTTCATCTTCAGTAAATGGTAATTTAACAGTTACTTTAGATCCGTTACCGTCCATTTCAACAAATGAATTATATTCAAGAGTTAAACACCCTTCAGGAATAACGATTTCAGTTAATGAAGAGCAACCTTTAAATGCATTAGATGAAATTTTTGTAACATTTGAAGGAATGTTAATTGTTGTTAATGAAGAGCAACCATTGAATAATCCATTTTCAATAGACATAGATTCAACAGCAGGATTTTCAGGTAAATGAACCGAAACTAAGTTTTTACAGCCATTGAAAGCAGATGCATAAATAGCAGTTACTGAATTTGGGATATCAATTGATGTAATTCCAGTTTTTCTAAATGCATACTTTTGAATTGTTTTCATAGAAGAATCGTATCCTTCTGCATTTAAAGTTGGGTAGCGATTAAATGTAACACTGGTTAATGTAGAAACACCATCGAAGCAGCTTTCAGATACTTGTTTTAAATTAGCATCTAAATTAACAGCTTTTGTTTTTGTTTTAACAAAGTTTTCTTTACCAGATGAATCAATAGATGAACCACTAGTATTAGTTAATGTTACTGGGAAATTAATTTCGCCAGTAGCACTAGCGCCTGGAATTAATGCTCCATTATCGTCATATAATGCCAAAGTATCTAAATTTGTGCAGCCAGCAAATGCTTGACCATTAATTCTTTTCATGCCGAGAACATCACCGTATTTTGTTGTTCCGTCAGCACCGATGAATGTGTTCAAATCTTCAACAGTTTCGCCTTCACCAGGAATATTACTTCCTTCAACGACTAAGTCATTAGCGTTTTGCCACATTTCAACTCTTTCAAGAGAAGTATTGCCAGCAAGTACTAAGTCAGCAGCTGCTGAACAATATTTAGGGAATCTAAATGAAGTAATAGCGGTATTTTGGAATGCACCAACGCCGATAGAAGTAACTAAATCAGCATTTGTAAAAGAGAAATTGGTTAAATTGGTACATCCAGAGAATAAATAGTTTGGAATAGATGTGAATCCATCAGGAAGTACAACATTAGTAATATTCTTACAGTTACTATATGCAGCCTCACCAATAAATGAAACATCTTCTAATGCAATAGCAGAATCAATTGCAGATCCAGAGAAGGCATATTTTCCAATAGAATTAATATGTTCAGAAACTTCAATATCAACTAATGATGAACATCCTTTGAAGGCATTATCACTAATTTCGTTAAATGTTGTATTTTTGAAGTCGACAACTTTTAAATTGGTACATCCAGAGAAAATATCAATCGGTAACGATGTTAAGAATGATGGAAGTTGAATATATGCCAATTTATCATTATTCTTAAACAATGCATTTTTGAAATATGTAATATCTTTATCAGCGAATTCAGAGAAATATCTTACTTTGTAGGCAGATGATTTGAATTCATTTGGTAAAGTTCCATAATCTTCTTCATCTTCTAAAAGAACAGTATTGTTTTCAAAATATTCATTACCGACATAAAGAAGAATAGAACCGAATGTTTCAATTGAATCTTCCTCAAATGAATTGAAATACTTTGTATTCAAGAAAGCATCATCACCGATGGTTGTAATATTTTTAGAAAATCTAAAATCTTTTAAGTTTTCGCAACCAGCAAAAGCTTCTTTACCAATGGAGACAATGTTGTCTGTCATTGTGACAAACTCAAGTCTGTCAGCGCCTCTAAATGCGCCGTCTTCAATCTTTGTAATTGGAATTTCCTTACCATTTAATTTGAGTTTAGCTGGAATTCTAAAGTTAGAAGGATATTTTTTTGATGTATCTAATCTAACAATGGAAGCAGTTTGTTTCTCACCTTCAGCTAAAGATTCAGGGACAGCATAAGAAATTGTTAAGTAATCAATGTTTTGATAATCAATAAACCAAACTTTAGCGGAAAGAACATATAAAGCAGATACAGCTAATAATCCAACACCTAAGCAAGAAAGACCAATAATATAGTTTCTCTTTTTGGATGAGATTTTTTTCTTTTTAGGATCAACTGTATCGTCAAATACGTCAGCGCCTAATTCAGAAATGTCACGTGCCATTATTTGTTACCTCCCATCTTTTTAATTTCTTCAGTATATTTTTCGAACTCTGGAGTATTGCATCTAACAAAGTGTCCAGGTTCAATTTCTCTTAATTCAGGAGCATCGCTCTTAACATAATGATGTAATTCATGAGGATTATATGTAACAATCTTCTTTTTGCTTTCTACGCGTGGATCAGGAATTGGTACAGCGGAGAGTAATGATTTTGTATATGGGTGAAGAGGAGCTTCGAATAATCTATTTGCTGGAGCAAGCTCAACGATATGACCAGCATAGATAACTGCGATTCTATCGGAAATATACTTAACAACAGATAAATCGTGAGCAATAAAGAGAACTGTCATCTTTCTCTCTTGTTGGAATTCTTTGATTAAGTTCAAAACTTGAGCACGAATAGAAACGTCAAGAGCAGAAATAGGTTCATCAGCAACAACAAATTCAGGGTCCATAATCATGCATCTTGCAATGCCGATTCTTTGTCTTTGACCACCAGAGAATTCATGTGGATAACGGTTTAAATATTCTGGTCTAAGGCCAACTCTTTCCATCATGCGTACGACTTTTTGTAATCTGTCTTCTTCATTTTCATATAAATGGAAAGCTCTAAGTCCTTCTGAAACGATGTAGTCAATATTAGCACGGTCGTTTAAAGAATCACCTGGGTCTTGGAAGACCATTTGAATCTTTGTTTTTAATAAACGTTGTCTTTCTTTTGAAATCTTGCCAGAAATTGGTACGCCATTATATTTAATGACACCGCCACTAACTGGGTTGATACGAATAATTGCACGGCCAATTGTTGTTTTACCAGAACCAGATTCACCAACAAGGCCAAGAATTTCACCACGCTTAATATCTAAATTTAAGTGATTAATAATAACTCTTTCGATTGAACCTAATTTGAATGCAACACGTACGTCGCGCATTTCAATAATATTTTCATCCGCAGGAGTATTAATGATTTGTTCACGAGCTGCGGCGAACTCGTCAAACATAGGCTTAACTTTTTTTGCCATTAGTCATTTCCCTCCTGTCTTTGTAATTCAACTGCTGCTTCTTTCATTCTTTCATGTAAATTTTGAATGATTTTTGGTTTTTCAACCTTAGGAGCGCGAGGATCGAGTAACCAAGTTTTAGCACAGTGTGTTTCACTAATTTGGAACATTGGAGGTTCTTGAACAAAGTCGATATTCATAGCATATGCATTACGAGGCGCAAATGCATCACCAATAATTTCTCCAGCAAAGCTTGGCGGATTGCCTTTAATGTAACTTAAAGGTTCATCTTTTGTTCCTAATTGAGGTAAGGAACATAATAATGCCCATGTATATGGATGAGCAGGTTGATAGAAGACGTCTTCAACAGTGCCATATTCAACGATTTGACCACCATACATAACAGCAATCTTATCAGCAATATTAGCAACGACACCTAAGTCGTGAGTAATAAAGATAGTTGTCCAATGATATTCAGTTTGTAATTCTTTAATTAATGAAAGAATTTGAGCTTGAACTGTAACGTCAAGAGCAGTTGTTGGTTCATCACAGATAAGAACTTCTGGACGGCAAGCAAGAGCAATTGCAATAACAACTCTTTGTCTCATACCACCTGAATATTGGAATGGATAATCGTTATAACGATCTTCTGCGTTAGGAATTCTAACTTTCTTTAATAAACGGATAGCTTCTTCCTTAGCTTCTTGTTTAGATAAGCCATGGTGAATTCTTAAGACTTCACTAATTTGATATCCGATTGTTAATAATGGGTTTAAAGAAGTCATTGGATCTTGGAAAATTGTAGCAATTCTTTTGCCACGAATTTTAGACCATTGTTCTGTGGTTTTGAATTTAGCTAAATCCATGCCATCGAACATAATGCTTCCGCTTGTGACACTACCATTGCTTTCAAGCATACCAGTAAATGTCTTTGTAGTGACTGATTTACCAGAACCAGATTCACCAACGATAGCTAATGTTTCACCACGATAGACTTTTAAGTCAATGTGACGAATAACATTGATTTTCTTACCACGGACTGTGAAGCCAACGGATAAGTCTTTGACATCAATAACGACATCTTTTGAAATATTTTCTGACATATCATTGACCTCCTATCTATGGCTCTTCGGATCGGTTGCATCAGCTAAGGCTAAACCGAGATAGAAGAACGTAATTGTTAATGGAACCATGACTACAAGTGGTGCAATCATAATATATGGATGCTGTAACCAAGATGTATCTTTAACTGATGCAGTTAATAACTGACCAAGAGTAATTTGGTTATCAGAAGCATTGAATGATAAGTTGAAGTAAGCTAAACCAACTTCACTTGAAATAGCTTCAGGAATAGCAGTAGAAACAACAGTAACGATAACAGAAACTAAGTATGGTAATAAGTTATGAGTAATCATTGTCATTGATGAACTACCAAGAGTTTGTGAAGCGATGTTATATTCACGGTTACGGATAATTAAGATTTGGTTACGGATAAATCCTGCTAAACCCAACCAGCCTAATGCTGATAAAAGAAGGACAATAATCCAGAAACCATATTCCTTCATATATTGTTTAAAGATTTGCATCAATAAAATATCAAGAAGGAGAGTTGGAATGTTATTAACGAAGTTTCTGAACTCAATAAGAATTGGGTCTAACCAGCGGAAATAACCCCATAAAGAGCCAATCAAGATACCAACAACTGTATCAATAAGAGCAACAACAGTACCTAATAATAAGGATAATTGAGCACCTTTCCAAACACAGTACCATAAATCAGAACCAACGAATGCAGCGTTGCCCATTGATTGAGGGCCAACACCAAACCAGTTAGTAGCGTTAGGACCAATAAATCCACCGATAATAAATGTGCTTGAATCAGTAATAACGCCAGTAGTTTGAACAACTTCACCGGTTGACTTATCAATATAGAATCTTATGTAGTTTGTATATTCTTTAACACTTGTACCAGTCTTTAATGCAATTAATGGAGGGAAATTTCTCATAATTGGTCCAAAGATTGTAAAGAAGATTAAGAGGATTAAAATAACAAGGCAAATAATAACCAAAGGATTTTTAACCAATTGTTTAAAAGTTAAAGCCCAATATGAATATGGAGTTGCATCAAGTTTTTCGATCTTTTCATTAGAAACGCCGACGACTGTAAATAAATCTTCAACGTTTTGATCAATTGTTTGTTCAACAGGAATAACTTCTTTAGCTACACGTGGAGAATCATCAATTGTTTGGAATAAAGCTTTTTCATTTTCTTTTTTCATTGTTAAATTCTCCTTCCTAATTAGTAAAGCTAATACGAGGGTCAACAGCCGCAGTACAAATATCACCTAATAAATAAGAAATAATAGATAAATACGCGGATATGATGATTAAGCCTTGTAATAAGCATGCATTCGAAGTGTTAACGGCTTGTAAAAGAGCGCCACCAAGACCAGGAATGCCGTAAATGTTTTCTAAGAAGTAAGATCCCATTAAAGCACCAATAATAGCGCTTGGAATAGTTCTAACTAATGGAACAACAGCATTTCTTAAAATATGTATGCCGAGGATTCTACGTTCTGATAAACCTTTTGATCTTGCAAATTTGACATAGTCGCCATTAAATTCATCGACCATGTAACGACGGACCCAAAGGCCAATGCCAGCCATACCAGTAAAACCACTAGTAATAATCGCCGGCAAATATGAAAGAACATTTCCTGCATGATATGTGTATGGTAAGCCAATAATGCCACAAAGAAGAGACATCCAAATATAGTAATAAGCGATACCTGGAATAGCATCAATTGTAATGATATAAGTTTTACCAATTTTATCAAACCAACCATTTTGATATTTGGCCATTAAAATACCGAATGGGTATCCAAGAGCCAATTCAAGAATGACTGAGAAAAATCCAATTTTAAATGAAATACCCATCTTGCTAACGATATAATCACTGACAAGTGTTCCATCAGGAGCAGGGCCTTCATAAATACGACCTAAATTCATAATAAATGTTTTAGCACTTGTAATGGTATAGGTCATTGTGTCTGTATCAACTTCAGTTAGATATACAGTTTTTGGGAAAGGTAAGATAGCGTAGAAGAATCTGATTAATTGAGATCCTATTGTACCATCATAACCCATATTTGATTTCCATAACTCACAATTCAATTGATTAATTGAATCAGAAACATGTGGATCAGCAAAGTGCTTGGCACAGTAACTCTCAGCAGGCTGTGCGGCACGAAGTAGAAAGAAAGTGACAATAATGGCAAGAGTAACAGAAATGAGAGCGGAACCAATTCTCTTAATAGAGTAATGAAGTAAAGGTGCTCCAAAAATTCTCTGCATTGAGTACGTGTTGCCAAAGAGGACTTTTTTCTTAACTAAAATAGCGAACGCAACAAATAAAACAACTACAGCAATTAATGTGAAGCCGACTATGTATGTTACCATTTTTAGTTCCTCCTTTATAAAGCGATAAATTAGGGTCGGTAGGCAAAATATGCCTATCGATACCCTAATTATTTAAATAAATAATGTTGAACAACGAATATTAATAAATGTTAATAGTTGGGTGTTCAGCTGTGTATTTAGCCTTAGCAGCATCGTACTTAGCCTTGATAGCTTGACGTTCTTGTCTGTTAAGAGCAGTTTCTAAGACCCATAATCCGGTCATTCTGTCGGATGATAAGCCGTAGTTAGCTTGTGGCATATGATAGCCAGCAGCTCTAGAGATTGATAATGACCAACCTTGGCCATTGTTAATTTGTGGCATATAGATGGATAATTCTTCCATTAACATATATTCACATTCAGCGAACTTGTTATAACGGGCGTTGATATCGTCTGTAATAGCAGCTGCTGCTTTAACCATGTCAGTGTATTCTCTAAGTAAGTTTGTCTTTTCACCTAAAGTATGGTTTTCATAATCCCAGAAGTAGTTATCAACTTGTTCCATACCGACATATGGGAAGATTGTCTTCCAGTCACCACCGATAGTATATGTATTAGCATATGTTAATGGGTCACCATAGTCAGCACCCCAACCCCATAAAACTGGAGCGTAGTCGAATGCACCTGAGTGAGATAATGTATCCAAGTTAGCAGATGTAACTTTATCTGTAGGAATAACATAGAATAAGTTATAGTCAGAAACAGATTCAGAATCTGTATTATTGAGTCTCTTATTCATTGAGAGAATCGTTTGACCATCATATTGTTTTGCTGTGCCGTTAGGATCAACATCCCATGGAGTATAGAATTCAACATAAACTGGGAGAGAAATTGGATCAGCAGAACCAGGACCAGCATTGTAAGCTTCGATAGCTTTCTTTGCTTCCGCTGCTAAAGATGCAACTTCAGCGTTACTCTTTTGGCAACGGTCAATACGTCCGTTTTCTAAGATGTATGCTGCAGAACCTTCTTCAGCAACGAGTTCACCATCTTCCATGTGAGCACCATTGCCAACAGATGTACCTGTAGGAATGCCTTTCTTAGCTGCATAGACGTTGTAGTAATGGTTAGTAACATAGTCACCAGATTCAGATTGAACGAAATTCTTTGGTGTATATGTATTAACTTTGTATTGAGACTTTAATGGCTCTTCAGTTGAATAGTTACAGTAATAAGCATCATAGTCTAATGCATTTAAGATAGCTCTTCTAACTGGTTCAAGTTGTAAAGCTTTTTCTGTATTTGCAACAGATGTTGCTGTTGATTTAGTTGAATAAGAAACTTTAGAACCTTCATTCTTTGTACGTGCTAATGTAATGTTAGAACCATACATGTTACCGATAGTATCTAATAATCTTGAGTTAACATCACCTGAGTATGGGTCACGGATTGTGCCAGTGCCATCTGGGCCTGTAACGAATTGAGACCAACCGACTGCGTCAGAATTACTTAAGCCAAAGCCATCAATGTTACCAATGAAGTATTGAGTACGTGTGTAGTCATTACCGATTGTGTTGTTGTAAACTTGATAAATAATTCTGTCTACGTTAACAATGTCAGGATTGTGATATAACTTGTTTTTACTATAAGTTAATTGTTCACTACCTTCATCTGTAAAGAGGAATGGACCATTGTATAAGATTTTATCGTTTTGAACACCGAAACCTGTAAATCCGACATCATCTAAGAAATATTTGTTAACAGGTAAGTAACAAGAATATGTTAACAATGTTGGGAAATAGAAAGCTTTTTGAATAAGTTCATATGTTAATGTACCTTCTTCATCGTTAGCTTTGATACCTAAACGAGATAAGTTCTTAATACCTTCGAGATCATCGCCTGTAACAGGGTTTTCAGCATACCAAGAATTCCAAGCGTTTTCTTTGTTTGCTTTAATTTGATCGTTAATGTATTTAGCTTGTGCATCTAACTTGCCATCATATTTTTTACGATATGTGTTATCAGTAGCAATCTTATACATTAAATCAGTGTAGTAGAAGTATTCAGCACCGCCTTTGACGAAGTCGGAGATGAAATATTCAAGTGAGCTAGCTCTTTGTGCTGTAAGAATTGTTTTTGCAGATGTAACCCAGTCAGATGGTTGAACATATTGTTTTACTTTAACACCATTGACAGTGGCCTCGTATTGAGTGCCGTCGTACATGACCCAAGGAACATTCTTTTTGATCTTGAATTCAAATTTTGTGTAGTCGTCGTTGTGTTTAGCTTCAATTGCTAAGTTTTTTTCGAGAACGCCGAATTCGTTATGAGCTAATAAGCCATCAACGAAGTTCGCAAAGTGTTGAGCATCAGCGGCTTCTGATGTTTCCATATAGTTTAAGTTTGGAACAGCGCTTTCGAAATGGATTAATGTTTTATAAGTTTTCTTAGCTTTTAAGCCTTGAATACCATAAATATAACCTTCTGGTTCAACAACTTCAGTTAGGTCGCTACCAGATTTTGCGCCACAAGCTGCTAGAAGTCCACTAAGCGTTAATATCATGAGACTTGTGAGTTTTTTCTTCATAGTTTTTACCTTCCTTTCTCTAAAGATGCATCATGAATGATTGGTAATACCATACTACTATTAAATGAGAAAATAAAGCATTTTTTCGCATACACATAAAAATTGTGCATACACGTTGCATATATACGAATATGTAAAAATTAAAAAGCAGCGGTTAAACTGCTTAATAAATTAATTCGAATTTGTTGGATGGATATTGAATCTTGAATAGTCGTAATCGAGCAACGGGTATTTTCCTGTTACAAGTGCGCATATTTCTAAGCCAATACAAACAGTTAGAATAATCATAGCTGGTAAGAAAAAATACATACGATATTCCCAAGCTTTTTTCTTGATTTCAAAAGGGGCTGCACCATCATAGTCAGCTTCCTTTTTTCTCCATTTGTTCACGATACTATTACCGATGACCCAACCAAGAAGAACATATAAAAATACAAACGCCCAAATTAATAATGGGTATTCAAATGCTTGCCAATTATTGTTTCCAAACACTGATATTGCATAAATCAAAAAAGGAACACCAATTCCAAGAACGGATAAAATAGAAGCAACGATGTAAAGCCTCTTGTTTTTAAATGATTCTTTAAAAGCGTTTTGACGATTTTCTTTTTCCATGTGCATATACTATCACAACTCTTTAAAAAGAAAAACGGAAAGACTATACTTGTTTTATGGCAAATAAAAACTTAAAAGAAAATAAGCTCAAACGATTTGTCGCGGTTTCAGTACGAGGCATTGTTAAAGCTATTTCTAAAACTGAATACGTTAAATTACAGTACAAATACATAACTCATCATAAGCTCAATTTAAAAAATCCAGTTAGATACACTGAAAAATTACAATATCTTAGACTTTTTGTTTATCCAAAAGATGAACTAGTTAAACAATGCGCTGGTAGAGTTGGAGTTAGAGAATATATCAAGAAGCGTGGTTTCTGCGATAAGTTGATTCCAATTTATGGAGTATTTAATTCATTTGACGAAATTGATCTTGATAAGTTACCAAACCAATTTGTAATGAAATGTTCCCATGCATCTGGATTTAATTATATTTGCAAAGATAAGAGTCAAATCGACAAAGCAGAATTAAAGAAAAAGTTTAGTAAATGGTTAAGTACTAATTACGGCAAGAAGACAGTTGAATATCACTACGCATCAATTAAGCCACAAATCATCATTGAGAAGTTATTGGATGAAAATGGAAAATTACCAACTGAATATAAGATTCATGTCTTCAATGGTAAAGCTAAGAATATGTATGTCGTTACTTCACGTGGGGTAGACATAAGATATAACAACTATTATATCGATTGGACTCCGTTTGATGGTTCGCAGTTCAATGGCTGGAAAAAAACAGACTATCCATTAGAAAAACCAAATCACTGGAATGATATGGTTGAAATGGCGGAAATATTATGTAAGCCTTTCCCATTTGTCAGATTAGATTTATATAATATCAATGGTAAAATTTATTTTAGCGAGATGACATTTACACCAGCAAAAGGCACTCTCATTTTAGATGATGATAAGTGCGACTTTGAAATGGGAAAATGGTTAGATATTAGTAAGTATACTAATTCCAAGTAGAATCAGGTAATAAAATTTCATAGATCATAAGGGCGTAATCAAGTCCCTTATTTTCTTTATCAGAATCTTTTAATAAGTCAAAAGACACAGAAATTCCTCTACATCTTTTGATATCGATATTGTTTCCTAATTCAAATCCAAAGAATAAGTAATCAGGGTTCTTTTCAGAACGATTATCACTTGTATTAGTTGGAACTGAACGAGTGGTCAAATCATTTTCAATATCTTGCAAATTATAGGTATAAATGCTTTCTTCGTAGCCTCTATCATTTGCGATATAAAAACCAATTTTTAATTTCACTTCGCTTCTATGTGGACTTGTTGCAGGATTATCTTCATGTGTGTAATCGCTTGATGCTTTAAAATTCATTGCAAAATATTTTGCGCTTGAGCATTCTTTTTCAAAGAGTTTACCAAAACCTTGTCCATCAATTTGCACTCTTGCAAGTTGGAATTGATGGTTGCAAAACATTTGACCATCAAAAAGTTTAGAAGCATATCCATAACTAAATGAATCATCAATATTAGACAAACATTTATTTGGTCCATAATAATAATTAGCCTGACTTGCATCCACACCATCATAAGTTAATCTGCCACTCAGGATATCGTCATTACTATCCGCTCTATCTTTTTCTAAAGAATGGAAATGTTCATCTCCATAATAAGACAAGAATACTTTGTCCTTATCATATTGAAGAGGCGTTTCGCTTGAACTAGTAATTTTGTTTTTAAGATCACTATCCCATTCTCGATAATAATTTTCTTGGAAAACTGGAGAGTTATAAGCATTACCATGATATAGTTCTTCTAATCCATATCCACAGCTAGTTAACGCTACTAATGGTATAAGAGATAGATATTTGACATTTCTTTTCATTAAATATTTACCTCCAATTGTTCTTCTTTTTGAGTTTCTTTCTTTTCTTGTTCGATGATAGCTACATTTTTTGCGTAGATATATCCCAGTATGAAGAAAATTAAAATAAATGGACCACGAATCAATAATGTATCAACCATATCTTTATTATAAATAAATGATCTCGCATCATAATTGATTAATGTATAGCCAAGGATAACAACTAATAATGCAATCAACAATGATTTATCTTTAGTGGAATCGCTATCTTTTTCACAATACTTAAATATAGCTTTTGTTCCAGTATAAAGAATAAATATAAAGAACACATAACCAAGGACACCACTAGTCATAAATAGATCAACAAACCAGGCTCCACTAGGCCAAATATTTGCATACTTAACATCATCATAGTAAGGAGGGAAGCCAAATAGCTTATTAGTAGAAAATAAACCATCAAGAACATCGTTCCAAGATGCAATTATGTGGTTAGAGTTAAATAACTTATCAAATAATTTATTTGAAGTCGTTATTTTATGTATAAAGCCAAAATTGCTTTGTGCGTTTAATACAATACTAAGTATTCCTAATCCTAAAATAACAGAAGAAATAATAGTTAGATATTTAATACCCTTAGACTTAATAATTCCCTTACCAGTTAATACGATAATTACCACTACTACTAAAATTAGGAAGTCAGTTAGTAAAGTCATAATCGTCGGAGTAAATAATAAAGAAATAATTCCAATAAATGCATATAAAGCATAGAGAATAAATTGCTTTAATTCTTTTTTAGGATCTATATAAAATAATGCGATTATAGAGGTTGATAAAACACTTGGGAAGAATGAGAAATAATCAACACTTACAGTTTCCATTTCAAAGCTAGATAAAGCATAAGCCATTTCAGAAACGGATACAGGTGAAGGCTTACCTTTATAATATATAAAGGCATCTTTATATTTCAAAGTATAAAACGGAACAAATTCAAACATTGTTACCGCGAAATTAATTAAACAATAAAGCGCTAAAGCACTATATATAGCTAGAATAATATATTTGATTTTAAAACCTTCAACTTTAGTTAATAAACAACCAATCAATGCTAATGAAGCAAAACAAATTGGGATGAATATTCTAATACCAATTGATGATGAATTAACATATGGAGAAGAAGAGTAATAACTTATTGCAGTTAAAACACCAAAAATTAAAATAGGAAAAGCAAAGAACAAATAGTTTGACCAGCCATCTTTAGTAATTTGTCTTTTTGTGCAAATAGCAAGCATAGCAAATAAAACCAATGACATGATTGCATAAAGCAAAAATGATTGAGCAAGAGAAAAGGCGATAATTGCAACAACCTCATAAGAGAGAAATCCTGCAATTATGGCGTATTTGCTAAAATCTAATTTCTTTTTATTCGTTTTTTCCATGTTTCTTATTATAAAGAGGAAAATAAATATATTAAAGACAAGAAAAAAGCACTTTATTCAAGTGCTAATTAATTTTCTCCACCATCATTGAAGTAGAGGATACCAAGTGTTTTTGGACCGCAGTGGCTAGTAATTGTCGCACCAGCTGTCGTAACAAGAACATTTTTGAATCCTGCTTCTTTGACTAATTTGACTGCTTCATCAACCATTTCTTGTGTTGCGCATGAATGAGTAACGAAACAGATTTCTTTATCAAAATTAGAATTCTTTGCTAATGTGTCTTCAACATATGAAGCAACGACACCAACACTTCTACCAAAGTATTTCTTTCCTGGAACCATTTTTCCTTCGGAAGTAACAATGATCTTTGGTCTAATCTTTAATAAGTTGGCGCCAAATCTTTCTAACTTAGAACATCTACCACCCTTATATAAATAAGATAAAGTATTAACGACGAATGATACGCATAAGCCATCACGTCTTTTTAATGTTCTTTCAACAATTTCTTCTGGGGCTATTCCTTGTTTTGCAAGGTTAGAAGCATAAATAGCTAATAATGCAATACCTGTAGATAATGATTTAGAATCAATAATAAATACTTTTCCTTTGAAATTATTATCAGCGCACGCAAGAGCATTTGCATGGGCAGATGATATTTCAGAAGATAATGTAATATGAATAACAGCATCACATTCTTCTAATAAACCTTTGAAATATTCTTCATATTGGAATTCATTAATTGCGGATGTCTTAGGTAAGATGCCAGTCTTATCTACGTAATCGAATATTTTTTGTGGAGTGATATCTCCATCATATCCGACGGTTTCGCCTAGTAATACTATATATGGAATTACCTTGATGTTGTATTGATCAAGTAATTCTTTACTTAAATCAATTGTGCTTTCTGCAGAGATTAAAACTTTCATGCTAAATATTCTACAAAGGTTTATTTCTTTTTCAATAATTATTTTTTATATAAATAGCTAAAACAATATGAAAGCAAAAACAATAAGTCTAAAATAATGTACATAAATATATGAAAAAGAGTTATTTATTTTTATTACCAATATTAGCAATGTCATTAGTTTCATGTAATCTAAGTGATTTTTTTAATCATTTTTCAACTTCTCAAGATGGAACAGAATATTATGGATCAGATTTATCTTCTTTGAAGAATGATGTCAAAGTATCAAAACTAAAATACTCAATAGAAGACATTACAAAACATAATGCGCATAACACTCCATCAATCAATTCTACTGGAGATGTTAATGTACTTGTCATTCCTACTTGGTTAGGTGATTCTAGTTCTCACGTTTCTCCTTCAGAACGAACAAAAATTAAAAGCGATATAGAAAAGGCATATTTCGGAACACCAGAAGATACCGGATGGGAATCAGTTTCTTCTTATTATAATAAGGCTTCTTTAGGTCGTTTAAACATTACTGGTAAAGTTACCGACTGGTACTCCACTTCCACGCGTGGCTTAACCATCAGTGGATCTGGAGTAGATGTCATGGTTAAAAAAGCCGCGACTTGGTATAAAGAAAACAATGATGATATAAAAGATTTTGATAAAAATGGCGATGGTTATATCGATTGTGTGTGTTTAATCTATGCATTCCCAAATAGCTATGATGATAACGATTCATTATGGGCTTATACATATTGGTTACAAGAATCATCATTACGTAATGTAAATAATCCAGGACCAAATACTTATTTCTGGGCAAGCTATGACTTTATGTATTCATCAGGCGGAGGAGATAATTCTAATTGCATTATCGACTCACACACATACATTCATGAAATGGGTCATGTATTAGGTTTAAAAGATTATTACGATTATGCAGTTAGTAAAACATATAGCAACTCACCTGCTGGAGGATTCTCGATGCAAGATTGCAATGTCGGAGGTCATGATCCGTTAAGCAAAATGATGCTTGGATGGACAAATACTTTTGTTCCAACCTCTAGTTGCACGATTAATATTCATAATTTTGAATCGAGTGGAGATGTTATTGTTCTATCACCAAACTTTGTTGGTTCCCCATTTGATGAATATTTAATTATCGAGTTATATACTCCAACTGGATTAAATGCGTTTGACACTAAATATCGTTGGGGCGGTTCTCGTTCTGGTTATCCTAGAGGAATAAATAAACCAGGTATAAGAATTTGGCACGCAGATGCGAGACTAATGTATATGACTCAAAGTGATCAAACATTTACTAAATCAAAAGTATCAAATGTTATACAAAATGGTAGATATTACGACTTTGCAACAAGTAACACGACATATAAAACTTATACAAAAGGATATTGTTCAGAGATTGAAGAATTTAGAAATTTCAATCAACTACAATTATTAAGAAATTCAGCAACAGCATCATATGCGAAGGGCGAAAAGCATACATGCAACACCATTGTTGAAAGTGATATGTGGTATCAATATGACTCATTTATAATGAGCAATTACAAAGATCAATTCTATAACAAAGGCAAGTTCAATAACGGATCAGAATTCAATTTTCATATTAGTTTTGATAAAGTTACTAGCGAATATGCATCTATTAAAATAACAATATAAAAGAGGTAAATAAAATGGAAGCAATCAAATTAAAACCAGCAATTAAAACAAACATCTGGGGTGGAAACTATTTTCAACAATTTGGAAAAGGCGTTAACGAAGTAAGAACGGCAGAATGTTGGGAATTATCAATGTTCCCAGGTTCTTCTTCAATTATTGTTTCTGGAGAAAATAAAGGTAAAACATTAGAAGAAGTATTAACAGAAAAAGAAGTTGGACCAATTCAAAAGAAATTCCCATATTTCCCTATTCTTATTAAATTAATTGACGCACGTGATAATTTATCTATTCAGGTTCACCCAAGCGATGAATACGCATTAAAGAATGAAAATTCATTCGGTAAAAGTGAAATGTGGTATATCCTCTCTGCTGATGAAGGAGCAGGATTATATGTTGGCTTTAATGACAACTATTCTAAAGAAGAAATTGAAAAAAGATTAAATGACTCCACTATTTTAGAGACATTAAATTTCTTTAAAGTAAAACCAGGTGAATGCTACATGATTAATCCAGGAACAATTCACGCAATTGGAGCTGGCGTTAGATTAATTGAAATTCAACAAAATAGCAATTTAACATATCGTTTATACGATTATTTGAGAAAAGATGATAAGGGCAATTATAGAGAATTACATATCGAAAAAGCTTTGAAAGTTATCGATTATACAAAGTTCACAAGAATTGATGTAGAAGGAGAAATTCTCCAAAGAAATAAATACTTCACTGTTAGAAGAGTAGAAGTAAAAGGCGAATATAAAGTAGCCGCAAATGGTGATTCATTTAAATCATTCACATTCCTTTCTGGTAAAGGCACAGTAAATGACATTCCATATAATCAATATGACACATTCTTTGTTCCTTATGGAAAAGAAGCTGTTATTAAAGGTGATGGAGTTATCGTCATCAGTGAGGTCGAGGATCTTTAATGGATTACATCAAAGACTTAAGAAAACATGTCGGTCATAAAACATTATTAATCCCACATTCAGTTGTTATCGTTTTAAAAGATGATAGAGTTCTCATCGAAGAAAGAAGCGATGACGGAATGTATGATTTCCCTGGGGGAGCAATTGATGTTGATGAAGATGCAGAAGAAGCTGCAAAAAGAGAATTATTGGAAGAGACAGGTTTAGAAGCTATCTCTATTAAATTCTTTAAGCTTTATTCAGGTAATATCACTCATTATGTCTATGCAAATGGAGATGAGATATCTGGTGTTGATGCATTTTATATAGTTGATCGATATCTCGGTAAATTAACTCCTCAAATAAGTGAAGTAAATCGTCTATTTTTTATGGATGTAGATGAGATTCCATTAGAAAAATTAAACCCAAGAAATAAACAAGTTATTCAGGATTTAAAAAGATATCTTAAAAAGTAAATATCAAAGCTAGTTAATGTATATTTCGTTTTAAACAATCGATATACATTTCTCTAGCTTTATTTTTTATTTCATCAAATGGTAAATTTTGATAGTTAGTCACATATATATCATCAATGATAGGTAGCATTTGTTTGGCTTCTTCTTTATTAATTAAAGAAGCTCCAACAATTAATTTAAGAGGAACATTTTTCTTTTGACATCTTTTAGCCACTCCATCGATTACTTTTCCTGAAAATGACTGTCTGTCTAATCTTCCTTCACCAGAATATACAAGTTCGACATCTTTAAGTTTTTCATCAAAATCCACTAAATCAAGAATTGTTTCAATTCCGGATTTTAAATGTGCGTTACCAAAAGCAACAAGACCTCCACCAAGTCCTCCAGCCGCCCCACTTCCAGGTAATATAGAAATGTCTTTGTGAAGGCATTTAAAAATAATAGAACTTAGATGTTTTAATCCATCATCTAGCATTTTTACCATTTCTTCATCTGCGCCTTTTTGAGGTGAATAAATATAAGCTGCCCCAGTAGGACCAAAGAAAGGATTATTAACATCACACATTGCTGTTATATTTATATCTTTTAGCAATTCTTCAGTTTCAGAATTGTCAATTCTCTCGATATTAATTAAAGTTTTACCAGTTGGAATAAATTCGATATTTTCTTTATCGTAGAACTTAGTTCCAAGAGCAGCAAATAAGCCACATCCCCCATCATTTGTACAGCTGCCACCTAAAGAAACAACAATGTGCTTTGCCCCATTTTCAATAGCGGCTTTAATTTGTTGCCCCAAGCCATAAGTAGTAGTTAGTGATGGATTTTTATTATCAAGGACTAATGAAAGACCGCTTGAAGAAGCTGTTTCAATATAAGCTGTTTTATTCTTATCAAAATAATATTGGACTTCCATATCAATAAAATATGGTCCTTTAACTTTAATAGTTTTAAAAGATCCTTCAATTGATTTTGAAATTGCTTCGTTACTTCCTTCTCCCCCATCAGCGATTGGTATTTTGATTACTTCAATATCTTGATTCAAAGATTTGATATACGTAGCAAAAATATCAGAAATTTCAATTGATGAAAGAGTTCCTTTAAAAGAATCAGATGCAATGATAACTTTTCTCATATTTTCATTTTAAATCACATAGAAAATATAAGCAACTTGACAGTATATCTATAGATATGAAAAAATGAAACTATCAATAAAGGAGAAAGGTTATGAACAAATTCAAATCTTTTTTCGTGAAAGTCGGACAATACATTAAAGAAGTAAAGAAACAATTAATCGTTTTATGCTCCTTATTAATTACTACTTTCGCGTGCATGGGTTTAGCAGATGGTTTCCAAAAGGATTGGGGCAAAATAACTGTTGAATCCGGAGAAATTCAAATAACGACAGTTGATGGAGAAGATTGTAATGTCGGTTACAAAATTTACATCCCTAAAGGAGTAAATGGGTCCAATAAAGCTCCAGCAGCTTTATGTTTACACGGTTATCAAAACGACCATGAAACATCAGCAGGTTATGCGCTTGAATTAGCAAGACATGGTTATGTCGCTTTAGCAATTGATGAATTCGGACATGGTTCCACTACTCTTGGTATTGCAAGTAGAGGTTATGTTAATCACAAAGTTGCTAAAACATGTTATGGTTGGGATAAAGAAGAAGATGGAACATATTCATTAATTGGTGGTCCAAATCGTTACAAAGTAATGATGAACTTCTCAAACTTAGACTTTTTCATTTCTAAATATTCAGAATGGGCTAATGAAGATGGAACAACAAGTAAGACTCCAAACTATATTAAAGACTCATCTATGGGTGGTACAGCTGCATATGCTTGGTTAGCTGCTCAAAATTATGTCGATAATACAAGAATGATCGTTACTGGTCACTCGATGGGTACTTGGGCATCTTGGTCAGTTTCTGCAGCAATGGCAGGTGCTACTTTAAATGGTGTTGATATCACTCCTAGAGCTACAATCCTTCAAGCTGGTGAAATATTTAAAACAACAAGAGATAGCTTAGGAAGATTAGCATACGATAAAAACGGTGATAACATTCCTGATGTTTTCTGGAATAACGTATTAATTCTTACAGCAAAATACGATGAATTTAATTATTTTAGAGACTACAATACAAAACCTTGTGGAGATGAAGTTATTCATGATGAACAATCTGCAAACTTCTTAGGAGTAACAAATCCAAATCAATGTGAATGGAATAAAACATTCCATGAAAATTTCACTACTGGCACTTCAGTTAGAAGAAACTTATATGTTACTAATCATAGATTGTTAACTCATAATAACAAAGCTATCACAGATGCACTTAATTGGTGTGCATCCGCTACAAACACACCATTAACAATTGATGCTGCAAATCATACATTCTTAGCAAAAGAATCACTAGTATTTGCTGCTATGTTAACCGCTATTGCATCAGTCGTTGCTATGGTTATGATGTTTAAGCCTAGCAAATGGTTTGCACCAGTATTTGCTGGTGTACCAAATAGACCAGAAAAAGTTAAATCAGGTTGGAAATGGTGGAAAGGTGCTTTGCTTACAATGGCAATTTCCGCATTAACATATCCATTCTGTACACAACTAGGACATGGATTATTCCCATTACCAGAAAGAGTATTCTCAATGACTATTGGTAACGGCTTCTTAATTTGGTATTTAATTCTAATTCTTGTCATGCTTGGATTTACATTAATCCCATGGTTTAAGAGAAAGAAAAAAGCAAAAGCTGGTATTGAAGTTGAGAATATCGACTTTGTTGATCTTGGTTTTGCTAGAGACGATGAAGAACATAAAAACAAATTTGATTGGGCGTTATTAGGCAAATCCGCCATTGTCGTATTAGCAGGTGTTGTTTGGATGTATTTACAAACAATAATTTGCCAAGCTATTTTCCAATTAGACTTCCGTTTCATCTGGCCATTCTTCAAAGGATTTAACTGGGCAAGATTTGGACAATTCATGGTTTATATTCCATTCTTTGCCTTATTCTTTGTTCTTAATAACTCAAGAATTTTCGCTGCAAGTAGAGTACCAAATACAGAAAAGAAAGGCTTTAAAGCATTCTTATCATGCTGGTATAAATATGCATTATGCATGGTCGGTGGTATTCTCTTTATTATTCTTTTAGAATACATTCCATTCTTCATGGGCTTTGGACCTGGCGCTGACTTATTATTCTCCACTACTTTCGGTGGACCATTTATGTCTTTACTTATCGTCTTTGCTCCTCAAGTAATTGTCTTCAGCTTTATCTGCACATATTGCTATAGAAAAACAGGTAACGTATTTGTCGGAGCTTTAATTGTTGCAATCCTTGCTTGTTGGATTGTTACAGGTGGCTCTGCAATTATGTATTGCTAAAAATATAAGCAAACAAAAAGATGGATTTAGTTATTAAGTCCATCTTTTCTTTTGCCTTATTCAATTACTTCATCAATATGGCCAGTCATTATCAATTTAATATTATTAAGTTGATTTTGAGTTAGACCTGTTGATAACAAATAATTAGTAGCTTTTTCTTGTATTGTATTACCAGAATAGCCGTTTAATTCTTTCATAAAGTTCTTCCAGTAGTCATCACCAGAATAAACTCCATTAGTTGTGCATCTGACATCGTATGGAGAGAAGGAAGTAAATTCATAATCATGAATTAAATCTAATTCTTTAACTCCAAGGAGAGCATTAATCATATAAGATAATGTACCTGTACGATCTGCGCCTCCTGTGCAGTGATAATAAATTGGATAAGAAGACGGTTTTGAAAGAATAGTAAATATTTCTTTATATTTTGATTTGAAATTATTAATTTGATAGCCGTTAATTGTTTCAAAAACTAAATTGCAATTTGGAATTGCACTTACTAAGGAAGGGGTTTTACTTTCTTCAGGAGTTCTTAAATCAATTTCAGTTTTGATTTTTAAATCCTGTGAGATAGTCACCTTACCTTTCTCAGATAATGAATAATCATAGGAATTAACATCAGGTGTTAATTGACCTCCACGATAGATAAGACCTTGACTAGTCATTTGGCCGTTAATGTCATATCCCCCAATATCTCTAACATTTTTAATGCCATCAATAATTAATGGGCGAGGACCAAGAGAATCAGTTTTAAAGCTTGATGTTATTGTTTTTGTTTCATTAATTACTGTTTCTTCTAATTTAATAAAGTAAGTTGATGCTTTGAATAAATTAATAAAACTATATGATTTAGCATTTGGCTCTAATTCAACCACTTTCGCATCAGCGAAGTCTTTTCTTAATCCGTAATATAGTTTTAAAGAAGTAACTCCTTCATCTAATCCCCAAGAAATAGTTATTGGTTTAGAAGCTTCATCCATTCTTTGAAGGAATTTAGTTCTATTATCAAACAAAGCTGTTAAGTAAAAATATGGGAAATCTTCTACTAATTGATATTCTTCTTTAATGTTATCAAATTCAAAATTTATAGTTTCTCTTTCATTCATCTTTCTACCACACACTTCACAAATATCGTATTCATTTTCGTCTTCTTCAACATGTTTGATAACATGATTCGCTTTGCTCATTTGTTCATTACATGATACATCTAAGCATTCTTTATAATGATATGTTTCATCGCTAGACCATACATTTGAGGTGACATGTCTATGAATTTGATAGCCACAAAAACAAGTTGAATAATAATGTCCATTGTTTTCCATTGATTTTAAATCATGATTACCTTTGTCGCTTTGAACATAACAATTAGGTGAAACACATTCATGCCAATGATAAGTTTTATTGTATTTCCAATCATCAGAAAAAGAATGGGTATGTCCTTCTTTACCTGTTGAACAAGAAATTAATGAAATAATTAATGGAAATAAGATCAATTTGTTTCTTTTCATATTTAAATAATAAATATACAAAAGAATTAATACAATAAAGAAAATAAAAATACTAGCAAAGCTAGTATATTATTTACGCTTGGTGGAGCTGCGGGAGAGCTGCCCTCCCGGTCCAAAAGTGACTCTTCAATAACGTCTACAGTTTAGACAATATTTAAGATTTAAGATAGTTTAGCCATATTGACAAAGCGACTATCCGAGACAAACTAAGTTTCACTTATAACGAGCATGCCTCCTGTCATAAGCTATCCTTTTGGTCTGACACCCTAACCAAGCGTGAAAGGCTAAACCTTGGGGGATGCTCTGCCCGATCTAAAGAGACCGGAACCCTAACGTCGGGAGCTAATTAAGCTAAGCAGAGAGATTGAGCTCTAGGAGCTCTCATATAACTGTTGTCAGTTATTTTTGTTTGGTTATCACGGTGACCACCCGACTGCAGTTAGAGCCTAGCACACCTCTGTCGAAACTAATTCAACCCCATGTGTTATCTCAAGCGTGTTGTCATTTTAGCATAGGAATACATTTTTTCAATAAATATATTGTAAAAAATTTTTTTAGGCATATTATGTAATTTCAAAAAGAGGTAAAAATTATGAAACATTTAATATTTGCAGTCATTAATAGACACGATATAACAGAAATTACTCTTGAGGCTTTATCTAATGCAGGATATAACGGAACAGTTATTACTTCATCTAGTTTAAGAAAGACTTTAGCCAACGGAGGAGAAGTCCCAATGTTTGTTTCATTAGCTTCTATCGATTCTCCTAAATACGATGGAAATACAACAATTTATATTGTTGCTAATGAGGAAAAAGTTGAAGATATCTTATCAATTATTCGTAGAACCACAGAAAATTTCACAGCTTCTGATGGCGGTATGTTTGTTTTACCATTAGAAAGATTTGAAGGTTCGTTCTAATGGATATTAAAGTTCAGTGCATCCTTTGGGTTGGACTAGCTTTAGCTGTGGGCTTACTCATCTCTAAATTGATGAAGAAAATCCATTTCCCAAATGTAACTGGTTATTTACTTGGCGGTATTATTATTGGACCTTGGGTTATTGGTTGGATAAATCAAGGTGCTTTCAACAACATCATCAAAGGAATGAGTTGGATGAGCGAAATCGCTCTTGGATTCATTGCCTTTACCATTGGTGGTTCATTTAAAGTATCCGCATTAAAGAAAGTTGGTAAAAGAGCCACTATTATTTCAATTTTAGAAGCTTTAGGTGGCGCTGTTTTTGTTGTTGCTGGCTTATTTATTGCTTATTTCTGTGGCATGAAAAATATCGGTTTAACAATTCCAATGATTCTTATCTTTGGTAGTATTGCTTGTGCTACAGCACCAGCTGCTACTTTACTCGTTATCAATCAATACAAAGCTAGAGGTCCTGTTACTGAGACATTAATTCCTGTAGTTGCGTTTGATGATGCAGTTGCACTTATTGCATTCTCAGTCATGTTCTCTATTGCTCAAATTATTCAAATTGGTGGCGAATTTAATGTAATTGAAGCAATTATAATTCCGGTTTCTGAAATTATCATTTCTTTACTTTTAGGTGCATTATTTGGATTCTTAACCGGTATTTCAACTAGATGGTTTAAATCAAGGCATAATAGATTAATTTCTATTATTGCTGCAGTTATCCTTTGTGTTGGCATTGCTCAAATTGATTTAGGTTCCCTTATTGGTTTAGGTTATTCTTTCCAATTATCATCTTTACTTACTATTATGGCATTAGGTGGCTTATACGCAAACCTTGCTAGAGGTATGGATTCAACATATGAATATCTTGATAAATTTACTTCCCCAATATTCATGCTCTTCTTTATCATTTCTGGTTCAAATCTCAACTTTGGTATTTTCGGAAGTGATCAAGCATTATTAGTTATTGGTATCGCTCTTATCTATTTATCATTTAGAGTCTTTGGTAAGATTTCTGGAGCAGCACTTGGTAGTCAAGTTACAAACTGCGAACCAGTTGTTAAAAAATATCTTGGTTTCACATTACTACCACAAGCTGGTGTTGCTTTAGGTTTAGCAGGTAATGCTCAAAAATTCTTAACAGCTGTTGGCCATGAAGAAACTGGTTCACTTGTTTATACAGTTATCATTATGTCAACAATGATATATGAATTAACAGGTCCGTTAGTTACAAAATGGGCACTTACTAAAGCAGGCGAAATTAAAAGCGAAAACAAAACTCAAGTTAAAGTTGCATGATATATGTGTAAAACAATAAGTATTTACTTACTTATGGTTTTCAATTAAAATATACGTCAAGCGAGAAATTACTATGAAAAAAGAAACAAAAAACACATTATCATCAACATTTAAGTCTTTAGTTAGTAACCAAGCTGCCATTGATTCAGCAAAACAAAATCCTTGGTGGATTGCCGTTATTATATTTATCTTAGGTGTTTTCTTACCTGTTATCCCATTGATGGTTCAATCAGGTAAAACATATGGTGCTTCTTTCCTTGATGTCACCACGAACGGACTTGAAACAAAGATTACTAGTGCATCTTTATATCTCAAAGAAAAAGGATTTGAATTTACAGTCAATAATGATCATAAGCTCATTTCCTATAAAGATGATGCAGAATACACTCCTGAAGCAAGTGCTACTGGAGATGAAATGCCAATTTATTCTTATGTTAATACCGTAACAGATCAAATCGATTTTGAAATCTATTATACTGCTAGAGAAAAAGCTCAAGGTGAAAATAGTATCTCTAAAATGGTAGAAACAATCGAAGCAAGAAAATATGTTATCGGTGGTCACGTTGAAGGAGAAGTTGAAGATGATCCTGCAACAGCCGATGTCGACGAATCAAAAACTGCTAAATACTATTTACCAAGTTATATCATCTTATATAAAGATGGTATCTATGCAATTAACAAAACAATGAATGCCACTACTAATGCTTCAGCAAGTTATTCTGGTAGTGACTGGACAAAAACACAAGTTGGTTTCAAATTAATTGAAACAGTTACTTCTAGCGAATTACCAGTTGAACAACAAATTGCTTCAAATAAAGCTTATTGCGAAGAAGTTGAAAATGCTTGGGGTGACGTATTCAATGCATGCTTCTTAAGACAAAAGAACGTTTACTTCTGGAGTTCTACAGGCATCTATTTAGGAATCTATGTTGTCCTTGCATTATTCATGGGATTATTAATCTTCTTATTAACACGTGGTAAACGTAACATGTTCAATTATCTCAAGTTCCATACTTGCTTAGGTATTGAAGCATATGCATGTTTAGCACCAGGCTTATTAGCTATGATTCTTGGATTCTTAATGAGTCAATATGCAATGATGTTCTTCATTATCTTATTAGGTTTAAGAACAATGTGGATGTCAATGAAGCAATTAAGACCACAAATGTAAAGATAATTAAAAACTTAAAAAGCTAAGGTAATCCCTTAGTTTTTTTATAGACAAATTTTGACAAAATCATAAAGAGTGTAAAAAACTTATTAAAATTGAAATTAATCAAAAATATTAGAACAAATCGTAACTTTTCATTCTGGACTAAAATGCTTCATTAGTTTTTATTTCTATAGAAATAAAGAAAGAGCATTTTAATAGGCAAGCAAATTTGTAATTAAAAAATCAACATATATAATAAAGCCCGACAAAGGAGTTTATTTATATGACAAACCAAGAACAAAAATTAGTTCAAATTAAAAAAGATGAAAGAACACAAAAAATGCTTAATGAATTATTACCAGTAATTAATAAAGCAATTAAAGACAATTTCGGTGCTTATGCTAAAATGGTTCAAGCAGATGTCACTAATTACATTCTCTTAAACGCAATTAAAGACGGCATTATCGATTCAGATTTAGCATTATGTTCTAAGCAAATTAACGAAACAATTACACAAATTGGCAAAGACTTAGAAAAACAAGCATTAGCAAAATTTGCTCAAGTTAAAGAAGCATCAGAAAAATAAAAAATGCAAACAATAAAAAAGGAAGCTCTGCGCTTCTTTTTTTAATCTCCATAATCACTACCACGTGATTTGTCTTCAACATATATTTGAAGAGGATCAGTGATATCAGTAACTTCTAAGAAGATATAATCTTCAACTTCTGTTTGAGGAAATTCAAAGCTTCCAGTAAAGACAACTCTTCTATTCTTTTTTGCCACTTCTTTCATCCTATTAATAATAGAATTATATTCTTCTTCAGTGATTCTTTCTTTGAAACCTTTTAATTGAGTATAGAATACTGGTTCAAGATAGAATCTAGCACCATCTTCCATCTCATATAATGTACAGAATGGATTGTTGTTATCTTTTAATACTTTATATTGTTCAAACTCTGGATATGTCATTTGTGGTATACCTCATTTCTATTAATTTTAAATGCTCGATAAATTTGTTCCAAGAGGATTAATCTTGTCATTTGATGTAAGAAAGTCATATTTGATAATGATATAGAATCATTGCTTCGACTTTTTAAAGCATCGCTTAATCCATATGATCCACCAATAACGAATGATATAGATGAACCACCAGCAACAAATTTATTATCTAGATATTTAGCAAATTCCGGCGATGTGAATTGTTTCTTGTTTAAATCTAATGATATTAAATAGTCACTAGGTTTAAGAAGTTTTAATATCTTTTCGCCTTCTTTATTTTTAACAATTTCAATCTCTGCATTAGAAGGATTATCTTTAACAGGTTCATCGTTAACTTCAATTATTTCAATTGAAGCATATGGCTTAATTCGAGATAAATATTCCTTAATGCCTTCTTTAAGATAGTTTTCTTTTATCTTACCGATGACAAATAATTTAATTTTCATCTATGTTACCTCCTAACAAAGAAACTCTTTGAGAAGCACATCTAATTAAATATTTATCGTAATTCTTATGAAAATGCTTAAATATTTTCTTATACGCTTCTATTGCAAGTTCTGGAGTATTAGCTTCTTCTGATAAATGGGCTAAAACAATTTCTTTTGTATCAGGGCCAATGATTGAACAAGTTGCTATTGCACTATCTTCATTACATAAGTGGCCAACATCTGACATAATTCTTTGTTTTAGTTCAAATGTTCTTTTTGTATGTAGGAGCATCTTTATATCATGATTGCTTTCAATGATTAAATAAGTTGGGTTTTTAACATAAGGCAAAGTCTCTTCAAGAAATACACCCGTATCGGTCATATAAGCGAGTTTCTCACCATCTGCCTTAAAGATATAACCACAAGGGTTTTTCGCGTCATGGCTCGTCTTTATTGGGGTAATTTCAATATCTTTGATATTAAAAGGTTCATAGAGATTACAAATATTTGATAAAGAAGATGGTAAAGTCCTTTCTAGACCATACATAATCTTTGGAGAAAGATATTTAATTCCGTTTATATGATCGCAGTGATTATGTGTAAATACTGCCGCGTCAATATCTTCCACTTTAAGATTAACTTCTTTTAATCCTTCTTCAAGGCGACATAAAGAAATACCCATATCAATGAGTATTCTTGTATTTTTATGAATTAAGATAGTTGCATTACCTTTACTACCGGATGCAATAACATTGAAATACATTTTAATTAATCAAGTCCGCCTCTTTGGAGCTTTTCCATTTCAGCAATCCATTCATCACTTGGTTCATCAAATAAACCAAATTGTTTATAGAAGATAAGAGAAACAGTACCTGTTTGACCATTTCTATTTTTAGCTACGTTAACTTCAACATAGCTTGCTTCATTTGGCAAAGAAGCAGTTAAATCTTCAGTGCGCTTATTCTTCCAAGCATTACCCTTTTGTTCATCGGTTAAATCCTTGGCTTTTTTGTTTCCTAATTCATCTTTCTTTTGATTTTGGTAATAGTCGCCTCTATATAAAAGCATAACAACGTCCGCGTCTTGTTCAATGGAACCAGAATCTCTTAAGTCAGATAACATAGGACGTTTATTATCACCACGTTTTTCAACGTCACGGGATAATTGTGACAAGACAATAACAGGGATATCTAATTCTCTTGCTAAGTTTTTAACACCTAAAGAAATCTTACGAACTTCTTCTTGACGAGAGTCGCTTCCTTTACCTCCACTACCCATTTCAACTAAGCCTAAATAGTCGATAACAATTAATCCTAAATCAGGATGGGCAGCTTGTAATTTACGTGATTGGGCTAAAATGTCCATCATTTTTAAACCAGGAGTATCATCAATATAAATTGATGCACTTGAAACTTCTTTAATTGCAGAAGCAATTTTTGCTTTTTCAAAGTCGTTCAATTCGCCTGATTGAATTTTTCTTAAATTAACACCACTTTTAGAGCCAATTAAACGTCTAACTAATTGTTCACTAGGCATTTCTAATGAAAAAATGCCAACTGTTGTTTT
Source organism: Bacilli bacterium (assembly GCA_045600585.1). Taxonomy (GTDB): domain Bacteria; phylum Bacillota_I; class Bacilli_A; order RFN20; family CAG-826; genus JAZRYE01. Next base: position 4,000 of record JAZRYE010000038.1, on the reverse strand, counting down.
AGTTCTAACTGCGGCTTGATAAGCAAAGTTAAGGGCTAGCGCTGTTTTACCAACAGAAGGACGAGCAGCAATAACAATCATATTTCCTTTTTGGAAGCCTTGAGTTAATGTGTTAAGTCTTTTGTATCCAGTTGTTAAACCAATACAGCCATCTTCACCAGAGACAAGTGGTTTATTTAATTGAAGTTGAACAGCTTCTGAAACTTCTTTAGTTCCCCTAAATTCACTTGATCTTCTTCTTTCAGTAGCAAGCTTGATATTTTCTTCTGCTTTAGCAACGAAATCATTAACATTATCAATTTCTTGAGTTAAATATGATTTATCAATATCTCTACAAGTAATTAAAAGTTTTCTTAAAACAGATTGGTCTCTTACGATATCGATATAAAACTTAAGTGCAGATAATGCAACCATAGAGTCACAACATTGCATCAAATATTCAACGTTACCAATGTTTTCAAGTTCCTTAATATTCATTAACTCTTCAGTAACTGTAAGAGTATCAACATCAACACCTCGAGCAGTGATTGCTCTTAAACATCTATAGATGATCTGATGTTTTCCTTCAAAGAAGTCTTCTTCTTCTAATTGAGAAAGGACATCATATAAGGCATCAGCAGAAAGCATTGCACTTCCTAATACAGCTTGCTCTGCTTGCTTATTATAAGGAAGATTATTAGTTGCTTTTTTTGTGGATTTTCCTTTTGATTCCGCCATAACTATTTCCCTTCCTCAGAAATATGGACATTAACTTCACCAATAACGCCTTTATGTAATTCAATCTTTAAATGATGATAACCAGCGTTATCTAATGTTCCTTTATCAACGAACTTACGTTTATCAATTGTTAAGCCATATTGTTTTTTCATTTCTTCTTCAACTTGTTTTAAAGAAATTGAGCCAAACATCTTGCCTTCTTTACCAGTTTTTACACGGAATTCGACTGTGATGCTTTTTAATTTTTCTTTTAATTCAAGAGCTTGTGCTTTCTTGTTTTCTTCTTCAATTCTTGCTTGTTCTTGTTGTTTATCTAAAACATCCTTTGAACCTTTAGTCATTTGAACTGCAAGTCGACGAGGAAATAAGAAGTTTTGAGCATAGCCATCGCTTACTTCGACAATTTGATCTTTTTTGCCGACGTTTTTAACATCTTTCAATAAAATAACTTTCATAATTAATCCTCCCCGACAGATTTTTGTCCTGCTGTTGTTGCACGTGCGTCATCAAGATAATTCTTAAGAACATTTAATAATGCACTTTCAGCTTCTTCTGGTGTGTTTCTATCAAAATAGGAAGCAGCAGCAGTTAAGTGTCCTCCGCCGTTACCTAATTTTTCCATAATTAGTTGTACAGAAATCGTACCATCACTACGACCTGAGATTTTGGTTACACCATTTTGGTTTCTGCCAATGATAAATGACATATGAACACCTTTGAATGATAAGCACATATCTGCAGCTTTAGAAATTAAAGCATCTTCATAATTACCATCACCAGCTATTGCTGTAGAAACTCCATAAAATGGGTGTTTCATATTATCGATGATAGTACTGATAGCTAGATATTCTTCGAAGTCTTCTTTCAAGAAGTCGTCAGCAGCAGTAACATCTGCTCCATATTCTTTAAGAATAGATGAAGCTTCGAACGTTCTTAAACCAGTACTTTTACTCTTATAGTTTTTACTATCAAGAAAAATACCTGAGAGCATAATTGTTGCAAAAGAAGATGGAAGTTCAATTCTAGGGTTAATTGATGATAACTTGATATATTTTGCAATTAATTCACATGATGAAGAAGCTGATGGATCAACTGTTGAGTCGATTGTTCTTTCAATATGTTCTTCACCTTGTCTATGGTGATCAATAACAATGATTTTGCTGACTTTGTCTAATAAAGAAGGCGCCATAACATTTCTTGGATTATTAACATCAACTACTACTAATAAAGTATTTGGTTGAATCTTTCCTTCAGCGTCTTTAGGAGTAACAACCATTTTTGATAATGTTTCTTTTGGGAAAGAAGAAGTTAAAGCAAGTCTAGTCTTACTTTCAGTTGCTTTCATATCAACGACGAGTTGAGCAGGAACTCCAACTCTATCCGCCATTGCTTTAATACCTAAGCATGCGCCTAATGCATCCATATCCATGAATGTATGGCCCATTACTAAGATATTGCTAGCTTTACCCATAAGCTTTAAATATGAGTCAGCTTTTAATCTAACTTCAACACCATTTCTCTTTTCTTGAGCAACAGTGTTACCGCCATAATATTCGTAGTCACTACCATATCTATTAACGACAACTTGGTCACCACCACGAGATAATGCAGAGTTCAAACAGTCAAATGCTAATTCGTTTAAACGAATAAAGTCATTAAAGTCATGAGCAATACCAATAGATAATGTTAATGGGATATCTTGGTTTCTAGAGAGCTCTCTAACTTTATCAAGGATGGAGAATTTATCTTCTTTCATCTTTGCAAAATTTTCATATGTGCAAAGCATTGTATATTGATTATTTTTTAATCTTCTTAAAAGAACTCCATATTCTTTCATATAAGAAAAGATTAAGCCTTTAACTTTAGTAGCTGTATCGTTGAAGTCGTCTTGACCAGAGAAAGCTTCCTCATAGTTATCAATAGAAAGAACACCAACAACTGGAGCTCTATTTTTAATAGTGGCTTCATCTAATTCAAAGTCAGTAATATCTTTAAAGATCCATAACCCAGCATCTTTAACAAATTTTACTTCGTAATAGCAGTTATTAACGTTAATTTTAACGGATGAATCATTGTTGATAGCGTCGTTAGTTAATTGATTTAAATCAGTTTGCCATTCAAGGATATTGGTATCAATAATTTCAATATGACGTTCCATGAATAAGCCATTTGTCCAAATGACATTATATGAATCATCTGTAATAGCTAAACCAAGCATAGCAAAGTTATATGCTTCTTGAACGTCACTACCAATAACTTCAGCAGCATGTAAATCAGTTTTCTGTCTTAATGAGCTAATTCTTCTTGAAGCAATCATTAAGAAAATACAGTTAATGAAAACAATAGAAGATGCTCCAATAACTACATACTCAGGTAATATTTTGCTTGCTAAATCAAATAAGTTTAAAAAGTACAGTATTAAAAATACTGCGATTAATATCGCTTGAATTATTGTAATCATAGCGACAAAAGTTTTAATTCTTTTAATTGTTTTTCCCATAATTCATCACCGCTTAACATTATATGTGAAAGAAACTGATTTATAAATAAATTATTAAAATTTATGTTGTATAGAAAAGATTGTAGTTAAATATTAATAATAAAAATATTTAATTGAAATTTATGTTTATTTGTTAGGAGAGTTGGTTTAGTTTTGTAAGTTCTTCAACGTTTGATTTTGGTTCTATTAGTAAAACGATTTTAGCGGTTGGATAAAACTTATTAATCTTTTTGACAGCCTTTTTGCAAGTTCCACTTCCACTATATAAAACGAATGAAAGATTGCAAACTTTTGTCAAATCAAAATTTGCTAAAACTGTGTTAATTGGACAAGCAAATTTAGCATTCTAAATTGACAATCCAATAATAGCTTTGAAACATTCAGTTAAATTATTATTTAATTGTTTATTATTTGATTTATGATTAATGCTCGCTAAAAATCCTCCTTTCATAAAGTGAATGAAGGATAATTTTCCTAAATATTTTTTAGGTTCGATTTTAATAGTATCAAACCCTTTGCATTTAAATAAGTAACAAGCGTATCGCCATTTCCACTATTTGAATAGTAAATAAACAATTTCTTGTCCATATCAATCCTTAATAAATTTAGTTCATTCGATAACACTTTTCTAATCGAATAATTGAAAATATCCATATTTGCAGGTGAGTGATAAAGATGTTGAACAGTAAGACTATGTCTTACTTTTTCTTTATTGCATCTCTATATCTCAAAATAGTTCTATTTTTAACCGCTTTTTCTAAAAATATTCTAACCTTGTCATTC
>JAZRYE010000037.1:0-3199 GCA_045600585.1 Bacilli bacterium | reverse complement strand
ATATTGGAAATAGTTATCACGTTGAAGTAGAAGAATGGAATCATGATGTTGATCATATTCATATCTTATTAAATGCTCATCCTAATACAAATATATCTAAATTTATCAATGCATATAAATCTGCATCATCTAGATTAATCAAAAAAGAATATCCAGAAATTAAAACAAAATTGTATAAAGAAATGTTTTGGAGTCAATCCTTTTGTTTACTATCAACTGGAGGAGCTCCCCTTGATATCATAAAGAAATATATTGAAACCCAAGGAGAAAAATTATGATCCAAGTTTCATATAAATATCGTATCTATCCGAATAAAGAACAAAAACAATATTTCGCGGATTGTTTTGGGTGTGTTAGATTCTTTTATAATCGTTCTTTAAGCGATATGAAAAATATTTATGAAACAAATAAAGAATTTAAAGATATTACTCCAGCTTCATATAAAGAAGAATTTCCGTTTTTAAAGCATGTTGATTCATTATGCTTAAGCAATGCTCAATTAAATAGAAATAAGGCTTTTAAAGCATTTTTTAGAAAGCAAAATGCGTTCCCAAAATATAAATCTAAAAGAGATGATCAGAGTTTTTCTACCAATAATCAAAAAGGAACTGTTTCTATTAGCAACAATAAATATTTAAACATTCCTAAATGTCGTAATATCAAAATAAAGATGCATCGTTCTTTTATGGGCGAAATAAAAACAGTAACAATATCTAAAACATGTGACGATAAATATTATGTATCTTTATTAGTTAATGCTTCTGAAGATAGCTATGTTATTAATAGTCCAAAAAACGATTATATTGGAGTTGATTTAGGCATTAAGCACTTTGCTATTACAAGTGAAGGTACTAAGTTTAAGAATAATAAGTATTTATCTAAATCATTATCTAAATTAGCAAAAGAACAAAGAAAACTTTCTCATATGTTGAAAGGCAGCAATAACCGAGATAAGCAAAGAATAAAGGTTGCTAAACTACATCATCATATTCAAAATCAAAGAAATGATTATCTACATAAACTTTCATATAAACTAATAAGCGAAAACCAAGTTATTTGTTTAGAAGATTTGAAAGTAAAAAACATGGAACAAAATCATAAATTGGCAAGATCGATAATTGATTCAAGTTGGTCCAATTTTGTTTCTATGCTTGAATATAAGGCAAGACTATATAAAAGAACTATTGTCAAAGTTCCAACAAATTATCCAAGTAGCCAGTTATGTTCTATATGTGGAAAGCAAAACAAAAACACAAAAAATCTTTCTATTCGAAAATGGATATGTCCTAATTGCAATTCTTCCTTAGATAGAGATATCAATGCAAGTAGGAATATTCTTAAAAAAGGATTAGAAATATTGAAGGCTCGGATGGAGCCGGATAGCTCGTTGATACTGGGATCATAAGATCTCTTGAGCGAGAAGCCCCCACTTCAAAATAAATTATTATTTAAGTGGTGGGAGTATGTCACAAAACAATTAAATATGACTGTATGATTAATTACAATTAAGTTAGTTGACAGTCATCCGAATATATAAATGTACAAAATATTTACATGGAGGATTTAAATTATGCCAGAAATCAAATGTCCAAATTGTGGTGAAGTATTCACCATCGATGAAGCAAACTATGCTGATATCGTAAAACAAGTTAGAGATACCCAATTTAATGAAGAAGTTGAGACTCGTATTAAATTATTAAAAGAAGCTCTAGAAGCTAAAGCAAATGAGAATACTGCTGAAGTAAAAGCATCTCATTTAAAAGAAAGAGCAGAATTAGAACAAACCATCTTAGAATTAAGAAATCAAATTAAAGCCGAAGAGTCTTTAAAACTTTTAGCTATTCAAGACGCTATTGCTGAACAAGAAAAGCTATTAGCCGCTAAAGAAAAAGAATTAGTTAAATTAAGTAGTGAGATCAAAACTGCTCTTGCTTCTGCAGAAGCCGAAAAGAAACTAGCGATTCAACAAGCTATTAGTGAAAAAGAGAAAGAATTAGCCAAGAAAGATAATGAATTGATTAAACTTTCGAGCGAAATTCAAAATCAAAAGAATGAGGCTCAAATCGATAAAGAAAAGGCTTTGATGTCTAAGAATCAAGAAATTCTTACTCTTCAAAATCAGATTGTCTTAAAAGAAGCTGAAAATAAGAGCAAGATTGATGAAATGGTTAATAAATACAATCATGAACTTGCTGTTAAAGATGAACAAGTTGCTTTTTATAGAGATTTCAAAGCAAAACAATCCACAAAAGAGATTGGTGAGTCTTTAGAACAATACTGTTATCAAGAATTTAATAAAATTAGAATGACAGCGTTCCCTAAAGCTTATTTTGAAAAAGATAATGAAATTTCATCAACTGGATCTAAAGGTGACTTTATCTATAGAGAGCAAACTGAAGAAGGGGCTGAACTTATCTCTATTATGTTTGAAATGAAAAATGAAGCAGATATGACTGCTACAAAACATAAGAACGAAGACTTCTTTAAAGAACTCGATAAAGATAGACGTGAAAAAGGATGTGAGTATGCAGTTCTTGTCAGTATGTTAGAAGCTGACAATGATTACTATAACGCAGGCATTGTCGATGTATCTTATAAATATCCTAAGATGTATGTAGTTAGACCTCAAAACTTCATTGCCTTAATTACATTACTTAGAAACGCCTCTCTTAATGCTGCTGAATATAAAAACGAACTTGTTCAAGCGAGAAACCAAAGTATTGATGTTACTAACTTTGAAAATACTTTATTAGACTTCCAAGACAAGTTTGGCAAAAATTATCAATTGGCAAGTGATAGATTTAATAAAGCTATCGAAGAAATTGATAAGACTATTGATCATTTAAATAAGGTAAAAGAAGGCCTAATTGGTGCGGATAGAAACTTAAGATTAGCTAATGATAAAGCCCAAGATTTATCAATTAAAAAGCTTACTCGTAATAACCCAACAATGAAGGCAAAATTCGATGAGATTAAAAACGATAAAGTGATTGGTACACAAGAACCAGATCAAGATGAATAAGAAAAAATTGACTCAGTTAATTCTGGGTCTTTTTTGTTTGATTAGGAAATTGTATTTGAAATGATGGAGAAAGAAAACCGGCCTAATAAGGTCGGAATTCATTTATTCTTTAATTTTATATACGAAATTACCTTTAATTTGGTCGTAAACATCTTTTGGGACAAACAAATCATGATT
>JAZRYE010000036.1:0-72432 GCA_045600585.1 Bacilli bacterium | reverse complement strand
CAGAACGAAGGTCACTGTGCCGTTTTGAAAAGATTACTCAATAATAGATTTGAGGTAGATGGCGCGGTGATATTTGCCGACCTTGAAGACGGATGGGGAATTAAATCCGATTATGCTTATACCATTAGTGAGTTCAAGGGATGGTATAGGTCTTTGGAGGAGTTAGATATTACTGATGCTGAGCTTAAACAAATAGTCCAACTTTTAAATAGATACGTAGCGACTCCTGAGCAGTTACAACAACATCGAGAAGACGTTAGGAGAAAAGATTTGCGATAGTCAATAGCAGAAAAGTAAATAAGCAATCAAGAATTGAAGCAACAGTTTTAAATAGTGTACTTCCAATCTCAAAAGCAGAAATATGTAAGGTTTTACCTGATGTGTCGCCAACAACTGTTGAATTAGTCCTTTCTCAACTCGTAAAGACCAATAAAGTTATAAAAGTTGGAACAGGAAAAAATACACATTATTTAAGAAAACAATAAACGTTTATAACTCGATAATTTAATAGAAAGTTGTCCAAAAATTATACAAAATACTAACCAATAATATTGATTTACTGCCTAAAAACATATATACTTTAGTCAGAAAGTTTAAAATTATGGTTAGAAAATTTGATTATTCATTTTTAAAAAAAGATGTATCTGGTAGCACATTATCGTTGCTTTCAATAGTTTATGATATTAAAGGTAAAGAAAGCGAGAGATTAATATCATCTCCATCTTTGTTCAATAAGCTTAAAAAGAAAGCGATAAGAGATTCTATTAAAGCTAGTAATGCGATTGAAAATATTCATACAACAGAAAAAAGAATTAATCAAATTGCCTGTGGTGATAATGCTGCCCAATCTCATTCAGAAAAAGAAATTATTGGTTATAGAAATACACTGAATAGAATTCACACTTTAAATGAACTAATTAAATTTGATGAAGTAACAATTCTGGATTTACATAATCAATTGCTTAAAGAAGCTGATGTAGCAGGTAGAGGTCATTATAAAAAAGAGCCAAATGTTATTAGCGAAAAGAGAAACGGTAAGAGTTATATTATATTTGTTCCAACCAGGCCTGATGAAGTTGAAGAGTCAATGAATCAAGCATTACTCGCTTATCAAGAAGCAATTCATGATCCAGAAATTAATCCTCTTCTTTTAATTCCATGTTTTATTTTAGATTTTTTGTGTATTCACCCATTTGATGATGGAAACGGAAGAATGTCTAGATTATTAACATTATTGCTTTTATATAAATCTGGTTTTGATATTGGAAAGTATATTTCCATCGAAAAAGTGATTAATGATACAAAAGATGATTATTATGATGCTTTATATAAATCATCAATTGATTGGCATGAAAACAACAATGACTATTCTTATTTTATTTTATATATGATTAGAGTCATTTATCGCTGTTATAAATTATTAGATGAAAACGTTTTTGGAATGATAGATAAGAAGCTTAATAAAAGCGAAAGAATTGAGTATCTCCTATTGAATACCTTCGTTCCACTTAGTAAGCAACAAATTATGGAGCAATTACCAGATGTCAGCGAAAATCTTGTAGAAACAATTCTATCAAGACTTATTTCAGAAGGAAAAATTGTTAAAATAGGAAGTTTTAAAGACGCAATGTATTATAGGAAATAATCTATTTATAGAGAAAAATTGTTATGGAATTATTTGATTGCGTAAAGCTCATTAAAGAATTTGAAAACTTACAAATAGGAACAAAAGGAGTAATTGTTGAAAAATACGGCAAAACTAATTTTGAAGAAGAATTTTTTGATGAAAATGATGAGACCATTGACGTGTATACAATTTCTTGAGAATATCTTGAAGTATATTGGAAGATATCAGACCATAAAAATAACTAAAACCGAAATTAATTTTTAAATTTTTATGACTTTTAATCATATTTTGAGAAGGCTGTTGAATATTGCTACTACATAGGAAACATTACAATTTAAGATAGGTTCTTTAAATGCTAGTTCTGCTCGTTTGTCTACAAACTCATGAAATGTCATCGAGTTAAATATCGAATAGGCGATAATAACTTAAACCCAAACAAAGAAGACCTAATTACTTATAAAGATTTTTTAAAGAAATCTGTAGGTTCTGCCACTGTTTCCAAAGTAATAGTGGCCCTTAGGGGCTTCTTCGTAGAACTCGCTAGCACCAAAAATATTCTAGATCTATGAAAAAAGATGGTGGTGGAAGAAACTACCAACTCTGATTTTTATCAACCACAAGGTTTAATTGTCCATAAGTATAAGGACAAAATGGAATTTATTAATCCAGGATGCCTGAGAATGTCTGTTGAAAAAATGTTTAAAGGCGGGGATTCAAATGCTAGAAACAAAACGATTCTTAAGATGTTTAATCTTGTTGGTATTGGAGAAAGAGCGGGAAGTGAATTTCCTCAAATAGTGAGGGCTTGTAATGAATTTGGTTATAATCAACCAATCATACAAGATACATTTAAACCAGATAGAACGACATTTACTGTTTTTAGTGTTAAGAAAGATGACACTAAATATGACACTAAACAGCCAGAATCACACACTTAAATATAATGCTAATAAAATACGATCATCACTTACCTTTCTAATGTAGATGAAGTAAAAGCAAAAGATATTGCTTCTTCAGCTGGTCTAAGTTTGTCAACTATAAAGAACACCTTATATAGATTAGTGGAAGAGGGAATTGTATCATCTATTGGCACAATAAAAGACAAAAAATATTTTATCGCTAAAAAGTTACCTTAATTAATAATATTAACTATAACCATATATAATAACTACTTTATTAATATAATTAATAAGGTAATTTTGGCATCCATCTTGACAGATATTTTTTTGCTGTAAAAATGTTTAATGGAAAGCGAGGAAAAATATGGGAAGACATTGTGGATTTTACTTTTATATTTTAAAAGATGGCAACCTTGAAAAAGCTAATGTAGTAAATAATTCATGGTTAGAAGATGATGAAAACCCTAGTTCTTGGCTTCAAATAGATGGACGATGTGACGCAACAACAATTTTCCTTAATTTAATTAGAAGCAAGGAGCCTAATGTCGGATGGTTTGAAGTACGAAAATTGGAGGATAGATATACGCCATATCTTTTATTAAACCACCCTGAATAAAATGGTCATAAGGAGAAAACCGAGTTACTAGAAATTCATGATGAAAAATATGAAGGTTGGTTAAATAAATATTTTTATGTCGGCCTAGAAAAATTCAAAGCCCAATTTGAATTTGAGGAAGTTGAAAGGTTACATAATCAATGGATCGAAAACTATGAAAATGAAATAGTTGAATATCAAAAAGAAATTGAGAATTTAAAGTTACATCAGGAAAGGTCAATGACTAAAGCGGCTTTCGATGGTTTTCAGAAAGAAATAAACAAACTGAAAAAGGAAATTTCTGAAACACGTCTTTATATTTGTGAAGCTAAAGAAGATTATGGCTATGAACATTATCAAACAATTAAAAAGTACATTGAATTGATTGAAGAGACTATTTCAAATAATCCTGATGTGATTGTGGTTGCTTTTGCGAATGATTAGGAGGCTTTTATGATTTACATTACAGGTGATACACACGGAGATATTGATTATATAAAGTTATTGACCTTAAAAGAAAGACATGTAACTTTTAATGACTATTTAATTATATGTGGTGACGCAGGAATATGTTGGTCCATTGAGTCATTAGAGTATCATTTACAGCTATATAGAGATATTGGTTGCACAATTATTTTTATTGATGGGAATCATGAAAATTTTTCTATGTTAAATAATTATCCAAAAGTTGAATATCTAGGAGCGATTATGCATCAAATTGATGAACATATTTTTCATGTTTTAAGAGGAGAAATAATGCATATTAATAATTTAAGTTTTTTATGTATTGGCGGCGCGGTATCAATAGATAAAATATATAGAATCCCATATATATCTTGGTGGTCTGAAGAAGAAATTAATTATCACGACGTAGATAATGCGATAAATAATTTAAACAAAGTAGATAACAAGGTTGATTATGTTATAACTCACTGTGCAGACGCTGTTACTGTTATGAATGCATTTGGCTATGGAAATGATACATGTACTAATCAATTAAAATTTATAGACAAATATGTTTCATATAAACATTGGTTCTTTGGACATTATCATAAAGATATTGAAATTAATAAAAAGAAGACGTGTTTATATCAAAAAATAATAGAACTTAATAACGATGAGTGAAGGAAATAATGAACCGATTATCCCTTTTCAGCGATCCTAATTGGAGGCTTTGTCATACCAAAAGCAGTTTCCGACTATAAAGTTGCATTTAGTTTGTCAGTTAGCGACAAAATTTTAGCTATTCCAAAATAACTGCCTCAAACTTATAATATCGATATAATAAAGCTGAAAAAAGATATTTCAAGATTGTGAGGTGATAAGAATGTTGATGGATTACATAAATAAGAATTATGACAAAGCTGAACCAATATTCATGTATGAACTGCCATGTACATCGCAGGCTGCATTAAGGCAAGAAATGAAAAAACTTACTGATGAAGGTAAGCTTATACGTCTTTATAATGGTGTTTATTACAAACCATATAAGACTATATTTGGAACAGACGGCAAAATGTCTATTAATAAATTCATCGAAAAGAAATATTTGTATGAAGCTGATGAAATTATTGGTTTTGTATCCGGAATATCAATGTATAACAAGTATGGTTTTACTACGCAAATACCATCAATTATTGAAGTAGTAACTAATACCGCAACAACTAGGCAAAGAAAAGTTGAAATTGATGGATATAATATCATTGTATATAAACCTGCAATTAATATAACAAAAGATAATATCAATGAGATTGAATTTCTAACCATGATGACTGAAATTGACAAGTACTGTGAACTAAGCCTAGATGAATTAAAAACTAAACTTAAGCAATATGTCGAGAAGAAAAGATTAAAATTCAATTTAATTAAGGAATATTTGCCTTTATTTCCAGATAAGGTCTATAAGAACATTTATAATGGAGGTTTGATGAATGAGCTGGTATAAAGATAACAAGTCCGTGGTTCTACTTAATAAGAAATAAATTGAAAATCATAGGAATAAACTATTGAAAAATGTGGGATTTTGTATAGATAATCTCTTTTATAAATTATATGAACAAATATGATTCATTATGGAAACATATATCTAAATTAGATAGTGATCAAACTAAACTCTCTTTTGAAGAAATAAAGCTTATAACTGGTGTTCCAATTGATCACTCATTTTTGACATATAAAAAAGAATTAATTGAATATGGATATAAAGTAGGAAAGATATCCATGAAAGATCAAACAGTAGAATTTATTAAAATAAAATAAATATGAAAAAGATTGTTGTATATATACACGGTAAAAACGGCACTATTGAAGAAGCAAATCATTATTCAAAATTATTTCCTGAATATGAAGTTATTGGATTTGACTATAAAGCCAATGCTCCTTGGGAAGCAATTAATGAATTCCAAACTTATTTTGAAAATATAAAAAAAGAATATTCAAATATAACATTAATAGCTAGTAGCATAGGTGCTTATTTTGCTATTAATTCATTAAGTAATATACAAATAGAAAAAGCATACTTTATATCACCAATTGTTAATATGGAAAATCTAATAATCCGCATGATGAGTTGGGCTGATATTAATGAAACTATATTAAGAAAACAAAAGAATATAGAAACATCATTTGGAGAAACATTATCTATAGATTATCTTGATTGGGTTAGAAATCATCCTATTTCATGGCATGTTCCTACATCAATACTTTATGGTTCAAATGATAACTTACAAAGTATTACCGATATCAAAGAATTTTGTAAGAAGAACAACGCAAAATTAACAATAATGGATAATGGAGAACATTGGTTTCATACAAAAGAACAAATGGACTTTTTAGATAGTTGGATTCGAGAATAACCGACCATTGCTTCTTATTATATTTAAAAAACGAGCACAGGGTTCGTAATTAATGTATCAACTTGGCTTAGCGTTCGCTAATAAGAAAACGCAATTATTTTAATGAATCTTCAGCTTCTTTAGATTGCAAATCACTTAAGTTTTTAAGTTCGTAGAATTTTCCTTTAAGTTTCATTAGCTCATCAAAAGATCCTGATTCGACAATCTTGCCTTTTTCCATGACAAGAATTCTATCAGCATTTCTAATTGTTGATAATCTATGAGCTACAATAAATGTTGTTCGGCCTTTAATAGAACTTTGTATTGCTTTTTGTACATGGAACTCACTGATATTATCTAAAGCGCTTGTTGCTTCATCAAATATTAATATCTTTGGATCTCTAATTAATGCACGTGCAATAGTAACTCTTTGTTTTTGACCACCAGATAGCTTATCTCCATGCTCTCCAATGTTCGTATTGATTCCGTCATCAAGTTTATCTAAAACCTCTTGCAAATTGCTCATTTCGATAACTCTTTGTAAATCTTCTTCTGAATATTTTTTTAAACCGTATGTGATGTTATCTTTTACTGTACCAGAAAAGAGAATAGAGCTTTGTGGAACAACGGATATATGATGACGATATTCTTCTAGATTAATATTATCAATATCTTCTCCGTCAACATATACATGCCCTTTTGATGGCTTTAGGAAACCTATAATCATATTCATTAATGTTGTTTTACCACTTCCACTTGAACCAACAACCGCGATGCATTCACCTTGCTTAACATCTAAACTTAAATCATCGATAACAACATTATCGCCAGTTGGATAGCAATAGGTGACATTTTTAAAGCTAATTGCACCTGTGATATCTTTAATATCTTTCTTGCCAATATACTTTTCAACATCTGAAATATTCATAATTTCACTTACTGAGTTAATAGCATCAATGCCACTTCCAATAGTTGGTAATGAGTTAATTAAATTCATCAAGTTTGCAGATATCTCACCGAACATAGATTGGAATAAGATAACATCTCCAATCTTGATATATCCCTTAATTGCCAAGAAGACACAGAAGATCAAATTAATTGATTTCATTAAAGTATTAATAACATATGTAGCTGCTCCAAACTTGGCTTGAATGTTATCTAATTCTTTACCGCTACTGGCGACGTTACCAATACTATGTTTAAGCTGATTAAATTCAATGTTTTCTAAACCATGTGATTTAGTGACAAACATCATGTCTAACATTGTATTTAATTTAATAGACATATTCTCTGTATCGACACGATAATTCTTAAATCCTTTAACAACTTTCTTTCTAAAAAATTTAACGATGATGATATTAATTGGAACAATGAACAAGAAGAATAAAGAAACATAGCCATTTCTTAATACAGAGATGACAATAGATATGATTAAACCAACAATAGCTAATGAAAAGCTATGATAAATATTGTTAAATAATCCATCAATCGCTTCTGTGTCCTTAAGATATTTAGCTTGGACTCGTCCATTCTCCATATCCTTAAAATAGGTAATTGATAAGCTTTGTAATTTTCTAACCACGCTACATCTAATGCCGGCAGATGTTCTTCTTAATGCATTAGAAGCAACACGCCATCTAAGCATAGTTGTAGGGATATTTAAAACAATTGATACAAGCATAACAACGCAGTTAATGATTAACTCATTTGTTATTTGATCAGTAAGCCCATTTTGAATTGCATCAGTTGCTAAATTCAAAATATTAGCGCTTGTTATTGGAATAACAAATACAGGTGCACTTTGAAAGATGTAAATAAACATCGATAAAAGAAGTGACCACATGTTGAGCTTTAACAATTTAGAAAAGAACTTATTTTTACTATGTTTCTTAGGTTCAGAATCAATAAATATGTTGTCGTAATCAGGAACTAAATTATCGTAGTTTTTGTTTTTGTCCATATTCCAAATCCCTTTTCCTATTATTCAATTAATAGATATGTACGAATACATATTAACATTTAAATAATTAATTGCTAGTAGATACGTTAAGGCAAAATAAAAATGCTCGTTGATTCGTTTGACTCAATCGAGCAATTATGATTTGTAATTATTTTTTTCTCAATTATTGTTTAAAGCAAAGAATAGCTAAGTCTAAGAAGTGATTGTATAAAAACTACATATATTAAAGTGTGAAAGAAATTTGAGTTCTATTAGAAACGAGAAGCTTCAGATTCTAAATAAATAAACGTTTTAAATTACAAAATTGATTAAAAATACAACTAATCTAAAACTTAAAAATATAAAACTGTCGACTATACTAGACAAAAACAGCGATAAACTGTCGACTATACTAGACAATATTCAATCTAAATGATATTATATCCCCGTAGAAAGAGGCGGTTTAGGTGAATCACGAAATAATTAAAAATGTAATTGCGGATCAACATGAAGTAATAAAAAAATCTGTTATTTATGACAGAGATTATAAATTGCAAGATGGTGTTAACTATATTTTAGTTGGAATAAGGCGTGCTGGAAAAAGTACATTATTATATAAAAAAGTTCTAGGTTTAGTTAATAAAGGAATTGATTGGAATAGAATTATTTATATTAATTTTGAAGACGAAAGACTCATCGGATTTAGTACAAGTGATTTTCAAGATATTTTGCTTGTAAAAAATGAATTATCTAATGAAAAGGCATATTTTTTCTTTGATGAAATACAAAATGTAGATAACTGGGAACAATTTGCAAGAAGACTAGCGGATTCAAATGAATATGTTTGTATAACTGGAAGCAATTCAAAAATGCTTTCTAGTGAAATGAATTCTAAGTTAGGTGGCAGATATATTACAAAATATATAATGCCATACAGCCTAAAGGAATATTTAAACGTTTTAAAAATAGAAGAAAATAATTCAACATCTTCAA
Organism: Bacilli bacterium; assembly: GCA_045600585.1. Classification (GTDB taxonomy): domain Bacteria; phylum Bacillota_I; class Bacilli_A; order RFN20; family CAG-826; genus JAZRYE01. The sequence goes on along the minus strand of JAZRYE010000036.1, from coordinate 63,545 downwards.
AAGGCCAAATTATTAAACACACCAGTGATTATTTACAATTTGGAGGATTGCCAGCATCAATTAATTTGATTGATAAAAAAGAATACATTTCCAGTGTTTTCCAAAAATTGTTTTTCAATGATATATTAGTCCACAACGGAATAAGAAACGGAAATTCTATGAGGATACTAATTAAAAAATTAGCAGAATCAGTTAAAGATGAATTGTCATATACAAAGATCCATAATATTTTAAAATCAATTGGGTTCTCAATTAGTAAAGATACAGTTATCGATTATATTAACTATATAATCCAATCAAATCTAATTTTTGTTGTTAAAAATTATTATGCGTCACTTGTTGATAAAGAATCGAATCCAAAGTACTATTTCACTGATAATGGTATTTTGAATCTATTTATAATTGATAAAAATACAAGGCTTTTAGAAAACGCTGTTGCCATCGCTTTAATAAGAAGCGGAGAGAATTTTTATTATTTAAAAAGTTCTAAGACAAATATAGATATAGACTTTTATGTTCCGTCGATAAATATTGCTATACAAGTGGCATATTCGTTAGATGAAATTGGTGTAGAGTCAAGAGAAGTAAGTAACTTAATTAAATTTTCAAACACAAATCCTGAATGCAAATTAATTGTTGTAACCATGCTTGATTCACGTGTTATCGAATCATCAGGTAAAGTCATTAACGTTATAACTTTTGTTGATTTTATAAATATGCTTTAATTCTTCTATTTCTATTAGCGCGCAGGGCATTGTCGAATTGCAAAATATTATCGTAAATAATGCACATTTGTTAAAATATAGTTAATAGGTAACCAATATGATTTATAAAAAGATTTATCTAAAAGATATTAATATCAATATTAATACAGAAGCATATTTTGAATTCATAAATCCTAAAAGATATGATTCACAGTATGACCCATCTCCTCTTGCGGTAATTCTACCTGGAGGAGGATATGAATACACATCTAGTAGAGAAGCAGATCCTATCGCTATTAAATTTTTAAATCTTTGCTATGCAATATTAGTAATTCATTATACATGCACTAATACACGTAAAGATGTTTTATACCCATATCCATATTTAGAAGTAATATCTGCAATTAAATATATTTATGATCATCAACAAGAATTGCATGTTGATATGACTAGTGTCAATGTTATGGGCTTTTCTGCTGGAGGCCATTTAGCGGCAACCTATGGTTATTTATATAAAGATGAAGAACTATTAAATAAATGTCACGCTAAAGCAAATGAAGTTAAACCAACTTCAATATGCTTAGGCTATGCAACAATATTACCCGAGAATCCATTAAGATCTTCTATTCAAAGATTAACAGGTGGGGATCCATTGTTAGTAAATAAAGTATCAGTTATTGAACATATAGATGGAACATACCCTAAGACATTTATATGGGGCACTGATGATGATAATGTTGTTCCATCTATACATTCAAAAACAATGGACGCTACATTAACTAAATATAAAGTTAAACATATGTATATCAATTACCCACATGGTCCACATGGCTTATCTACAAGTGATAACTTATCATGTTCAGATGATATGAAAGTAGATGAAGTAACGAGTTGGATTAATGGGTACAATAAATTTGTTTTAGCAAAATAAATATCAAATTATGATTTAAGAGGATAAATCATTATGTTGCTTGCTGAAATAATTTTAGGTATTGCCTGTATCATTGCACTTTTATATGCTTTTATCTCAATTCCGATTCAAAACCGAATAGCCAAGAAAAAGAATGCGGAATTTAGGAAAAGAATAGAGTGCGGCTCAAAAATAAATGCCAAGGAATTTTTGGCCGGATTTTATCCTAATGATTTTGAAGGAGCATATGTTCTACATAATTTAAACAATGATTTTTATTATGTTGGACAGAGTATTAATGTAGTACATAGGGTAAAGCAACACTTCACAGGAAAAGGAAATGGTGATGTGTACGCGGATTTTAAATATAATAATGAATTTGAAATTATTTTTGTTCCTTTGGCAACATCAGACTATTCTGATTAAATTCATTAGAACGGTACCTAATAGACATATATGACGCTTATAACAAGGGTTATAACAAAGCAAAAGGAAACTATTGATACTAATAAATATGAAAAAAGCAACATTAGAATCTACCCATCCAAACTTATTAGAAGAATGGGATTTCGAATTAAATAATGGGTTAGATCCTAAAAAAATTACTCATGGATCTAATAAAGTAGTGGTTTGGAAATGCAAAATTTGTCATCAAATATGGAAAGACAGTATCTGCCATAGAACTAGTGGACGCACATGTCCATATTGTAAAGGATATTTTTTGAAAAAAGGCGTTAATGATTTTGAATCGCGATACCCAGACATTGCGAAAGAATGGAGTGCTAATAATAAGACAAAACCAAGCGAACATACTTTCAAAGACACTCACAAATTTCTTTGGGTATGTCCAAAATGTTGTAACGAATATAAAGCAAGTATCAATGAACGTGTTAAACATAATAATTGTCCATTTTGTTCAAGCCATCAAATTCTAAAAGGATTTAATGATTTTAAGTCAAAATATCCAGAATTGGCAGACGAATGGGATTATTCAAAAAATGAAAAGTTGCCAAGTGATTACTTCCCAAATTCTAGAGAAAAGGTTTACTGGGTTTGCGCAAAGGGGCACGAATCTTTTAAATGTGATATTCACAATAGGATACATGGTAGTAGCTGCCCAGAATGCGATAAAGAGAGAAAAACCTCTTTTCCTGAACAGGCATTATTGTTTTATTTATCCAAAGTTACGCAAGCTACTAGCCGAAGTAAAATTAGTGGTTTTGAATTGGATATATATCTAAACAAACTGAATATCGGCATTGAATACGATGGAATCTATTATCATTCTACTGAACAATCTTTAATAAAAGAAAAGAGAAAAAATGAAGCAATGTTAAAAGAGGGAATCAGATTAATTCGAGTAAAAGAGATTAAGCAAAAAGAAACATCTTATGCAGATGGTGATATTTTGTTTTATTCGCCTTCAGATACTAGTTATTCCAACATTGATTGGGTCATTAGCTCTTTGTTTAAATTGCTTAATCTTATGATTCCAAATATTAATTTGCAAAATGATTTCCTAAAAATTAAATCTAATTATTTAAGTATTGAAAAAGAAAATTGTTTATCAAAAAAATATCCAGATATTGCCAAAGAGTGGGATTATGTTTTAAATAATGGAATAAATCCAGACTTTGTTAGTTGCTATAGTAATACAAAATATTATTGGAAATGTTTTATGGGACACCCGTCTTATCTAGCCACACCTTCGCATCGAATTAGAGGAAATAACGGTTGTCCTGTTTGCAGCAATCACCAGATTATTGCTGGTGTGAATGACTTTGGAACAACACACAACAACGAACTAATTGACTGGGATTATAGCAAAAATGTACTCAAACCCACAGAAATTACTTTTGGATCAGAAAAGAAAATTCACTGGACGTGTCACATATGTGGGCATAAATGGGAATCTATGCCAATTTATAAAATTAAGAGAGGCTGTCCAAATTGCAACAAGATAAGACAAAAGATACTTCATGGAAAGAAAATTATATGTGTAGAAAATGGCCTAATTTTTGATAGTTTGCATGATGCTGCAAAATCCATAAGTAAACCAAAAGGAATAACACCTATTTCAAATTGTTGTAAAGGAAAGAGGAGAAGTGCATACGGCTTGCACTGGAAGTTTGTAGATGAATAATTACGTTTGCAAAAACTTAAAATTACTATTGACATAAATATTACGTTTGGCTAAACTTAAATCGTCCAATGTGGAGGAAAGAAGGTATTTTTATGGAATCTAGAAATGTAGTTTTTGACAAAGTTATTAATGGAGCTATTGGCGACGCACCATACAAAAAAGGAAGACCATTTATAATCTCTAACGCATATTTATCAGCTTATCATAATCATTTTTTGAATCATATTGATGATGATTTGATTAATTATTGCAATGAGTTAAATTCATATTTTTCTAATAATGATAATAAGGAAATTATAGAACTATTTAATTCATTCAATTATGAACAATTAATAGATTTGGTTGAATATGTTATGACTTGCGAATACATTGGCAGTCATAGAGAATTTGATGAATCATCAACAGCTTCTATTTCAAATATTGTTTTTCAATTATTAAATATTGATGGAGCTGGTCATATTGTTGCCGATTTAGGATCTGGAAATGGTAATTTTCTTATGAATACATTAAATAGTAGTAGAAGAAATGGTTATTATTTAAAAGACCTAATTGGATATGAAGTTAATGTTGAACAAGCAAAAATATCTCAGATGGCATTATCTATTATTTCTAATAACGAATTAAATCCAGTAATTAAAATTGGTGATGCATTAGAAGACAAAATGGTTTTTTTCTCAAGAGGCTTTTGCTTTCCTACAATCGGCATTAGACAATTAATTAGAGATAAAGTAAGACAAAGCAAACTATTTCCATCTATCGAATTTACAAATCGAAACACAAGTGATTGGGTGTATGTAGACCATTTATTAAGTGGAATGATTGATGGAGGAAAAGCCGTAGCTATTGTAAGCGGTAGGGCTTTATTTAACCATCATGACAAAGAATATAGAAATGCGTTAATAAATAAAGGCCTTCTTGAAGGTATTATTGAATTACCTAATGGCTCTTTGAATTTTACTGGAATTAAACCATATGTTTTAGTGTTTTCGAAAGGCAACGCATCAGTAAAATTGATTAATGCAACTGACTCCGTAGATAAAAAAACCAAAAGATTTAATAAAGTTGAAATATTAACCGACGATATTATTAATAAATATAATAATCCTAATTCACCAAAAAAAGAAAAAACTGAGCTAATAAATTGCAATAATTTAATGCCATCTAGCTTGTTGCTGGATGTTTCAAATATAAAAAATGGTGTGAGATTAGAAGATATTGCAGATGTATTTACAGGTAATCAATATACACTTGGAGTGTTTGAAAAAAACGGGCTACTAACTACTGAAAAAACAGGATATAGAATTCTTATTTCTAGTGATATTGAAGACGGTCTAGTTGACTGGCAAAAGCTTCGCTCAATAAAGCAAAAAGACGATAAATTTGATAAATATGCCGTTAAGAAAAACGATATTGTTGTGACAAGCAAATCGTCAAAGGTCAAAACAGTAGTTGTTGATGTTGACCCAAAAGACAAGATTTTAGTAACTGGTGGCATGATTATCATAAGACCAAATAGTGGATTAATTGACTCAACATATTTAAAAATCTATTTAGATTCTAATCAAGGACAAAATTCATTAAAGTCAATTCAAAAAGGAACAGCCATCATTTCTATCAACGCCAAAGACCTATCAACTATTCAGATCCCTCTTATTGAAATTGATAAGCAAATTCATAAAGCAAAGGCATATAACGAAAAACTTTCCATGCTTTATGCGTTAAAACAAAAAATAAAGCATCTCGAAGACTCAATAAAGAATTTCTATTTAGATGAAAGCGAGGATGAATAAATATGGAGCTTACAAATGCTCAATTGGCAAAAGCCACGTCGCTTGTATTGGATAAAATAACTTTCGAATTAAAAAAAGCGAATAGAAACAATGAAATAGAACGTTATCTTGATGAATATAACATTGTACTAGAGGATGAAGAAAGGATCCCAATCAACATTAGAACTTGCAAAATCTTAGTTATGGGTGAACTAAATGGTAAACAAAAAGATTTTGAACTGGCGGCAAAGAAAATTGGCTTAAATCATACTTGTTTTGAATTCGTTGATTATAATGAAGCAAAAAAATTTAATGCTGCGAGATTAGAATTCTCTAATGAATATTCTGATATTATTTATGGACCAACTCCGCACAAAATGTCAGGCATGGGAAATACGTCAAGTCTATTGGCTTTAATTCAAAACAATCCAGCTAATTACCCACGTTTACTAAGGTCTGAAGCAAATTCGACAAGTTGCGAACTAAAAATATCTATATCTAGTTTTAAAAAATGTTTATTAAAAACATTCTATTATGAGACTATGTGTAAAGAACTAGCATAATAAAAACATTTATTTCTTTAAAGAAATTTGACAAATTTATAAAATAAAATAAGAAACGAGGAATCACTATGGCATCCAATATTCAAAGAGACGAGTTACATAAATCCATTTGGGGCATCGCTGATGATTTAAGAGGCAGCGTTGATGGATGGGATTTTAAACAATATATCTTAGGCATTATGTTTTATAGATATGTTTCTGAAAACCTTCAAAACTATATCGATAAAGGCGAACACGAAAGTGGAAACACATCTTTTAAATATGCTGATATATCTGATGAAGAGGCTGAAGGAGCTCGTGCGGGACTAGTTGAAGAAAAAGGATTCTTTATTCTACCTAGCGAACTATTCTGCAATGTTAGAAAAAAAGCTCCAACTGATGAAAACCTCAACGAAACATTAGAGAAAGTATTTAATCATATCGAAGAATCAGCAATGGGATCTGATAGCGAATCAGATTTCAAAGGCTTATTTGATGATATTGATGTTAACTCAAATAAATTAGGTGCTTCTGTCGCAAAAAGAAATGAGAAATTAGTCAAATTGCTTAACGGCATTGGAGATATGAAATTAGGCAACTATGAAGATAATACCATTGATGCCTTTGGTGATGCGTATGAATATTTAATGGCAATGTATGCTTCAAGTGCTGGTAAATCTGGTGGAGAATTCTTTACTCCGCAAGAAGTATCAGAATTATTAATGAGATTAGCTACATTAGGTAAAACTCAAGTAAATAAAGTATATGACCCGGCATGTGGCTCAGGATCTTTGTTATTAAAAGCCGAAGAAGTATTGGGTAAGGGTAATGTTCGCAATGGATATTATGGTCAAGAAATTAATATTACTACATACAACCTCTGTAGAATTAACATGTTCCTCCATAATATTGATTTTGATAAGTTCAACATTGCTTGTGAAGATACATTAATTTCTCCTCAACATTGGGATGAAGAACCATTTGATGTTATTGTTTCAAACCCACCTTATTCTATTAAATGGGCAGGAGATGAGAATCCTTTATTGATTAATGACCCTAGATTTGCTCCAGCTGGTGTTTTAGCGCCTAAAGGAAAAGCTGATCTAGCATTTATTATGCATACTTTAAGCTGGCTTGCTACTAATGGTACAGCTGCAATTGTTTGTTTCCCTGGAATTATGTATAGAGGTGGAGCAGAACAAAAAATTCGTAAATACTTAGTTGATAACAACTTTGTTGACTGTGTTATTCAATTACCAGATAACCTTTTCTTTGGTACATCTATTGCTACTTGTATTATGACTTTAAAGAAATCAAAGACTGATACATCAGTATTATTCATTGATGCATCTAAAGAATTTCAAAAGATTACAAACAACAACAAGTTAATGCCTGAAAACATTGAGCATATTGTCAATTATTATAAAGATAGAAAAGATTTAGACCATGTAGTTAAAGTGGCATCCTATGATGATGTTAAGAATAATGACTACAATCTTTCAGTATCTACATATGTAGAACAAGAAGATACTAGAGAAGTAATCGATATTGTTAAACTTAATGCTGAAATTGAAGAGATTGTTGCAAAAGAAAATAAACTCCGTGAAGAAATTTCTAAAATTATCAAAGAAATGGAAGGATAATTATGGCTTGCCTTCAGAGAATTAGAGATTTAAGTCGGTTAACTGGTATTCATAAACGCTGGATTTACGAATCGCATTTTGATATGGAAAATGGAGCAAATTGCCTTCAAAAAATAGGCTTTTCTATATCTGATTTCAATAGAGAAATTGAATATTGCTTGAATAGCAAATATGAGATGAAGGATATCGTGTATTTAATCGTTCTAGCAAATTGGGTAGCGGATGGTGTTTACCTAGCAAAGCAATCTATCAAAAAACGCATTCTAGATAATTATAATTTACAGAAAAAAGATGATTTCGAACTAAAAAAAGCTTGTTCACTGGTTAAGGCATTACGATCTATTACCGTTGCTCATCCTTTGAAAACTGAAGAGCACAAAGATTATGGATTTGATGGGAATTTTGTATGTACAGACATATATTCTCACAAAAGTGTTGTGCAAGACATTTATCCAAACGATAGAATTTATGAATTGACTTTTAAAGGCCTACATAATTGCAGTTCTAATACTGTTAATGACTTCTATTTAAAAGTGTTTTCACAAAGAAAAGATGAAGCAAGATTTTCAAATTATATAGGATGTAATTTTTCAGATCTCATTAAAATCGTATCATTGTATATAAAAGAATTATATTTGTTTGATAGGTTTCTTAAAAGTCAAAGAAAGAAGGACTATATAAATGAATAAATTGAATTTTTTAATTCGAAAATTATGTCCTAATGGGGTTAGATATCTTTTTTTAAAAGACTGCGTTGAATATTCTAGAGGCAAAGGTCTAACAAAAGAATCAGTATGCAATGGAAATATACCAATAATTTTATATGGCGAATTGTATACAACATATGGCAATTATATTGATAGCATAAAGTCTTATTCATCTGACGAATCTATATCTGCGTCGAGGCTAGTAAAAAAGAATTCCTTACTTTGCCCTATATCTAGCACAACAAAGGAGGCACAAATAGGAAAAGCATCATTGCTGAGGTGCTGCGATATTTATTTAGGAGGAGATGCTATATCATTGTTCCCAATAGAAAAAGTCAATTCTGCCTTTTTAATGTTTTACATTAATAGCACAATGTTTGAAAAAAATAAAATGAAGCATGTCAAGGGCACTACAATTAGGCATTTAGATCCTTTTGGGATGTTGGATATTAAAGTCCCCGTTCCGCCGATGGAAGTTCAGCTTGAAATTGTTCACATTTTGGACAAGTTCACTGAGCTTACAGCAAGGAAGAAACAATATGAGTATTATAAAAGTTTAGTCTTTTATTCAAGAAATATTGAAAAATTCAAAATTAGTGATGTATTAAACATAAAAACAGGTAAAGGAGTCACTAAAAAAGATTCAAATGATAATGGCACATATCCAATTATTAGTGGTGGAACGTCACCAATGGGGTATATTGACATATTCAACCGTGATGAAAACACTGTAACAATATCAAGAGTTGGTGCAAACGCTGGGCATGTTATGTTTCAATCAACCAAGTACTACCTAAATGACAAATGTTTTTCTGCGACACCAAAAGATGTGTATAAAGATAAAGTCAATACAAGGTTCTTGTTTCATTATCTAAAATCTATTGAAACTGAAATAATGCATCTTCAAAGTGAAGGAGGGGTACCAACAATTAACATTTCAAAATTAGGTCAATTAAAATTGTTTATTCCTGCTTTAACTGAACAACAACAAATAGTGGATATTCTTGATAGATTTGATGCTTATTGCAACGATATCATTCAAGGCTTACCTGCTGAAATTAAAGCTAGACAACAACAATATGAATATTATCGCGATAAGTTACTATCTTTTAAGGAATTAGATGATGCAAGAAATTAAAAGATTTTTTATTGGCATTATATTAGCAATATTCGTTCTTGCTGGAGGATTAACTTTATTGGTTAAGGCTGGTGAATTTCTTATTAAAGCAGCGCTATGGCTTGTATATATAGATAATTCTGAAACTGGTTTGCCATTTATTGCCGAAATAATAATTAAAGCCATATGTGAAACTTGTGTTGTTGGCCTTTGTTCAAGTGTGTTTATCATTAAAAACAAAGAATTATTAAAAATATTATCTATACCATTAGGGTTTCTAACATGCATTGGTATTTATGCTATCTGCAAATATATTATTATCATTTGTTCTGTTTTGGTTTTAACTATGTTTGTAGTTATTGTTCTTTTGATTAATAATAAAAAGAAATAAAAAAGAGAAAAAGGAGGCTAAATAGCATGGCACAATATACAGTCATTACTCAATCAAACGAAGAAACAGTAGTGGCAGAATATAAGCCTCTTTCATCACGTTCTGATGCTTATCAAAGCGAAGCTGCTCTTGAAAAAGAATTTATAAAAATGCTTCAAGAGCAATCTTATGAATATCTACCTATTCATGAAGAAAAAGATTTAATCGTTAATCTTCGTAAGCAATTATCTGAATTAAATAATTACGAGTTCTCCGATAAAGAATGGGAACAGTTTTTTAATACTGTTTTAGCCAATCCTAACAATCATATTGTTGAGAAGACTAGAATAATCCAAGAAGATTATGTTCAGCCTATAAGACGCGATAATGGTGAAACAAAAAATATAAGATTATTAGATAAGTCAAATATACATAACAATATCCTTCAAGTTATCAATCAATATGAAGAAGAAAATGGTAAATATAAAACTAGATATGATGTAACTGTATTAGTGAATGGCTTACCTTTAATTCATATCGAACTCAAAAGACGTGGAGTGGCTTTAAAAGAAGCGTTTAATCAAATTAATAGATATCAAAGAGATTCATTTTGGGCTGGTTCTGGATTATTTGAATTTGTCCAAATATTTGTTATATCAAATGGAACACATACAAAGTATTATTCCAACACAACTAGATTTAATCACATTAAGGAATTAAATAAATCATCTCAAAAAGAAAAGACAAGCAATACATTTGAATTTACTTCTTTCTGGGCAGATGCGAATAACAAGATTATTCCTGATTTAATTGACTTTACTCGTACATTCTTTGCTAAACATACAATACTTAATATTCTTACTAAGTACTGTGTATTTACTTCTGAACAAATGCTTTTAGTAATGCGTCCATATCAAATTGCCGCTACTGAAAGAATATTAAATAGAATAGAAATAGCTACTAACTATAAACAATATGGTTCTATTAAAGCTGGTGGCTATATTTGGCATACAACAGGTTCAGGTAAAACACTTACTTCTTTTAAAACTGCGCGTTTAGTAAGAGATTTAAATTACATTGATAAAGTGCTCTTTGTTGTTGATAGAAAAGACTTAGATTACCAAACAATGAGAGAATACGATAGATTTGAAAAAGACTGCGCTAATAGTAATACATCGACTGCTGTACTTAAAAAGCAATTAGAAGATCCTAATGCAAAGATTATTATTACAACAATCCAAAAACTATCTATCTTTATTGAAAAGAATAAAAACCATCCGGTATTTGATCAAAAGATTGTTCTAATCTTTGATGAATGTCATAGAAGTCAATTTGGTGATATGCATACCGCTATTACGAAAAACTTTAAAAAATATTACATCTTTGGATTTACAGGAACACCGATATTTGCCGCTAATTCAGTCAATGGCAAAAATCCTGGAATTAGAACAACTGAACAAGCATTTGGTGATCAATTACATGTCTATACAATCATTGATGCTATTAATGATAAGAACGTTCTTCCATTTAGAGTTGATTATATTAAGACCATGGAAGAAGACGAGAACATGGAAGATGAAAATGTCTATGACATTGATAGAGAAAGGGCGTATCTAGCTCCGCAAAGAATAGAATTAATAGTTAAATATATTCTTGATCATTTTAATCAAAAGACATATAGGAACGAAAAATCCTATTCATTCAACGCTTTAACAAATATTTCTGATGTTGCTGGTTCAAGAACCGTTGTTAATGAACAAAAGCAAAAAATGAATATAAATGGCTTTAACTCTATTTTATGTGTTTCTTCTATTGAAGCAGCAAAGCTTTATTATGCTGAATTCAAAAAACAAATGAAAGTTCAACCAAACAAAGCACTTAAAGTTGCTTTGATTTATTCATATGGAGCTAATGAAGAAGAAGCTAATGGCATTCTAGGAGAAGAGAACTCTGATGATACATCGCGTTTAGATCAAAGCTCACGTGATTTCTTAGAATCCGCTATTGGTGATTATAATGAAATGTTTAAAGTCAATTACAGCACTGATTCTGATGGATTCCAAAGATACTACAAAGATGTTTCTTTAAGAATGAAAAATAAACAACTAGATTTGCTTATTGTAGTTAATATGTTCTTAACCGGATTTGATGCAACAACATTAAATACATTATGGGTTGATAAAAATTTAAGAGACCATGGTTTAATACAAGCTTTCTCTAGAACGAATAGAATTCTTAATTCAGTCAAAACCTTTGGTAACATTGTATGCTTTAGAAATTTACAAAAAGCAACTGACGCCGCTATTTCATTATTTGGAGATAAAAAAGCTGGTGGAATTGTTTTGTTAAAAGGATTTGATGATTACTATAATGGCTTTGATGATGAAGATGGTGTTCATTATGATGGATATGTAGAACTAATCGCAATGTTATTAGAAAACTATCCATTAACCGAACCAAGAATTGAAGGTGAAGAAAATCAAAAAGGATTCCTTAAATTATTCGGTTCTGTATTAAGAATGAAAAATCTATTATCTTCTTTTGATGATTTTATCGGAAAAGAAATAATTTCAGAAATAGATTTCCAGGACTATAAAGGAAGATACCTTGATTTAAAACCAGACCACGCTAAGAGTGATGGCCCTGTTAATATTAATGATGATATTGTTTTTGAAATGGAATTAATTAAACAAATCGACATTAATATAGATTACATATTAATTCTTGTTCAGAAATATCATGATTCACATTCTGCTGATAGAGAAGTTTTGCTTAATATTGAAAAAGCAGTAAGTGCTTCTCCAGAACTTCGTAGCAAAAAGTCATTAATCGAAAACTTTATTAAAGGCATTAATGAAGTGGAAGATGTTATGAATGAGTGGCATTCATTTATCGCTGAAGAAAAAGAAAAAGAATTAATGGCTATCATTAACGAAGAGGGTCTAAAAGAAGCTGAAACTAGAAAATTTATAGAGAACGCCTTTATCGATGGCTATATTAAAACTAGTGGAACTGATATTGATAAAATACTCCCATCTATTTCTAGATTTGGCAACAGTAATAGAAGTGAAAAGAAAAATAGAGTTAGAGAAAAACTAATGAATTTCTTTGATATATTTTATGGATTGTCTGTATAGCTCTATTAATTCTTAGGCATTATTTAAGTAATTTAAACGAACTCATTTGAAGATAACTTTACAAAAAATGTAAAATTAAACTTTACAAAAAATGTAAAATGCTTTATATTGTTTTCGAGGTAAAAAAGCATGTTAAAAGAAAGATTGAAAGAACTTGATATTAAGATAACAGAACTTGCTAATTATTTAGATATTTCTAGACCAACTATGTATAAATTCATAGAATGCTATGATGCCAATAATAAATCTGAAATTAATAAAAAAATATTAAAATTATTTGATTATATTAACGATAATCCACTCATTGGTAAAAACAATATCATTAATTATATTTTGAATAATTTGGCAGTCGTTAAAGAACTTGAAGCCAAGTCTGAAACCGATACATTTAAAGATGTAAGAAAATACATCATCAACAACCCAGATTCAGAAAAGAGCAAGTTTATTAATCTTTGCTGTCAGAAAAGTAGTTATGATACAGCAATCCATTATTTAATTGAAATAACTCCTTTATTAAAGAAAAAGCAATTAACTGATAAAGAAGTAGAACTACTAAAACCATACAAAGAAATAATTGAGTTATATACTGTTGAAAGCGAGGACAAATAATATGGCAAGAAGAATAGTATCGTTTAAGAATTTTAGAAACATTGGATTGGAGGATAATCAAAACAATTACATTATCCTAAATCAAAATTTAGAAAAAGGGAAAATGGGAGATGTTGTCGAATTAATTGGCGCTAATAACTCAGGTAAGTCAAATGTGCTTGACGGTATAGTTGCTTTAACTTATGGCAAAACTGCAGAGAGAGATATTACAACTTTAAGTTTTAAAGACACTGATCGTAAGCCTGAAGTTACCTTAACAATACAAAATGGAAATGATTTTTCTAAAAAAATAACTCTCGATGGCGTTTTATATTATTCCGATTATAAGGATTTTAAAAACATTAAATTCGAGAAACAAAAATTGATTGATTTAATGGGAACGATTGCTAGTCTATATGCTAATTGTTTATATAGATATGGTATTTTGAGCAATGAAATTGATGGCTATTCAAGCAATCGTATTTCGCAAGAAAAAGTCATTTCAAAACTAAATGCTATTAGAGAGGAAATTGATAGAAATTATCTAAATGATCCAAATTGGAGAAGCGTAAGACAGCAATTACAACAGAGTTTATTGTATAAAATCGGTCCAAAAAAACAAATTGATGACTATTGCAAAGAAAATTTCGGATTATCAATCGATGCAAATATCATTAGATATAAAGAAGAAATGATAAGTCGTAATGATATGGTGTCTTCTATCAATGATTTGGCTAATAATAAGTTCTTTATTTCTGTGTTTAAAGCAATTGGTATTGATGTATCTGAAATTTTAAATGCTTTCAAACAGTATCAAGAATTTGCAAATCCAGCATCTCTGGATAAAATAAGAAAAACAATTGATAAAAAAATTCAAAAACTTAACAAGCAATTTAACAAATTATATTTTGCTGAAAATGACCAATATAAATTTTCAATTAATATTGAATCAACTCAAATTGGCTTTGGTATGGCTAGAGGCAAAGATGAAGATCCAATAATGATTGAACAACAATCAACTGGTTTTAGATGGTTCTTCAATTTATATTTTAATTTCTTATGTTCGAACAAACTAAACCCAGGCGATATCATAATTATGGATGAACCTGCTACAAACCTTCATCCTGAAGGTCAAAAAGAATTAAGAAGATTTATCAAAGAATATGCAATATCTAATGACTTAACTTTTATTATTGCAACTCACTCGCCATTTTTAGTAGATACAGACAATTATGATGAATTAAGAATAGTCACCATGGAAAATAATAGATCGTCTATAAACAATTTATTTACTGCTGTAAACGACGAAGATCCTGATACTTTGATACCAGTTAAAGAATCATTAACCATTAAACAAAATGTTCTATATGATTTAGACACTGAAGTTATTTGGGTGGAAGGATTAACTGACTACTGTTATTTAACAGCATTCAAGAACATGTTTGGAATTAAAAACATTGCTTTTGTTCCATTTAATGGCGTTGGAAAAACAGATGCTATTCAAGATAATATTTTGAAAAAAATAGTATCAACTAAATTCTTCAAAAGAAGTATATTACTTGATGGTGATACACTTGGCAAATCTATGGCTAAAAAATGTGAAAATACAGTATTCAAAGACAGAGTATATATGATACCAGATGTTGGTGGTGCCTTTATTGAAATAGAAGACTTATTTTCTGAAAATGATAAAAATAAATTCGAAATTATTAAAAAAGATGAAATTCAAAAGAAAGCTTCAATTGCGTCCTCTTTAAAGAAATTTGCCCGTCTTGAAGATTTTAGTGAAGAAACCATTAACAATTTCAAAAGCTTATTTCAATTATTTGAATAATAGTGTGAAGGACTAATTTTCTAAGGGTGAATTATGTTTGAATACAAAGTAATTAATTATGTTTTAAAATCAGGATTTACAATGAACAAGTTTAATTCTCAAACTTTCGAAGATGAATTAAATAAATTAGGTTTGGAAGGCTGGGAACTTGTAAACGCTGTGCCTCAAGCAGAAGGTTATGGAGCCACAAAATCCGTTTCATTATTTCTAAAAAGAGAGAAATAAATTAGTAATGCAATACTATTGTCAAGCATTGAATAATCAACATTTATATCTATGGAAAATCTTAAAGACACACGAATTATTAATATAGATGCCTCAGAACTTTTTTATGCAAAATTAACTGGCAATAAGATTGAAATAAAAAATAATGGGAAAATTTTAAACGAGAAATTTACAGATATTATTCCACCAAACTTAGATTTTTATTATTTGCAAGAACAAGGAAAATTATCTATAAAGCAGTGCAGCACTGATTTTTATTCATATGATTTTGTTAATGTATCATTTAAATTTCCCTTATATGTAAATAATAAAAACGAACATATAATTCCTAAATCTAGTGACAAAGAGAAATATCATAAATATTCTTTGGAAAAGATTAGAAAATTTAGAAAAGAGCTATATTTAAATGGTTTTGAGCTAAATGGTAAAACTTATGTTAGATATAAAAGATCGAGCGGATCTGCTAAAGGTGGCAGTTGTTTATTTATCAAAAAAGAACTGTTTGCAATGATGGATAAATGGTCAAAAGCCGGGCTTGATGAAAGAAAAGATAATTATCAGAAAAACTTAACATCATACGAGGCATATAGAGCTTTGTCTTTAAGTAGTCTTATTACTACACTTGATTTAAACCCTTATAATATCCTATTTGTTAAGGATTATAAGCATACTTTAAAAAATCAAACCGTAATCAAAGTTACATATGACAAAGAAAAAGGATTAATACCTCAAGAAACATATGCTGATATTGAAAATAATATTTTCGATGGCGAGGGCCTCCTTGATGCAAGCGTTTTTAATCAAGCCGGGAAAACTAAAAAAGGCATGATGCTCTTAAGAAGCAGGTATTTTAAATGCTGTGCTTTTAATACAAATTTAAAAAAGTGGTTTGAGGATAACAATATAACTTCACTTGACCAATTGAACGGCATAACTTATTTGATCTCATCTGATGCAAAGCCGTTACTAACATTAAGGAAATCTAAACTTAACGAGAATCCTGATTATACTATTTTTGATAAATTCAAATTCAATATTCAAAAATTTTAAAAAATATCGAAAAAATCTACGAAAAACACAATCTCATTTTTTATTTATAAAATTAAGCAAATAAGAACTAATGGATATTTCCCCATCTCGAAATACCGGTAAGTTGAAAGGAGAAAAACTTATGAGATACTTATTTTTCGATATCGAATGCGCTGATGGAAATAGAGCCATTTGTGAATTCGGTTATGTATTATGTGATGAACATTTTAGGATAATTCGACAAAGGAATATTTTGATTAATCCTGAATGTGAATTTAATTTAAGGAATAGACCAGGACAAGCTGACCTTGAATTAACATATCCGTATGAAGAATATTATAAGCATAGTAATTTTGATGATTGCTATGACAATATCAAATTTTTAATGAGTCAAAAAGATTTAATGATATTTGGTCATAGTGTTGATAATGATATCCGTTACATCATCAAGGATTGCAGTAGATATAAATTAGATAAATTTGATTTCACCGCTTATGACGTCCAACAAATGTTACCTATTTTCGATAAAACAAATAGAAGGTATGTTTCACTAGAAAAAGCGTTTATAAATATAGTTCCTCAAGAGATTAGAAAAAATTTATTGGATCACCGAGCGGTCGATGATGCCATGAAAACCCTTCTTGTGTTTAAATCTATGGTTTTAGATTTAGAATTCACTCCAAACGAATTAATTGAATCATGCCCAAAATGTAGCATCACTGCTATTGAATATTGGGAAAGATTAAAAGAAAAGAAAAAAATCAAGAAAGACAATTTAATAAAGCGTCAACTTGCAAGAGAAAATGTCAAAACCTGGAAAGATTTCTGCGATAGCTATGCGACTCGTCTAGAAGAAGAATACTCTATTGGCAAATTGGTTTCTATTTCTCATTTGGTAAGAAATGATTCAGCATATCTAAATAAGCTCATTAAAGTTGTAAAAGAAAATGATTTAGTACCATATACATTTTTTAGGGGAGCCGATTACATTATTGTCTCTAACGATGAAGAAAGAAATCATATTTTAGATGAGTTAAAAGAGCCGTTCCCTGGCAAATTACTAACAATAGATGAATTTGCTAATTTGTTTGGAGATAAATAATGCTAGATGTGGATTAATAATTAGGGCAGGTCGTTCTATTTTATTGCAAAACGAGAAAATTAAAGAATATTATATATTTAGAAAATGATTATTACATATTCAACATTAGATGATTCATATCTCGGTGTCATCTAATGTTGGCCTTAAAGGTTTTTTAATCATTTTCAAATATAAAAGGAGATAAAGAAAATGTTTAAGAAAACATTAATGCCACTTTTAGTGGCTGCTGCTTCATTAGGAGCTTTTACAGGTTGCTCTAATGGGAAAGCAAAAGAAGAATTAATATCTGTAACCGATATGGTCGGTACAACCATAACAATTAAAAAGAACCCTAAAAAGGTTGCTTGTATCTCTAGAACAACATATGACTTATTAGTAGCATATGGTGTTGGAGATAAAATTGATGGAGCCTATAAAGGTACATTAAATAATGACTGGGTTCCATTAATTTATCCAGAAAGTAAAAATCATTATATTTATGAGTATGAGAATAGTGCGGAACTATTCATGTCTCGTGGTGTTGATCTAGTATTAGCACCTGAAAAATACATTTCTGATGATCTTAATGCACATGGCGTTCCTGCTTTATGTGTATCACTTTATGGAAATCCTTCATTTGATAATTATGTTAATTTCTTATCCCATTTAGTTACGACAATTTGGGATGGTGAAGATATTAAAAATAAAGCTTCAGCATGGGAAGATAAAGTTAATACTGCAATTGATGATGTTAAAACTGAATTAGAAAAACATGAGATTGCAAATAAAAAAATCTTCTATGTTCGTGGTGATAAAGATAAAGGCATTGGTTATACAGATAACAAAGGTTCGTTTACCGAATATGCTTATAGAACAATGGGATTTGATTTTGTTGGTGCATCTTTAACAACAAATAAACCATCTAAAGAAGAGATTGTCGCTCAAAATCCTGATGTCTTTGTTTGTGGTGGTCAATACCAAAACAAGAATTTAAATATTCTTAAAACAGAAGAACCATATGTTAATTTAGACGCTGTTAAAAACAATAAGATTTATAACATTCCAATTGGCTTTACAGCATTTGAACAATTGTCTGTTATGACTCCAATCTTCTTCTATGATCAAGCAAATAAAATCTATCCTGAATACTTTAGTTATGATATCCCTTCAATGGTTAAATCAACTATTAAAGATTACTTCGGAACTGAATTAACTGATAACCAAGTTAGTTATATGCTTGGTGGATTAAATCCAGAAGGCGGATCTTTATATTAATGAAAGAGAAGTCTTTAAAAATAAGAACACCAATTTATATTGTTGTTTCATTAGTTGTTTTAGCAATAGTATTTGCTCTTGGATTAATACTAGGTCGATACACAATTAAGATTGATGAATTTTTTAAGGCAATATTTACTAGTGATAGTGCATATAACACTCAAAGAAGTATCATTGTTAATTTAAGATTACCTCGTACTATCATGGCTTTATTTGTTGGTGCTGGATTATCTGTTTCTGGTTTACTATATCAAGAAACATTTAGAAATAAATTAGTATCGCCTGATTTATTAGGCGTTAGTACTGGTGCATCGGTTGGGGCAGCATTAGCTATTGTTCTTGGTTTATCATCCGCTCTTATTAGTGTGTTCTCGTTTGTTATGGGATTACTTACTGTTTTTATAACAGTGATAATTTCAAAATTATTTAAAAATGGTTCTTCAACAATATTGCTCTTATCCGGCATTATTGTTGGAGGATTCATGTCTGCAATATTGTCTTTAATTAAGTACTTCTCTAATGATATTACAACATTAGCAAGTATTACTTATTGGTTGATGGGTTCATTTGAATCTGCAGATATGAATAGATGCTATATTCTTATGTCTATAGTTATTATTTGTATTGTTGTACTTCTATTAATATCTCATCCAATTAACTTAGTTAATCAAGGTAGATCAGAAGCTCAAACAAAGGGTATTAACTATAATTTCTATCGTGGACTAATTATTGTTATATCAACAATACTAACCGCTATATCAGTTTGCTTCTGTGGGACTGTTTCTTGGATTGGTTTAGTAATTCCTCATATCGTTAGATTAATTGTTGGTAGAAACGCTAAAAGGACAATTCCTTTATCAGTTACATTTGGGGCTACATTTATGATTGTTGTTGATATTCTTTCAAGAACATTTACAGATTCAGAAATACCTTTAAGCGCTGTTACTGGATTAATTGGTACAGCTATATTTGTAATAATATTAATTATTAAAAGGAGCAAATTAAATGAACATAAAGATTTCTAATTTATCCTTTAAATATAATAAAAAATCACCTAAGAACGTTTTAAACAATCTTAGTTTAGAAATTAAACCAGGAACAATTAATGTTCTTCTTGGTTTAAATGGATGTGGTAAAACAACATTAATTAAACTTCTTGCTGGTTTAGAAAAACCTAATGAAGGATTAATTACATATGATGATAGAGATTTGCAATCAATTAAAATCAAAGAAAGATCAAAAATATTTACTTACGTTGCTCAACATGCAAATGTCACTAGTGATATTTCTGTAAGACAATATTTATCTTATGGGACAACTAATACATTAGCCTTCTATGAGCACCCTGGTAAAGAAGAAATGAGACTAGTCGAAAATATTGCTAGTAAATTGAACATCTCCCATTTGCTTGATTTAAATCTTAGCGAGATTAGTGGCGGCGAGCTTCAAATTGTTTTAATTGCTAGCTCACTTATACAAAATTCCGAAATCATTTTATTAGACGAACCAACATCTGCTTTAGATTTGAAAAATCAAAACTTAGTGCTTTCGGTATTAAAGGATATTGCTAATGAAGGCAAAACAATAATTCTCTCATCACATAATCCTAACCACGCATTATTTTTAGACGCTAATGTTATTCTCATTAATAAGGGAATAATTGTTAATGAAGGCCCTTCTAATGAATTAATAAAAGCAGATAAACTTAAATCTTTATATGGCGATCGTGTTTGCTATTCTAAGGATTTAAATTATGATGAAATTTCATTTAAATAAAATTAATTTTATTAGATATGTTTATAGCGAAAAGGTTTAACGCTTATAGAATATATGAGGCTGTTTGATGAGCATGCAACTACACATATTCTTTATTCGCAAATAAGAAAAGCAATCATTAATTGAATATCATATATAGATTTAAATATCGGAAGCTCTTGGTACAACCTAGCTCGTTCATTAAATAAGCGAGTGTTGGGTCAGTGAAGGCTCGTTTTGGCTGTTTTTTTACCCCTTTATTTATAAATAAAGTGATTTATTCAAAGTGTTTATATTGCGAATTCACGAATAAATAAGTCATTAGGGTTTTATTAAAATATTATTGGCGTTAAAAAATTATTGATTAATTATTGCCTATGTTACTAGTTTAATAATATGTTATGATAATTAAAGCTTTATGAATAGCCATGGCTTAATAGCAAACAATAAAATTTGCGATTTCTTTAAAAAGATTTTGCTAGGTTTGTTTTTTTGTTTGTCGATTTTTAACGTTTCTGCATGTCAGTCTGCCCAAAAATCTGAATCATATTTAGGAATTGGCAGTAATTTGACATATTCATGCACTTATGATGCTCAAGAAGACAAAACGCTAGTTAGATGGGCATCTTATATTACAAATAATACTATCTATTCAATTTCTAAGGTTCATGTAACTTTTGATTATTATTTCAATGATACTTTGATAGAGACAAAAGAGCTTAAATATGATATGGCTATAAAAAATGGAAAAGAGCTCAATATTAATTGCTATTTTTATGCTGATGGGCAAATAAATAAAATTGTCTATAAAAACTGGTATTGTGATTATTTAAATGTTTGGCACACATATAAACCTTGGTGGATTGCGACGATTATTGTTTCTTCAGTTTTAATTCTGGCTTACATAATTATTATGATCATTGAGGATTTGGAATTGGCTGATATTGGTGAATTCATAGTAGAACATTTGTATGTTTTTGGATCTATGTTACCTATTTTGGCTATTGCTATATGGGGAACTATTTCTTCTAACTGGGTTCCAATTTTAATCGTGGTTTGTGGCTTCGTAGCATTCGCTATAGCTGTTCTACTTGCTCATTTGACTAAATTTATTATTGAAGAGGCATCTTTTAGTGTTGATGCATCGAAAACTGATAGATCGTTTAACATGGTTAAAAATACAGTTGAAGAGGGTTTTGATCCTACATGTGAAAATGTAGATGATTATATTAACGATGAAGAAAAATTAATAATGTTTTCTGCGTCAAGTTTAAGAGAATATTGTCGTGATAATGGAATTAAAGGATATTCATCTGCAACTAAAAGAGAGTTAGTTGATTTAATTATTAATTTTGATTTTAACAAAATAAAAGATGGCAGTTACGAAAAGAAGACTATAACAAAATCACCAATAACTAAAAAAGGGAAAGTAACTTTTGATAGTATTGCTGGTTTAGAAAATGCAAAAGAATCATTTAAGGATAAAGTAATTTTACCATTTGAGCACCCTGATCTTTTTGAGAAATTCGGCAAGAAAGCTGGTGGGGGAATTCTTTTATATGGTCTTCCAGGAACGGGCAAAACAATGTTTGCTGAAGCTGCTTCAAACGAGCTTAATGCGTTGTTTATTCCTATTAAATGCTCAGATATTAAATCAAAATGGTATGGTGAATCTGAGCAAAAAATTAAGCAAATATTTGCGAAAGCTAGAAAAGCTGAACGAGCAATTATTTTTTTTGATGAGTTTGAAGCAATTGGATCCAAAAGAACTGACGATTCTAACAATGGAAACAATGATTTGGTTCCTGAAATTCTAGCTGAAATGCAAGGAGTCGGTTCTTCATCGATAAAATCTACCATTATGGTTATTGCTGCAACGAATAAACCATGGGCAATTGACTCTGCTTTTATAAGGCCTGGTCGTTTTGATGAAAAAATTTACATTCCATTACCAGATGAATTGGCAAGAAAGAAATTATTTGAGCTTCAACTTTCTAGGCTACCATTAGCGGAAGATTTGGATTTCGATTACTTAGCAAAGATAACTGATGGTTTTAATGGCGCTGATATTAAAGAATTTTGTGAAAAACTAAAAATTAGTGCTATTAAAGACTCTTTATCTAAAGGTGAGGAACAAACAATCGGAATGGATGATGTTCAAAGAGTTGAGCCTACAATTAAATCCTCCGTTTCAAAAGAAGATATTGAACAATTAAGTTTATTTGAGAAAGGCATTAAATAATATGTTTGAATATAAAGTGATTAATTATGTTTTAAAATCAGGATTTACAATGAATAAGTTTAACCCTTCTGTTTTCGAAGAAGAATTAAACAAATTAGGTCTAGAAGGTTGGGAGCTTGTAAATGCTGTTCCTCAAGCCGAAGGATATGGAGCAACGAAATCGATTACCTTATTTTTAAAAAGAGAAAAATAATTTAATTTGCCATTAGAGAATGTGCTGTTTGGTTGGTTCAATACTGAATACGCTGTTTCAGAAATTTCGATTAATTATCGCACTGACTATTCTAAAAATGATTGTTTTTACCCGATGTTCCAATTGTTATCAGCCATCATTCCCATTAATTGTTTTATATTGATTATTTTCTCTAAGAAGTTATGTTGAGTGTAGTAATATTGATTACTTGCTTCAAAACCTATCTTAGAATCAGAAGAGACTAATAAATATAATTCTTTAGTTAATTTATATTCTTTAATTAAATATTTATTTAAATCATTAGACCCTTTATCTCTAGCTTCGATATATAGATATTGATTTAATAATGATTCGATATTTATTAGATATGCTTTTGCATTTCTAATTAATTCATTAGTTAAATAATTAGCCGAATCAATTTTGGATAATACTTTTATACCCTTTTTGTAAATCTTAATTAATTTTGACATTGATGATACAAATGCATCTCTATCATAATTTCCTAACCAACTAGATATATCATCATATGGATATGTGACCATTGTTGAAACTCTATTTGTTTTTGATTTATATAACAAATTAGTTGGTCCTATTTGTAATGGACTCATATATAACAAACTTTGACTATAAGGTAATAACTTAAGTGCCTTACATAAGTAGTGGACCCCGGTCTTAATTTGTTCAGCGTCATTACCATATATGCTATTAAGCCATTTATCATAATCAAAGTTATTATCTATATTAGATACTAAGTTAACATTAACGCTTGGATAGCCACCTAATGTCCAAGACATCATATAATCATTAACTCCAAGCTTCTGGAGTTTTTTGATGTGATTGATAATTAATTCAAAAACGGGCAAATAAGGCACGCTTGAGCATTCCCATGAGTTATTTACTTGAATCTTGGCTAAGACCTTGTGTCCCTTCTTAAATGCGTATTTTAAGTTATATATTGTTTCTAAACACGGTTCACCTTTTGATATTGAGTATTCTTCAACCTTATAAACGCCATTTTTATTAATATGTGTACCAAACTCACTGACGCTTAGAACATTTATTTTTTTATCTAATAGTTTGATGCCGCTTCTCACATCTTTATCTGTAAAACCTGTATATGATGCCCATCCCCATAAATTAGCAATTAATATTGATTGGCTATTAGAATCATCAATTGCTTTTTGGATGATGTTATTAATTAAGGAAGTAGTTTTATAAACTGGTATATCTTTACAATAAGGACATTCGCTTCCTAATTTATGCTTACAATGTGTAAGATTCTCACTTGCTGTAATCGATATAAATCCACCTAAGTCATTCACATTAGTTAATAAATCTTTAATAGATTCATATAAATAATCTTGTACTTCTTTAAACGAGAAACATAATGCTACTTCATTACCAACCTTACGCCCTATTAGATATTTATATTCATCTTTAACTTCATCAATTAATAAAGCACGTGGCTCATTGATATATAAAAAGATTTTGATACCATATTCACGTGCTTTATTAATAAACCTTTGTAGATTATTTCTTCTTACCTTATATAAATCATCATTATTCTTTTTGAATTTATTAAATGATAACTCACTTAATAAACCATGTACCCATAAAGCATTAATACCAGAAGATTTAATTACTTTAAATTCTTCATCACTAATAAGATCTTTGTCTTCTAAGAATAAATCTCCACAGGATAAAGAATATGGATAAATAATTCTTAATCCATTTGAATTATTACTTTTTATTTCAATAGGCTTAAAGTCAAAAGGTTTAGAGTAATTAGTAATCTTTTCTTTATTAATAATTCTTCTAATTTTATTAGTCTTTATAATGTCTTTTTTATCAAGTTTAGAATAAATGACTTCTTCACATTTAGGTTTGAAGTTACCTAACTTAACACCTAAGAAGTCATTATTCTTTAATTGGTAATTAAGCCATTCTTCATCTTTATTTAATAAAGTTAGTAATTGATTATATGGTAATAAGTTCCAGTTATTTCTAATGATTGTTAAATATGATTTATCTAAATAAGTTGGATTATAAGTTATATAGTCTATTCCTAATCTTTTTGCTTCTTTATTAATAACACTTTCTTTAGTATTTAATACTTTTGCAATAAAAGTAGTAGGGACTAATCCAAAGTTTCTTAAAATAACTAACTGCCATTTCGTTGGTGTTGTTATTTCGAGTTCATCAACTAGTTCTTCTTCAAGATACATACAAAGTAATTATACAAAAATGGTGGGAGAATATATTATTCTATTTTTAATGCATGGAAGTATTTTGAATAAAACTGTAGAATAATTAAAAAATAGGGGGTATGTATAATATTATGCTAATTATTTTTAACAAACTTTATTCTGGAAAAAGGAATGCGTTATCTTTATATTTTGAACTAGAATTTGATAATATAATTAAAATTCATAGGACATACTTTGTATATAACAGTTTTATAAGTTATTTAAAAAACCAAGATAATTTTTACCCAGATATTAGAGATTCTGAATTAGAAGTTAATATAGATGACTTATACAGATTGCTTAACTCAGATAAAACTATTAATAAATTGACGTTTTATGATCAAATAAAATTACTTTTTATTAATTCAACCAACGAGCCAGATTTAGAACAATTTGTTAATCGACTGAATGACTTATTTTATGGATGTACATTTTTTGATTCCGGCCACATAGTCGAAAAGGATAAAAGCATGGAAATAATAGACAATCTATTTAATATTGTTTATCCAACTGAAGAGAATAGATACGACAGACTTGAACCAAGGTTGGATGACAAATACGCAAATATTGAAGATTTGAGATTAAAATATAGAGTTTTTGATGTTGGGCAAGCTAATTGCTCTGCAATATTAAGTTTTGATGAAAACGGAATAGATTATAAAGTTGCTTGTGTTTTTGATTTTGGGTGTGAAAAAACAAAAAGAAACAATGTTCAATTAAAAGATATGATCAAAAATATAGATGATTCTACAACGATAATAATATCTCATTTTGATAGTGACCATATTAATTTAATACAATATAATCGATTGCCTCCTACAATTAGATGGTTGTTTTCATCTACACCTCCAAAATCAAAAAAAGGATACAAATTATTTCAGCTTTTGCTTTCTATTGCTACTAGAAAGTCTAGCAGCGGCAATATATATATTTATGATGCACCTTATAGATTATCAAATTATTTACGTATCGAAGAAAAGCAAGACAATTCTAAAGACAATTATCAATCTACAATACTTAACGCAAACTCAGTTATTTCTATAATTGAGACAAATAAGAATAGGATTTTGATACCTGGCGATGCGCTGTATCACGATTTTCCACAAGGCGTTTTTAATACTGATTACACGGTTGTTTTAATTCCTCATCATTGTTGTTATTATCCATCACCAAATAGCCGAGATTGTTACACTAATATTATTAATACAATCGTAAGCAATACTACAATTGGAATTGCACAATGTGGAAACAATACTTATGGACATGCAAATGTTAGCCACTTAAGTTGGTATAAAAATAATTATATTTGTGACGGAGCAACTATATATGATAATTTAAAGAATCCTATAAAAAAGATTGGAATGTCTAAAAATAGATATATTGATTTTGATTTGTGATTTAAAAGTGTTTCTATAGCTTTTAACTAATATATTATGTAAATATTAAAAATAATAAGCGATAAATTAATAATTTTCCAACTTTTCACTTGAGATTAAATTAAGAATCCGTAATCAAATTAAGAGACTACTAATTATCTCATTAGTGAACTTAAAAGATAATGGTAATCTTGTCATTTCAGTTTTCTACTGTAAAGAATAATCTTTTACTTTCCTCATTAAATTCTGATTGTATCTAATATAGTCAATTGTATTTATACATATTTTCTTTATAATAAATTTGTATATGATAAAGTGCAAAAAGTGTGGAAAAATTTATCCTGAAGAATATAGTTTTTGTCCGTTTTGCAATTTTAAAGATGACTATGATGGTAGAATGTCAAAAATTTCTAGTGCAATCGATTTACTAATTTCATGCATAGAATTGAATTATTCCCAAAAAAATTTGTCTCTTGTAAATGAAAAAGCTGAAAATTATGCAAATTATATTGTTAATTCGAATTTCACTTCTTCATCTATTGAAATTGCAAGAAAAAATTTTATTGAGTCAGTTGCGAATGTTCCTATTTTAACAGTCAAAGATCCTAAATATTTTATTATAAAAACTAATCCCCGTCTTGATTGTCTGGATGGTGTAGTAGAATTAAAAAAAGAGATTAAGAAACTATATTCATCTAATCTTGAATGTAAAGTTCTTTTTGGATTGACGTGCAATATTGACGAAGATTCTACAGTGATTGTTCCCAATGATGTAACTGTAATCACCGGAACTTATAAAGAAGAATCACTTTATGTATCTTACTGTGATGAATGGGATCATGTTGTGCGGGTGGATGAGTATTGCTTTAAAGAGAAAATAAAAAACATTATTTTGCCGCCTTCTTTAAAAATAATAACAAGTAGTGCATTTAAAGAAAGTCCTATTGAAGTGTCCAATGTTGCTGGTGAACTTAAAAATTATTCGTCTTTAAAAATTAATGTGGATAATGAATCTTTCTTTTGGAGTTCTGGTAATTTTGATAAATGTTACATATGTGGAATAGAGCCAAAAGAATACTTTAAAAACAAGGATGTTTTTTTACCAATTAATTTTCGGATTGAAGATGTTGATAATGTTATTAGGTTTTTAAAAGGGAACTGCAAATCGATTCACATTGTCAGTGAACTAAAAATTTGTAATACCTACGATGTTGATATGCCTGTTATTTATCATTGCATAAATAGATTTGGGTATAACTTGAGAGGGAAAATTACTATATTGGATACAACACATTCTATTGGAAATAATTATAATAATCTTTTAAAAATAGTAAAACTTTTATCAAAGAAACATTTTCTAAAAAGGGAATTTATTTTTTGCATTCTAAATAATCATGAGGAATACGAAGAATTTTTAAAAAGCAACATAATTCAAAATGCGGCATTCGTTAATGGCGAGGCGATTAAATCGATTTCTCTCACCCAAAATATTGCAACAAACTATCAAATTAACAATCCTCTTATAGAGCATATTTCAATATTGGAAGGGAATACAATCATTCCAGATTATGCATTTAAAAATTGCTATTCTTTAAGAGAAATTCGCTTATCGAGCACAATAAGAAAAATAGGTAAGTGTGCTTTTGATGGATGTGAGTCATTAACATCAATTGTTTTGCCTGATGATATTGAAAACATTCCAGACAGATTATTTGATGGATGTTCAAACCTGGTTGAGGTCGCATTGCCTAAGCACTGTAAAAAAATAGGTAAGGAAGTGTTTTACGATTGTAAAAAATTATTTGATATAGTCCTCCCAGATTCAATTAAAGAAGCGGACCAAGAATGTTTCTTATCTAGCTTTTTTGAAAATATAACAATCTATTCTGATTTAGGAAATATGCCATTACTTCCTAGCACATTAAAAAATCTTGTTATTAAGCAGTTTCGCATTCCTACAAAAAATTGACAAAAAGAATTATACTTTTATTCATCAAATGAATACTTGGCTTTAAACTTTCCTTCTTCATTTGAAACCTTGTTTGTGATTGGAAGCAAAGAAAATAATAAGAAATTTATAGATTACGCAATTGCCGAACATTATTTGAGCTGTGATCATCGCTTTTTGATAACGTATGATGATGGAGAGGTGATAAATGTTTCCGCCTATTCGGAAGAAGATTTTGAAAATTTCAATTTCTTTTCTGAATACTTTAGATGGTATAAAAATAGTAAGAATTATGAATGGAAAAATTTTATTGAATACCTTAAAAAATTAGATATTTTAAAATATTTTAGCAATAAGATTGATTATCTATCATCTGGTAGTATTCGCACATTACATGAAGCCTTGAAGACCGACGAGGTTTTAGAGCATAATATTTTTTCATATGATTGGGAATTAATTGTAGATGAATATAGAAAAAAATCTTTTAAAAACCATTTTCTTGGTTTTTATTATGATTTTTTTGAAGACTGTGGAAGAATATACTTTGGCAATAAATTGTATATTCATCCTGACTCCAGGAAACACTTTATTGAAGCATTAATCGATTTGAGAAAAGATAAAATTTGATGCAATACAAAATTTCCGACATATTTCAAAAACCACTTTGTCGTTGCTCAATTGATTCTCCTAGCTTAAGAGAACATGTTGATGATTTGGTTAATGAAATATTAGCTAAAGAGCATGGCTATATTAGAAGTGATTTTGATGAGATATGCTTTCTAATTGATAGTGACGGCATATATATTTTTGATTCTTGTATATACGAAGACAAATCATTATCTCACACAAATTACAATCTAGATTCTATTATTCGCAAAGAAAAGAATGCATTATTGAATAGAAATAAAAGAAGAGTTGATAACGTACAAGATTTGCTCAAGGATAATTCGTACCGGATATTTTATAATTCAAGAAATCTTGAACATTCTTTTGATGAGTTTTTATATCAGCATTTAAGTGATAAATATAAAAAGAATTTTGTTTTAAAAACGTTTAATGAATATGCAAGTGATAAAGTAAGTTTTATTAATAAATTATTTGAAATGAACAAATCTCGTTCTATTGATTATTACTATTACAAAAGCTGGGAGTATCTATCTAAAGATTTGAATAGTCTATCCTCATGCTCAAATGTATTTATATTTATTTTTATGCATTATGGCGCCTTAAAAGAAGAACATAAAAATATTATTAACAATCTAATATAAAGTTATATATTTTTAAAGCTTAATGTAATAACGTTTGTGTTATCAAATTGATAATCAATCTTAGTTACTTCTTTTTCGATAATCTGTTTGGATAATTCATCAAGATAATCTAAACAGTTATCTTGTTTATCACCATATTTAATAACGATATTACCTTCTTGGGTATTCTCTGAATATTCTAGTAAGAAATGACATGAGTCATATTTATTTAATATTGTTTGATAACATAATTCTTCAAACATAAATTGGATATGATAGATAGTCTTTGGACTCATAACATGTTTCTTACCAAAGACATCGATTTCATTTGTAAATCCAATGAAGTCAGATTCACCTTTTCTTGCATCAGTTTCAAGAACATTAAGCCTTTTAATAAATCTTCTTGTCTTCTCTTTTTGAGGATTGTTAAAGATTTGATCAGGTGTTCCATCTTCATAAATGATACCTTCATCCATATAGAAGATACGAGTTGATACATCTTTAGCAAACTTCATCTCGTGAGTAACTAAAATCATTGTCATACCCTTTGCCGCTAAAGAGCGGATAACAGATAGGACTTCACCAACCATTGTTGGATCTAAAGCAGAAGTAGGTTCATCAAATAAAATGATTTCTGGATTCATTGCTAAAGCACGTGCAATAGCAATACGTTGCTTTTGTCCTCCAGAAAGTTCATCAGGATATGAATATGCTTTATTAGTTAAAGATACGGTATTTAATAATTCAAAAGCTTTTTCTTCAGCTTCTTTCTTACTCATGCCTAATAACTTAATAGGACCATAAGTGATGTTATCGAGAATGTTCATGTGTGAGAAAAGATTGAATGATTGGAATACCATTCCCATCTTTTTTCTCACTTCATTTAATTTACATTTCTTATCTGTAACATCAACTCCATCAACAACAATTGTTCCGCTTGTTGGAGTTTCTAACATATTGATACATCTTAAAAATGTTGATTTACCAGTACCAGAAGGACCAATAATAGATATAACTTCGCCCTTATTAATTGTGACATTAACATCTTTTAAAGGAGTGACATCACCATAAGTCTTTGTTAAATGAGATATAGTAATCATTTATTTGCCCTCCTTTTTTGTTTTTCTTTTAGAAAGTGATTTTTGTATCGCTTTCATAGCAGTTAATAATATTGCAGTAATACCAAAGTAAATTAACGCAATAGCGATTAATGGGAAGAATGCTTCAAATGAAGCGCTTCTAATAATATCGCCTGCTTTTGTTAAGTCCATAACAGTAATATAACCAACAATAGATGTTGCTTTGATTAAATCAATTAAACAAGCAAAGTAAGATGGCAATACTTTTCTAAATGCTTGAGGTAATACGATATTTGTAAATGTTTGTCTTCTTGTAAAGCCTAAAGCTAAAGAGGCTTCTTTCTGTCCTTTATCAACACCTTCAATGCCACTTTTAAATACCATTGCTAAATTACATCCAAAGATAAACCCAAATCCAAGTATCGCAATAAAATGTCCTGGGATAGTGGACTTACCAAAGATGATATAGAAAAGAATCATCATGATAACTAATATAGGCGTGCCATTGATGACATATGAATAAACATTATAGATACCTTTTAATACTTTATGTTTAGACATATCCATTGCACAGAAAAGTGCACCAAAAAGGTTCGCTAATATAAAGCCGCATATAGATATTAATAATGTCGCTAATAAACCATTAACAATTAATTTATAACGTCCTTCGACGATAAATGTTTTATTAAAGCTATCGCGAATTCTAGCAAAGATATTACTCTTTTTATAATTCTTTACTCTAACAATAGTTCCAATACCACCCCAGACAAATGGATCAGTAAATGTTATTGTTTCTGCTCTTTCTTGAGTATATGAAATAAAGTGGATAGTAATATCAACTTTACCTGATAAAACTTGTGGAATAAAAGATGATGTATCAGATAACACTAATTGTATAGCGTAGCCATTATCTCTACAGAATTCATAAATAACTTCGTTTGGGAAACCAGTATTCACCCCGTTATATAAAAATGGTCCTGGTCTGGCATCATAGAAGGTACCAACTTTAATAACCCCATTTACATTAGGTAAAGCAGCATAGTCAAAGATCTTCGGCTTAGCATCGCTAGTCCAATAAGAATAAGCAGCATCTCTTTTGCCAGAAGTAATGTAGCCTAGTAACCACGAATTAAATTCGTTAGCTAAAGCAATACCATCCGTTGTTTTTGAAGTAACAAATGAATATGGTTCTTTAGTTAATGTTTCTGATAAAACACCTAATTCTTCGTTAATAGAAGCAGCATATTGAATAACTGGTTCATCATATAAAAATGCATCTGCTTTATTTCTTTGGACAGATAAAATGCCATCGCCAAAATTTTTATAATAAATGACTTCGCAACCAGGGAATTTATTTTTGGCTATTGAGTCGTGAATTGTACCTTCAACAACCGCAATCTTTTTACCTGCTAATGAATCAATAGTTGAGTATTCTAATTCATCTTCATGATCGGCATCATAACGATAAGATATTTCCGGATTATTTTTTCTATATCCAGTACTTTTATTTATCACTGGTTCATTATTAAAGATGGATCCAATTAAGGAAGCTGCTATTAATAATGTTCCAGTTATAAATGTAAAAAATCTATTTTTCATAATTTTTCCTAAATTATATTACATAATTTTGAAAAAAATATCTTTGCTTTTTTCTTCAATTAGTAAAGAGATATAATATTATTACTTAGTAATATATTTGTTATGAATCAGTTAGAAAAACTATTTCTTGCCGTTGATGGCGGGGGAACAAAAGCAGAATTTGTTGTCTTTACAAAAGAGGGCAATGTTTTGTTTACATTTAAAAAACAAGGGAATAATCCTAATTTTGGTGGCATGGATAAAACTAAGCAAATAATGGTTGATGGCATAAATGATGCTTTGAGTAATTATCCAAGCATTAGTTATGTATTTATCGGTAATGCAGGTTTATTAACAAACAATAACAAAGATGTTCTACAAGCTTATCTAAAAGAAATATTTCCAAATCTAGATATCACTTGTGATACTGATTTAGTTAACTTAATTAATCTAAGTTCTTGTAAATATTCATTGATTATTGGAACTGGTATATCAATAGCTGTTAAAGATGGTGATAGCTTTGTTCGAGTAGGTGGCCAAGGTCATTTAATTGATAAAGGTGGTAGTGCTTATCATATTGGCCGAATGGCAATAGAAAAAGGATTAATAGTTAATAATGAATTCAAACAAGGTGAATCTATTAATGCTTCTTTAGCACCTCAAGTATTTGAATTATATAAAGATGGTAATAAAACTGCTTTAGAGATTATTGAATATAACGCTAAAGAAGTTGCTGACTTAATCAAAGAAGCAATGGATAAATATGGATATCAAGATGAGATATTTGCTTCTGGCGGATTAGCAGAACATTTTGGTGATATATATCTCCCATTAATTAATAAATATATAAATATTAAATTTATAACATCTGATTTACCTCAGATATTAGGCGCATCTAAAAGATGTGTGAATATCTTTGATAATTTGACTGATAATTTTGAATCTAATTTCATCAAGTCATATAAGGAGAAGACCATGATATTGAAAACAGAAGAAAGAAATCCAAAAACAATGAATTTATCAAACATGACAACAAGAGAAATGCTTGAAGTCATGAATGAAGAAAATATGAATGCAGTTAAATGCATTGAAAAAGCATTTCCAGAAATAGAAAAAGCAGTGGATGCTGCTTCTAATTCTATTGCTAATGGAGGTCGTCTATTTTATATAGGTGCAGGTACATCAGGTAGATTAGGTGTTGTTGATGCAAGTGAATGCCCTCCAACATTTGGAGTGGATTATGATTTAGTCACTGGTATTATTGCCGGAGGCCATAATTCCATGTTTAGAGCTAGCGAGAACGCCGAAGATGTCTATGAGAATGGAATTAGAGATATCAAAGAAGCAGGAATTAAGAAACGTGACACAATCGTTGGTATATCCGCGAATGGTAATGCTCAATATGTAATTGGTGCATTAGATTACGCAAACGAAATAGGCGCAACTACCATAGCATTAGTGTGTAATAACAACACTAAGATAGGTAAAGCAGCATCAATTGAGATTGTCACTGATACAGGAGCAGAAGTAATCACAGGATCAACAAGATTAAAAGCAGGGACAGCACAAAAATTGGTTCTAAATATGATCTCTACTTTTGCTATGGTTAAGACTGGTAAAGTCTATGAAAACTTAATGATTAATTTGAAACCAACAAATATTAAATTAAAAGATAGAATGGTAAGAATTGTTATTGAAATTCTTGGCTGTTCATATGAAGAAGCTACACAAAAATTAGAAGATAACAATTGGGTTATTAAAGACGCGATTAAAGACTAATACATAAAAAAACGGAACAAAATGTATCAAAATTATTATTTGTGTTGTATTTTTGCTATGCTTAAGCTAAAGTATAAGCGTAGAGGAATAATGAATGTCAAAAAGTAATTTCGTAGTAAGAATTGAAAGGATATCAGTCCGTAATTTTAAAAACATTGGTGAAGGAACTGTTTATTTTAATGAGTATAAAAGACTAGAGAGAAAAGACTTATCTAATGATGATTATTCAAATGTATTAGGCATCTATGGTCAAAACGCTAGTGGCAAGACTTCTATTATTGATGCTCTTAGCATAGTTAGACAAATTATTTCTGGTGGAGGCCTTACTAGTTCTATCCAAAATTACATAAAAAAAGGAACTGATAGTTTTGCTATTTCTATTTCATTTTTATTGAGTAATGATCCAAAGGCTATTCTTCTTAATTATGATGTAACAGTTAAACAAGATGATAAAAACATTTATATTGATAACGAATCTGTCTCTTATTTAGAAAACAAAGATAACCAATATAAATTGAGTGATAAAAAATCCCTATTTGCATATAGTAAGAAAAATGGTGTTAAAGATAGTTTTATCTCATTAATTGAAAAGAAAGAAAATAAGACTATCTTAAATTATCTCGCATATCAAAAAACAAATATTACTGTTGATAATCAATCTATTTTATCTTCAGCATTATTCAATAATGAAACTATTAATATTATTAAAGAAGAGAAAAAACTTAGTGGAGTGATAGATGCATTTGAAGCTTTAATTGACTTCACTAAAAATAAATTTTTAATTGTTACAACCAACTTGTTTGATAGCATTGATGTTAGAAGCATCGGTGTTTATGGCTTTGACTATGATGAGAACCAAGATAAGATCCATAGAAATTTTTCTATATTGTTTGGCAAGCAAATATTAGAAATTGATAAGTATAATGATTTTTTAAAAATGCTTGATGCTAGTGGAAGGGTTTTAAATACTTTAATACCAGGATTAACCATTAAACCACATGTTTATGAAGAAACAATTGGATCTAATGGTAAAAAAGCAATTGTATTTGAAGTTATGTCAGTTCGTAATGGCATAGAAATTCCATTATTCTTCGAATCACGTGGCGTTAAACAAATGCTATCTTATGTTGGCGATTTAATTGGCGTTTTCAATGAAGAAGGAACCTTTATTGCCATCGATGAACTTGATAGTGGCGTTTTTGAATATTTGTTAGGCGAAATTATTTATTCGTTTGATAATTTTTCATTAGGACAACTATTATTCACTTCTCATAACTTTAGAATTCTAGAAAAAATTAAACCAAACGAAATATTCTTTACAACAGCGAACGATAGCAACAAGTTTATTCAGCCAAAATATATTAAGAATAATAACAATCTAAGGGATGTTTATTATCGTCTTATTGTTCAAGGCGATGATAAAGAAACTTATTATAACAAAACATCCTCCATTGAAATTAGTAAAATATTCAGCTCATTAGGAAAGGAGAACAAATGAGAAGATGCTTACTAATTTGCGAAGGACCATTTGACGAATTAATTTTTTCTATTCTAAAAGAATTATTTGATGAATCACTTCTAGAAGTCAAACCATTATGCCGTTGTTCTCTGGATACCACAAATCTAGTAAATCACGTTGATGATCTGGTTAATGAAATTCTATCAAAGGAGCATGGCTATAATAGAACTGATTTTGATGAAATATGTTTTCTTGTTGATAGCGATGGGATATTTGTTCCTAATGCGCTTATTTTTGAAGACACTTCTTTGCCATACACAAATTACAAAGAAGACTCTATTATTTGTCCTGTAAAAGATTCGCTTATTCTTAGAAACAAAAAGAGAATGGAAAACGTTAGTAATTTAATAAAAGACAAAAAATATTGGGTCTTTTATAATTCAAGAAACCTTGAACATTCTTTTGATAGTGAGTTGGTTAAACATCAATCAGATAAATATAAAAAACGTTTTGCTCTTATGACATTCAACCAATACGAGAATGACAAAGAATTGTTTATAAAAAAACTATTTGAGATGAATAAGTCAAATAGCCTGAATTACTATGATAGCTGGAAATATTTGATTAGAGACCTTAATAGCCTATCATCATGTTCTAATATGTTTGTATTTCTTGTGATGCATTTTTATGCACTTAAGAATCAATACAAACAGCTAATCATAAGATTAATCAAATCTTTTTAAATAAATATGAATGTCCTTTTCTAATAATTAAAGGGAATTGAACTTCTTTTTCTTCTAATAAATCAAATAATCTAGTATCGGAGTTACTTATTATTCCATCAGTAATTCCATAAAGAGACAAGTAATTATTATTTTCATCAACTACGATATCGAAGTCATATGTCTTGATATCGTTTTTCTTATAGAAAGAACGTATTTCTTCACTTGTAATATCATGGTTATCTAAATTGATTATTAAGTAATGATTACCATGTTCTTTTAGATAATTAACAATGTTATCTAATTTATTTGTTCCCTTATAAACTAGAACGATGTAGCATTTATAACTATCTTTGATAGACTCAAAGTCGCTTGCTAAATATAGATCCACACTGACACCGGATGATTCGATATTCTTTAATGAATCTCTTCTAACTTTTGTGCTATTACCAAAAGAAGTATCATTCATTGATTCATCTTCATCAGAAATAACTGCAACTTGATTTAATGATTTATTCTCACATTCAAGATTATTTCTACTTATCTTTAATAGCTTTTTGAATAAGTTATGATAGGTATTGTTTTTATACCAACCACCCCATAAATCAAACCACCAATAGGAATGGAGATGAGTCAATGCTTTTGAGTAATGGTATTTAAGCATTTCTATTGAATACTCTTCATTTGGTCCTTTCCAAATAGGTGTATGGTAGTTTTTATTTGCTGAATAAAAAACTGATAAAGATGTTCTTGTATCATTTTCAGCAAAATACATTTTGTTATGTAAAAGAATAGAACTAACTGGAGACATATATGGACATGGTTTACCAACTTCTCTACCTAGCCAATATGAAAGTGGTGAACATATAAAATCAATATCTTTGCATTCGAGTAAATTTGCTAGAGCAGAATGACCAAATCCCCATGATGTTAAGCAATATGTATAACCATAGAAAGAACCAACAATTAAACGATGGTCTGTTAATTCTTTGATATAAGCCGCTAATTCGCTTATAACATTAGTTATTTGAACGTTTAAAAACTTGTGATAGTCGTGTTCGTTATTTTGATATCTATTCTTTTTAACTTCTTCTAAGAATAATTCTCTACTTCTTTTACCTTGACTGCCGTTATATTCAAAGGCCATCCATTCTTCAGTCATGCTACCCGCTATTTGATAGCCAATAATGTTTTTAGCAAAGCTTTGTTCTTGAATATATGTAATGACAATCTTTAATTCTTTTTTAACTTCTTCTATCCATTTTCTTGATGATAAACAAACGCGATGATCCCCATTATTTAGACCTATATCATTTAATTCATCTTCATTATCTAATTCCCATTCTTTACTTAATTCCACATTGATTCTCGGGAAGATAAAAGCATTAGGATTCTTATTTAAAATAAGACCTATTTTCTTATCTATAATTTTAATACTTTCTTTTTTATCAAGAACCCCAGTAGCAAATGGTTCTAATTTAGTGTTCTCGTTAATACTTCTTGAATGATGAAAAATGGATGTTGAAAAAAGATTAAAACCAATCTCATTAAATCCATCATAATCATTGTTTTCATCTATATATGTTAAATACGAATCTGTCTCTACTAATTTATCATTAATAAATAGTTGTGGACGTCCCTTATATAACTTTACTTTTGATGTAACTGGTATATCTTTTTGATCCATATATTAATCGTATGATTTTAAATATTAAAAATCAAATTATTGTGTTATTATAATGTTGGTCAAGTTGGTCAGAAAGGAAATGTTATGGAAC
Source organism: Bacilli bacterium (assembly GCA_045600585.1). GTDB lineage: Bacteria > Bacillota_I > Bacilli_A > RFN20 > CAG-826 > JAZRYE01. Next base: position 25,069 of record JAZRYE010000036.1, on the reverse strand, counting down.
TAAATATCTACGAGGCAAAAGCAAATTTAAGCAAAATTATTAATGAACTAATTAATGAAACGGATGAACCTATTTATATTTGCAAATATGGAAAACCTGTTGCTCAAATCATTCCTATAAACAAGAACAAAAACAAAAGAATTGGAGCCGGAAAAGAACTATTGGCCTCGTTTGATTACGATGAATTCGAATCAGTAGATTTAACATCTATGTTTTATGGAGATGGGAATCTATGAAATATTTACTAGATACGCATGTTGTACTTTGGGCTTTACAAGATAGTCCAAATTTATCTCGTGATATTCGCGATATAATAACTTCGGATGAAAATACGATATATGTCAGTGTTGCCTCTTTATGGGAAATTGCAATAAAACATAGTCTTGGAAAAATAGCTTTGGATTCAAAGGCTATTTCTAATCTTATTGCTAGATCTGGTTATTTACTTCTATCTATAGGATACGAATCTATTAACGCTTTAAGCGATATAAAAATAAATGATAATAGAATGGCTCATGATCCTTTTGATAAGATGCTTGTTGCTCAGTCAAAAATTAATAATATGACGTTTCTTACGCATGATCATAAAATGAAGTACTTTAATGAACCATGTATTCATGTGTTCTAATAGAACATATTATGGATGACATTCTTTTTCCAAGTCGAAGGTGAACTGCCTGCGACTTTTTTAAAGCAAATGGAAAAATACTGAACGGTCTCAAAGTTTAACAAATCGCTTATTTGGTTAATGCTATTATCAGTTTCCATGATTAGCTTTTTTGCTTCTGCAATTTTTAAATCGTAAAAGAACTGTAAGATTGTACATCCAACATTGAGCTTAAAGTGGCGACAAATATAGTTCTTAGAATAGTTTAAAGAATGCGCGATTTTCTCTAAATCAAATTTCTGATAAACATTTTGTTTTAACAAATTAATTATCTTTTTTGTTAATGAAGATACTTTAAAAGAATGATCAATTTTATTAACTTCATTTTGCTCTGATAAAAGAGATATTAAAAATAACTCTAATTGATTCTTGATAACTTGTCTAAATCCATAAGGTAAGTCACTAGGTAAATGTGGCTTTTGTCCAGTAAACCAGAATTGCATAGATCCTGATAAGTTATTTCTCGCATAACTAAATATATTATTTAATGAGTGATATTGGTCATCGGTTAATATCAACTTTTTGTCATATAACTCATTAATAGATTCGGATGTAGTTAAAAATGAAGTAATGCTAACTTGGCAATTACCAAGTTCACATTCATCATGATGGACTGAATATGGTTTATGTAAGAAGGCTTCACCTGCTTCTAAAACGTATTTAATCCCATCTTCATAAGTGATGAATTGGCCTTTATTTACAACAACTAATTCAATTTGCTTATGCTTCTCCTCTATTCCAAAATATCCCTTTTTAAATGTATAAACGAAGATAGTAGAAAAAGAAGATAAGTCGATAACTTTATCAAATTTATAGCATTCGAGCTTGTTATATTTAATTTCTTTCATCGGTTCTAATCTATATAATTTTGAGTCAAAATTCAATAATTTTAGATGTTAAAAAGTTATAATATATGCTAAAAGTTATAAAATATTAACTATGTATTTTAAGTTTTATATAGCAAATATATAATTAAAACAACAAATCTAAATATTTTTGCTACAAAGAGGACTTTTACTTATGGCAAATTTAAAGCTCAACAAGGTAAACAAAATTTACCCAAACGGTGTTCAAGCTGTATTTGATTTTGATGTCGATATCAAAGACAAAGAATTCATCGTTTTCGTCGGACCATCAGGATGTGGTAAATCCACAACTTTAAGAATGATTGCAGGTCTTGAAACTATTACTAGTGGTGAGTTCTATATTAATGGTGAATTAATGAACTCTATTGAACCTAAAGATAGAAATATCGCAATGGTATTCCAAAACTATGCCTTATACCCACATCTTACTGTATATGGCAATTTAAAATTTGCTCTTAAATTAAGAAAAGTCCCAAGACCAATTTATACAAATTTAGAAGATCCAGAAGTAGCATCTATTATCGAAGAAAATAAAAAGCTTTTTGAAGAAGCTAATAAATACAATAAACAATTTAAGAAAAAGCAATATGACGATGCTTTACTTCTAAATAGAAGAGAAGTTTATAAGAAACTCTTTGAAAATGAAGAAAAGTTACAAGGCATGTTGGTCCAAGCAGTAGGTATCGATAATTATTCAATTGAACAATTGACAAAGACTATCTCTAAACGTAAAAAAGCTATAGCTAAAAACGAGACTATTATTGCTAAATATAAAGATGAATATCCTCAAGAAACGCAAAGATTCATCAACACTAATTTAAATAACCAAAAACAAATCGAAGAATTTGAACAAAGATTAGAGTATTTAAAGAACAATGAAGTTCCACTTCACGAAGTACGCCATTTAACTAAATACGAAATGGATATTGAAATCAATAAAGCCGCTGAATCAATTGACCTTGAAAGATATTTGTATCGTAAACCAGCTGCTTTATCAGGTGGTCAAAGACAACGTGTTGCTTTAGGCAGAGCAATCGTTAGAAAACCAGCAGTATTCCTAATGGATGAACCATTATCTAACTTAGATGCTAAATTACGTGTACAAACACGTTCTGAAATCATTAAGATTCACCAAAAAGTTGGAGCAACTACAGTCTATGTTACTCATGACCAAACTGAAGCTATGACAATGGCTGATAGAATCGTTGTCATGAAAGATGGTTATGTCCAACAAATTGGTTCACCAAAAGAATTATTTAAAGATCCAGCAAATAAATTCGTTGCATCATTTATTGGTAGCCCTGCTATGAACTTTATCAAAGGTAAATACGAAAACGGTGTATTTACTGGTATTAATAGTGACGATGCAATTAATCCAACAGGTTTAGAAGAATTTGTATATAACGTACCAGAAAAAGCAAAAGAAATGCTCAAACCATATGAAGGTAAAGAAGTTATCTTTGGTGTGAGACCAGAAGATATTACTATTGCCAAGAAAACCGCTAAGTCAAAAGGCTTAGTTATTAACTGCGACTATGTCGAATTACTTGGTTATGACTTAATGGTCTATACATATATCTTAGGTAACAAAGTCGTTGTTAAATCTGAAGAAAAAACAAATATTGAAATGGGTGACGACGCTGTCATGACATTTAATGAAGACGCTATCTACTTCTTTGATGGCAAAACCGAACAAAGAATCCGTTAATTACTATGGAAAATAAAGAACCAAAAAAGAAAAGCTTAGGGAAGAGAATTAAGAATTACTTCTATGAAAAGGATCATCAAAGCTTTGGTAGTAGACACTACACAGCCGGTCCTGTTTTAAGCAAGAGAAGAACTACTTTATTCATCGTTGCTTTATTAGCTCTTCCTGTCATTAACTGGCTTGTTTTCTGGCTCTACATCAACTTCAATTCTATTTTATTAGCGTTCCAAGACTTTAGAACTGGTGCTTTTACATTAGATAACTTCAAAATGTTCTGGGAAAAATTAACTAGCCCAATTGGTAATGAAATTGGTGTCGCTTTAAAGAACACATTAATTTACTTTGGAACATCAGTTGTCATCGTTATGCCTTTATCATTCGTTATTGCCTATTTCTTATATAAAAAGATTATGGGCTATCGTATCTTTAGAATCATATTCTATTTACCAGCAATTATCTCTTCTATTGCTTTAGTTGCTGCTTATAAAGAAATGGTTGCACCTTATGGTATATTCTCTAAAATATTAGCCTTCTTTGGGGCCAAGATTCCTGAAGGTGGCCTTCTTTATAGCGATGAAACTGCCACCCTAATGATTGTTATTTATACAATTATTAATGGCTTTACTACTAACGTATTATTATTCTCTGGTGGTATGGCTCGTGTTCCTCAAGAAGTTCTTGAAAGTGCAAGACTCGAAGGATGCAGTTCATTTAGAGAATTAATTGAAATCATCTTCCCATTAATTTGGCCAACATTCGCTACTCAATTAATCTTTACAATGACTGGTTTATTTACAGCAAGTGGACCAATCATGTTATTTGATAAGAACAATAGTTATTCAACAATTACTATTTCCTATTGGATTTATCGTGAAATCTATGGTGCTGGTTTAGGTGGTAGTGGTAACTATAACCTCGTATCTGCAACTGGTTTAGTATTCACTCTTGTTGGATTCCCAATCATTATGTTAGCAAGATTCTTAACCGATAAGGTTGAGCCTGTTGAATATTAGGAGAATAGATTATGCGTAGAGTCCCTAATGTTTTAAGAATTAAACCTGATAAAGTCAAAAAATCTTTTTCTGAAAGAATTGTTTTTGCTGTTGTCTTTATCTTATTTACTATCTATGCGGCCGCTATTATTTATCCTTTAGGATATTTAATCTTTGTTTCCATGTTCCTTGATCTTGAAGGATATTTCATTACGACTTCAAATCTTGGCACTCCAACATTTGCTCCACACTTTGAGAACTATATCAACGCTTTAAAGATTACAGTATTAGATTCTGTCGGTAATGAAATTTATTTACCATCAATGTTCTTTAACTCACTTTGGTATTGTTTCTTCTCTATCTTTGGTGGTTTATTGATGTCTGCATTTACTGGTTATGTCATTTCTAAGTATCAATTTAAAGGACGTAACTTCATCTATGCTACCGCAATCTTCTGTATGACCATCCCAATTGTTGGTACTGGTGGTGCAGCATTTAAATTAATATATGATTTACACTTATATAACTCACCTTTATATATTGTGGTTACATGTTTAGGTGGTTTTGGCTTTAACTTCTTAATTATGCATGCATTCTTCAAGAATGTTTCTTGGAGTTATGTTGAAGCTGTTTTAATTGATGGTGGTGGTCACTTTACTGCATTCTTTAAAGTTATGCTTCCTCAAGCAAAACCATCATTAATTACATTAGGTATTTTGGCATTTATTGGCTGTTGGAACGATTATTCAACTCCATTACTTTATTTACCAGATTACCCAACAGTTGCTTCTGGTGTTTATATGATTCAAGTATCAGCAGAAAGAACTGGTGAAGTTCCACTTGTCTTTGCTGGTTTAGCATTATCTATTATTCCTGTTATTATTCTTTTCGCTTTATGTAGCGACAAGATTATGAAGAACTTATCCATCGGTGGATTAAAAGGTTAATTATATTAAAAGGAGATACATTTTATGAAAAAGACTCACTTTATTGCAGGCATGTCAGCTGCTCTTATGCTTTCTGGTTTATTAGTTAGCTGCGGTAACAAAGTTGCAGATGATGATCAAACACTTCAAATATTCTGTGTTGATGCAGGATATAAAACTGAATGGTGCCAACAAATTAAAGACAAATTTAAAGAACAAGATTGGGTAAAAGAAAAATATCCAAACTTAAAAATTGTTGTTCAAACAAGTGATAACCAAACATATGGTAGAACTCGTATGGATGCTGGTAGAAGTTCTAATACAATCGACTTGTTCTTTGATATGGGTCTTATGGATTATGATGGAAGCGACGATTTATTAGATTTAACTGATGTTGTCTATGAAACACAAGTACCAGGTGAATCCATTCTTTATAAAGACAAAATCTCAAAATCATATTATGAAGCATTCAAATTTGATGGTAAGAGCAATCCAGCAAAGAAAAACCATCATTTCTTCTCTCCATGGGCTGGTGGTATGTGCGGCATTTTATATAACGCTACATTCTTCAATGATTTAGGCTATACAGTTCCAAATACTACTGATGAATTAACCGCTATTTGTAATACGTATCAACAAACAGGAACAGAAACATCTCCTAAATATTCTTTCATCCAAGGTAATGATGAATCTTATTTCAACTATTTATTTGATATCTTCTGGACACAATATCAATCTAAACAAGGCTATACAAACTTCAACGAAGGTATTGATGATGATACATATTCAAAGAATATCTTCAAACAAAAAGGTAGATTAGAAGCTTTAAAAGTCTATGAAGATTTAGTTAGCTATTCACATCACTATGTCAATCCAGCAAGTATCTCTAAAGGATTCGCAGTTGCACAAGGCATGTTCTTAAAAGGTGAATCTTTAATGAACGTCAATGGTGACTGGTTCGTTTCCGAAACAAAATCAATGAGAGATAAATTATCTGTCGAATACGATATTAGAATGATGAAAACACCAGTTGTCTCTTCTATCATCGAAATCGTTCCAGATGGTTCTATCGCTGATGATGCTGAATTAAGCGCATTAATTAAAGCTATTGATGCTCATCAACCAGCATTATCTGGTACAGGATATGAAGTAACTCAAGATGACTATAACTATGTTTTAGAAGCTCGTAGTGTTACTTATTCCATTGGTGCTGGTCACCACGCAGCTATCCCTAGCTATGCAAGCGCTAAAGATGTCGCTGTTGACTTCATTAGATTTATGGCAACTGATGTTGCTCAAGATACATATATCAAAGCAACTGATGGAGCATCTTTACCATTCAACTATGATTTAAAAACAAAGAATCCTGAATTATTTAATGAAATTGATCCATTACATAAAGAAAGATTAGATTACTTTGCTGATACATATATCAAACCAGATACATTAAAGAGCAGATACTCATTCCCATTAATCAAATATGGTGGAGTTGATACATTTAGACTTCCAAACGGCTATGATTTCTTTGTCCAAATGGGCAAACAATCAAATCCTAAAACAGCTCAACAATATTATGATGAAACTATCTCTTATTGGACTGATGAAAAGTGGAATGATGCACTTGAAAGAGCAGGTTTAAAATAATGAAAAAGAAACCAATTCATTTAGGTTTATATTCATCATTATTTCTATTACTTTGTGGTTGCTCTAATGGGGTAATCGATGTTAATGATTACAAAGTAAAAGAAGTATTAGAAGCTACTTCTAATAATGATATTTGGGGTACTTTTGCTTCGGAAAAGATTGTCCAAAATCGTGAAAGAAGCTATTACCAAGAAAAAGAAAAGGAAGCATCCATTTCTATTCTTTCTTGTAAAGGCGAAAGCGAAATGGGACAAGTTATTGTTTCTCCTAAAAATGATGTTAATTATTTTGATGCACGTATTTCTGATTTAATCTCAGAAAAAGGCGATATTCTTTCTAAGAAAGATATTGATGTCTTTGCTGCAAAATATTTAAAGATTGATTTTATCTATGACTTAGCTACCAATGAAACAAAAGGCTATTTCCCAGACGCATTAATTCCTGTTTCTGCAATCGTTAAAGATGGTAGTAACAAGATTGACGCAAATACTAACCAAAGCTTTTATATCAAAGTTAACACTCGTGTTACTCAAAGAGCAGGCATTTATTCTGGCACTTTATATATTCAATTAAATAATGCTGAATACAAAGTAGCAGTTACTGTTGATGTTAAAGACTATGTTGTTAACCAAGTCACTCACTCAAAGAGTTTATTCTTAAATGACTGGTCATATGATAGTGGTGAAAATGAATCATCACAAGAAAAGTTAGATGCATATAACAATGCTTTATTAAAGTATCGTTTATCACCAGATAAATTAATTAGTTCTGATGAACAAGATAATAAATTTGATGATAAATTCATCTATAGATATACAGAAAAAGCATATCAATTTATGCAAAATCCTAGCTGTACAAATGTTTCTATTCCATATGCACCTACAGTCGAATCTAGTGGTGGTATTGTTTATTATCAAAACATCAATAAATCTATCTTTAAGAAATTCTTAACTAGTTATTATGTTAAATCCATTAGCGAGAACTATAACATGTTCGATAAATCTGCATTCTACTGTGGCATTATCGATGAACCAGATGATAGATCAATTCTTGACCAAACTCGTGTTGTTGTCGAATCTTTTAGAACTGTAGTAAGCGAAACAGCAGATGAACTTGAAAGAACTGGTTATACAAATCATCCATTACATAATGACTTAATCAAAGGCATTAGAGAATTAAAGAACATTGTTACATGTGCTTATTCAGATGATTATTCTCCATATATTGATACTTGGTGTCCAAAAGCCAACTTCTATCACACACCTGAACAACGCGCAAACTATGCTTCTCAAAAAGAGAAATGGTGGTATACATGTGTTTATCCTCGTGCCCCATATCCAACTTATCACATCGAAGATGGTTTAACTTCAGCAAGAGCACTTTCTTGGATGCAAGCTGAATACGATGTTGTAGGTAACTTATTCTGGGCTACTAACGTCTACGCTAGATATAACGGACAACAATATGTCCCAATTGAAGATTATTATACAGAAGGCTATCGTTTCACTGGTGTTAACGGTGATGGTTTCTTATTCTATCCAGGTGAACCATTAGGTTCTGAATCTCCATTTGGTTCAACAAGACTTGAATCTATTAGAGACGGCTTAGAAGAATACGAACTTTTCTATAACTTAAAAGAAGAAATGAATAATCTTGAAATTGATAAACAAGGCATGTTCAATTTCTTAACTCGTTATTTATATAACGGCACAAAAGTTTCTGGTGGAACGAAAGAAATGGAAGAAGCAAGAAAAGATTTAGTTGATCTTTGCTTAGCTAATTCTAATGGTTCTAATTTCCTCATCAGTGGTTGTAACTATAATGAAGCAGAAGGCCAAGTTGAACTTGAGTTCTACGCAAAAGATGGAGCAACCATTGAATTTAATGGTGATGTAATTTCAGGAACATCTTATAAAGACGGTAAGAAATATAATGTCATTCAAAAATTAGATAAAGTTGAAAACATTGCTAATATCAAAGTTAGCTATAACGGCAAGGTTAACACAATTGCTCACTCATTAGGTGGACAAATTAAGTCTTATTCTGCTTCTGATTTAGTAGAAGGATTTAGCAATTACAATGCAAAAGTAACTGCATCATTAGTTAACGAAGGAGAAGAATCACTTGTTAAAGTTGATGTTTCTTCTGTTAACAACAAGAGACAAACAATTAAATACGCACCTAAATTTATTAAAGATATCAATAATGATACTCAATCAGTACGTGTCACATTTAAGAATACAACTGATCAAGATATCAAGATTGGTATTGGTGCGAAATTTGCAAATGTCTCTGTTAATACATATTTAGCTCAAGAAGAAATCTTGAAGAAGAATGATTACACAACTATCGTTCTTGATTTATCAACAACTCCACTTGCTACATATGGTGATTTAGAGAACTTCACATTCGTCCTTGGTGAAGACGATAGTGAGGGTCTAAAAGAAGCAGTGACATTCTACTTAAAGGATGTAGTAATTACTTACTAAGGAGGAATTAATCATGAAGAAGAATTTAATTATTTCATTAGCAACTCTTTCCTTAGTAGCTATCACTGCTACTAGCTGCAATAAAGAAGTGGAAGAACAAGAAAAAGAAGATCCTAATTACACAGTTTTATGCGACTTTGAAAAAGGATACGAAAACTTAAATACCGCGATGCTTATCAATTACTTTGGTAAGATCTCTAAAAACACAAATTTAAAATACGTTAAATCAGGTAAGGGAAGTGCTTTACTTCAACCAACGGGTGTTGCTGGAATTAAAGTCAATCCTTTAATGTATTTCCCACTTGCATCTAACCAATATAACTTCAACAAGAGCAACATTGCTAATTACGATAAAGTCGAATTCTCAATGTATAACAATACTGATAAAGAAGTTGAAGCAGAAGTTGGCTTTGTTGCTGATGTTGTATCAGTTCATAAAGTTGAAAAATCTAAATTAAGTAGTCTTACTTTAAAACCACGTCAATGGAATGATTTCTCTTTTGAAATTGACCACGCATATTTCAACTTATTCTTTAATATTGAAGAAGCACCTGGCTTATATTTTGAATTTGAAAACGCAAATGTCTATAATCCAGCATTTGCACCTAATATCTATTTAGATGATGTTCGTTTCTATAACGCAAAAATTCCTCACACAATTAAGGACGATTTCATCTTAAAAGAAAACGAAATCTGTGACTTCGAAGAAGATTTCCAAAAATACTTCATCTCATGTGCTAATTACACACCAGATGCACTTAAGTTTGATATTGTCTCTGAAGTCGATGGTGTTAAACCAACAAGTGGAGATAAGTTCTTATGTATTACTGTTTCTGCTGGGGGAGATTATTGGGCTGATTGGTCTAGTGCTTTCTTAAATGAACAATACATGAGAAAAACTAAGTTAAGAGAACTTGAACTTGAAGAAGAAGCTTCTTTATATCGTTTTGAATACGATCTTAGATTTATTGGAACAGAATCTCTAGAAGCAAACCGTGTTGTCACTCGTTTCTGCACAAGAGGCATGACCAAGAGCACGATTATCGTTCCATGTATTGATGAATCTAAACCATTAGAATCAGAAAACATGTGTGCCCCAATGAATGAATGGGTAACCATGGGCTTCCAATTAACTAAAGAATACGCTTGGGCTGGTGATCAAACATTATGTATTGATACCAACTATACAGGCGTTAATACTGGTAGATTTGAATTCTCTATCGGTAATATTTGTAAGGAATATAAAGTCTTAATCGACAATATTCGTCTTACCCCAATTGCTGAGTAGTTATGCCAGAAATCAAGTGTAGTAACATCGCCTTCTCCTATTACAATAGGAAGAATCAAGAAACCTCAAGAGTATTTACCTCTTTCTCTTGTACTTTCCCAAGTAACAAAGTAACAGTTTTAGTAGGTGAATCAGGTTCTGGTAAATCGACATTACTGCACATGATTAGTGGTCTTAACGAAAACTATCTCGGTAACATATCTTTCGATAACGTTGACGCTAAAGAATTAACAATACGTAAAAGAAAGATTAGTTATATAACTCAAAATGTTGTCTTATATCCTAACTTAACGATATTCGATAACATCGCGATGCCTTTAAAGTTTGATGACGATATTGAAACTTCTGAAATCTATGTAAGAGTGAGAAATATCGCTAAAGCTCTAAAAATTGAACATTGCTTAACTCGTAAACCAAAACATTTATCGTATGGTCAACAACAAAGAGTAATGATTGCTAGAGCCTTTGTCAAAGATCCAGAAGTTGTTCTTCTTGATGAAGCATTTACTGGTCTTGATATTCAAACTAAAGAAGACTTAATCCAATTTGTTAAAGAATGGAAAGAAGAACTAAACGCAACATTAATTGTTGTTACTCATGATTATCGTGAAGTTCTCTCTTTAGCAGATCAAGTATTAGTCCTTCAAGAAGGTAAAATCGTATCAACCATTCTTAAAGATGATATTAAATCATCAAAGGATGAAACAATTGTTGCACTTAAACGTGCATCAGTAATGGAAGAGATTAAATAATATGGCAAAAGTTAAGAGAAAAATCGCTTCCAGTGACTTCTTAGAAAGTCAATTACCTCAAACAAGAAAAGACCAGTTCAAAGACATCTTAAAGATTAATTTCTGGATGCTCGTGAAGATGGGTGCAATCTTACTTGCTATCTTTTCTTTAATGCTCGTGAAGAATTACTTTACCTATTTCTTCAACGCATCATTTAATACCGCTTATCAAAACGGTAACCTCACTTTAGAAGATAAGAATGTTGCCATCATCTATCTACTCGTTATAAGCGGGGCTATTAACTTAATCTTATATCCACCAATATTCATCGTTATTAGTGGTTTATTAAGAATTATTAGACAACTCTGTTATGGAGAAGGAATCATCTTCTCCTATGACTACAAAATGGGTGTCAAAAGTAACTGGAAATCATTTCTAGTTATCGGGCTACTATTTGCTCTTATTGAATTAATCAATATCGCATTATTTGCCTTCTTTGGCTTTAACTTCATTACGATTATTGTTGTAGTTCTATCTATCTTAGTTTTCTTCCCAACTTTAATTGCCTCTACTTATTTCTTAAGTGTTTATCAAAATAAGTTAGGAAGAGGATTATTAAACTCGCTATTCATTCATTTAAGAAGTGCGTGGAAATCAGTATTAGTAACAATCATACTTGTTCTTCCAGTATTGCTTCTTGAATTCCTATGGAATACCCCACTTAAATTATTCGTGTATTTAATCCTGATACTAATTGGATTACCAATCCTCTTATTATTCGGATTTGAAATATATCTTTCTATCTTTGATGAACATGTAAATATCCATCACTTCCCAGAAGCTGTTAGAAAAGGATTATATGTATCTGAAAAAGAAAAGGAAGAAATCAAAAAGAAAATTGAGAATGCAAAGGAGACCAATAATGAAAAGAAAGAATATTAATCGCTTACTTATTACAAGCATCTTGTCGTTATCTTTTGTCACAGCTTGTTCCTCTAATCAATCTTCAACAACTGAAGAAGTTCAACAAGATGTATTAGTAGAATCAGTCGATTTCAAAACTGAATTAGAAAGTATTCATATTGGTTATGAAACCTTTGTTACTAACGTTAGGGTCTATCCAGAAAACGCTACTAATAAAGAATTAACTTGGTCTATAGAAGATCCAAGCATCCTCTCCTTTAATAATGGAACAATCAAAGGTTTAAAAGCAGGAACAACTAAGATTATTGCTTCCACAATTGATGGTTCTAATGTCAAAAAAGAATTACCTTTCACAGTTAAAGGTTTAGAAAAACCAAGCCAATGGGAAGTTGAAAACGAATATTGCTTTTACGTTGAAAATACATTGACTCCAGAAATTACATTCTATCCAAATTCACCATATATTGATAAATCAGTTAATTTTGAAATTATCGAAGGTGAAGATGTTTTAAAAATTGTTGATGGTAAAGTGGGAGCGTATAAAAAAGGTTCCGGAAAAGTAAGAATTACAAGTGCTTCTAATCCTGAATTATCAACTGTTATTACATGTGTTGCTGATGATGATTTATTTGCTAAATATTCTTATGGCACGAATCATACATTAGCTACATATTCTTTAGCTAGTAAAAAATACGATAGAGTTAGTGTTATTGATTTTAAATCACAAATTAATAAAGGCTTATGGCCAGCACTTATCGTTAATCTAGATAGAGAATATTCAACAAAAGAAGCATTAATTAGATTTGATACAAGACTTGTTAATGGTGAACATTGGTTCTCTTTAAGACTTGCTAAAGATAATAGTGTCATCAGAAATAGTGAAGTCAATGGTGAGGCTAATGGAGGTTTCCCAGTAAAAGATAGTTGGACAACAAACACATTCAACTATACAAATATGGATGAAACATATAATCAAATCCTTATCACAATGAACTCCGATAGCGAGTATCAAAATGATCCAACAACAACATATACAGAAATGGTATTTGATGATTTGAGATTTGTTGAAATCGCTGAAAATCCAACCGCAATGTCATTAAAACAAAGCGAATATATTATTCCATTACATAAAACAGCATCTTTAGTTGTTAATTTTGAACCAGAAATTGTTCGTAATGATGGCTTAACTTATGAAGTAAGACCTGGAAGCGAATCAATCGTTTCTGTTAGTAATGGCTTAATCTATGGCTTAGCAAAAGGAACAGGTTTTATCACTGTTACTTCAGTGGGTAATCCTAATTTATCTTGCGAAGCTAAAGTTGTTGTTTCTGATGATTATCTAGTCTGTTTAGAAGAATGTTACAATTCTGGCGTTCAAGTTACAACATTAGCAAATCAATATGATAAAGAAATTGTTACTTCTATCTCTGGTACATATACCAATACTGAAGATTGGCCTGGAATTATGTATAAATTACCAGAAGCTTTAGAAGCAAATAAAGTAACAGTTACAGTAGATACTTATCTTGTAAGTGGCCTTAACTGGATGTCTATTGCATTATGGGCAAATGAAGGCAAAAACCAAATTCAAGAAATAGGTGCGAACCCTATTAAAGGTGAATGGAGTGAAAAGACATTCACATTTACCGCAAGCGGAAACGCAGACACAATTTTTATTCGTGTTAATACACTTGATAAACATGATGGGGCAGATAAGGTTCAAATCTTGTTATCAAATTTAAGAGTGACAGTTAGATAACTTCGAAAGGAATGAACATTATGAGTAGAAAATTATTTAATTTATTATCATTAACTCTTCTATCTTCTTCATTACTTATTTCTTGTGGAAGTAATAACAAAGAAAAAGAAGAAAAGCATGAACATACTTATTCTAGTTTATATGCAAAAGTTGATGCGACTTGTGAAGAAGATGGACATAACCAATATTATTACTGCAAAGAATGTGAAACATATTTTAACGAAGAAAAAGAAGAAATCACTTATGAAGATGTAGTTATTAAAGCTTTAGGCCATGATTGGGTTCATGTTGTTGGAGAAGCATCAACTTGTGCTACTCAAGGCTATAAAGATTATTACGATTGCTCTCGATGTGAAAAATATGCCGAAGACGAAAAAGGCAAAAACCAATTTTCTGATTTAGAAACTTGGAAAGTTAATGGGGGCAAATTAGATAATGTTGGTCATAAAATCTCTAAGATTGATGGATTAGCCCCAACATGTTCTACTGATGGATTTAAAGTTTATTATCATTGCTCAGAATGCGATGAATATTTTGAAGATGATTTAGCCACAACTATAATTGATGATCTTGTCACTTGGAAAAATACAAACGGATTAGGTAAATTACCTGCAGGTCATGATATGGTTCGTCATGAAGAAACTAGACCTACTGGATTATATGAAGGTAATGAAGAATATTATCAATGTAAAACTTGTCATAACTTCTATAGTGATGAATTAGGCAATACCCAAATTGAAGAAAATAGTTGGTTACTTGCTTCATTAAAAACAGTTACTTTTGATACAACTACTAAATTAACTGTTAACGATGCCGCGAATTATGAATATGTTGCAACATCTAAAGAAGGTGACCAAATCGCATTCGAGATTCCTAATTTTAATGCACCTAACAACACTTTTGTTAAAGTTATGGGGGATAAGTATTGTCACATCAAAACTCCTCTTAAAGGCGTTAAAAACGTTGAAATCAGTGGAACTGGTGAAGTATTTATTTTTAATGGTAAAGCTGGATGGAGTTGGGACAGTGAATATGTTGCCACTGCAAATCTATCATCTAACCCATTATTAATCGAATTTGATCAAAACAAAGTTAATAACGTTCAATTCTATACAAGAAGCGGATTTACAATCACTGGTTTAAAAATCAATGTCGAAGGTAAAGAAGCAAAAGGCATTACTTTAGATAACGATTTAACTGATTCTATGTTTGCTTATGTCGGTTCTCGTTGGGATGGTTTATATGGCGTTAACGCGGGCATTCAATCGCAAAAGACAAATAACTCTAATTCAGCATTTAGAGTTGCTGCCCAAACAGTTGAATCTGGTGACCCATGGACTATTGTTTGTTTAGCATTTAAGACGCCTTTACAAATCAAAACATCAAAAGGAATTGAATTTGATGTTAGCTTAGTAAGCGGTTATGCTTGGGCATCTATTAAATTATTTAATGAACGAACAAATGGATTCTGCTCTATGTATTGGGATGGAAATACTGTAACAGAAATGGGATTCAACCCAAATAGTTCTTGGCAAACAATCGTTGTTAAGCCATTAGAAGAATTTATTGTTACTCATGTCTTATTTACATTACATCCAGTTAAAACTGCCGCGGGTGAAAATTGGAATGAAATGATCATTGATAACATGCATTATCTTGAACACCCATTTGCCCAATTAGAATCAAATTTACGTGAATGGTCATGGAGAAGAGTACCTTCTTTCGTAACATTACCTGAAAGTAAGTATTTAGGAAAATCAGTTGCTATTGACTTTAAGACTGTTGAAAACGGTCAATTTGAAATTACATATATGTCTGATGAAAACCATTATGTTGGTGAATTTAATATGATTAGTGTTACTTCTACTGGCGTCACCGCGAAATACGGAAAAATTACTCCTCTTGGTGATAATTGGTATACATTGGTAGTAAATGAATCGTTATTAAATCACCCAATGAGAAGTAGTTATTCATCAACAATTACGACTATCTATTTATATCGAGATATCGGACCTGTTTGTTCCTTTATCATCGATTATGGCTCTTTAAGAGTCATCTAAATTAGGCTCTAATTGCTAGAAATAGCAAAAAATAAAAAGGAGGATTTTCTTATAATGAAATCTAAAAAAATCATTGCTTGCCTTGGATGCTTTGCTTTGATTGGTGCAGCTGCTGCTACAATAGCAGTAAGTGGATCAAAGCTTGGTTTTAAAGGTGCATTAGCAGACAATGAGTATTATCATTACGCTGGTGTGGCAGCAACTTGTGAAGCTCCAGGTATTCACGATTACTACACAAACTGCGATGGTACTACATCATTGACTTTACCTGCAGGAGGCGTTGTTGCAGGGGAAAGAACATTAACTGCTGCTCAAAAAGCCGCTATCTTGGCAGATACTAGTGATATTCGTTACGTAAATGCACAAGGTCATAATTTCGAGAAAGTTGAAGGTGTACATAATACACACGAAGCACCTGGCTATCGCGATTATTATGATTGCTCAAGATGCGACAAGTATGCTGAAACTCAAGATGGCGCAAATCAATTCACTGACTTAAACGCTTGGAAGAGCGAAGGTGGAAATGGTTATATGGCACCAGGACACTATTTAGTTCACCATTCTGCAGTAACTAGAACTGGCTTATTCGATGGTAATTCTGAATATTGGGAATGCTCTTGCTGCGACAAGTATTATTCAGATGCTGCTGCTACAGCAGAAATTGCTGAAGATAGCTGGGTATTACCTGCTCTTAAGACAGTAACGCTTGATGCAACAACTGGTATCACTCCTACAGGTTCTCCACTTGAATATCAAGCAACATCTAAAGAAGGTGACGTTATTATATTCGAAATCCGTGGTGGATCATTTAATTCTGATAGTTTAGTCTCAATTGCCGCTGATAATTATTTCCATTTCAAATCATCATTACGTGGTGTTTCATCTGTTGAAGTAACAGGCTCTGGCCAATGTTTCATCTTCAGTGGTCTTGAAGGCTGGACATGGGATAACAAGAATGTTGTTTCTGGCGTCTTATCTTCTACTCCAATGCACTATGCATTTGATTCACGTAAAGTTAATAACATTCAATTCTATAGTGGTTCTGCTTTTGCAATTACAAGTGTAAAGATTAATGTTGCTGCAAAAGTTGCTAAAGGCATTGATGCTGATGGCGACTTTACAGATACCTTAACACCTTGGTCTGGATCACGTTGGGATGGCGTTTATGGTCTTAACGTTGGTATGCAAACCGAAGTAACAAACAACTCAAAATCAGCATTAAGAATTGCTGTTCCAACAGTTACAGAAGGAGATCCTTGGACACCTATTTGCTTAAGCTTAGGTGGCTCTATGAATCTTTCTAGATCAAAAGGCTTCTCATTCGATTACAAATTAATTTCTGGTAATGCATGGAGCTCATTCAAATTATTTAACGAAAATACAGGTTCTTATGTTGCATGTGACTGGTATCAAAGCGAGAGATTACTTGGAACAGAACCTGCAAATGAAGTTGGCATCAATCCAGATGCTAACTGGAAAACACAATTTGTTAGACCAATTACTGATTGTGTCGCTACACACATTCTCTTCACATTACACCAAGTTAGAACTGCTGCTAATGAAGAATGGAACGAAATTGTCATTGATAACTTCAAGATTACTAAACCATATGTTCAATATGAGACAACAAATATGCCTGCTTGGTCATGGAGAAAAGTCAGTGAAAGCATGGCTATTACTGAAGAAATGTATGCTGGTAAATCAGTAGCAATTGATTTCAAACCTGATGGTAATGGTACATTTGAACTTA
The DNA here is from genome assembly GCA_045600585.1 of Bacilli bacterium. Lineage (GTDB taxonomy): Bacteria > Bacillota_I > Bacilli_A > RFN20 > CAG-826 > JAZRYE01. The sequence continues at coordinate 7,264 of JAZRYE010000036.1, read as the reverse complement.
CATTTATGTCAGATGAAAACCATTATGTTGGTACTCCAAATGTAATCACAGTTAATGGCGAAAGTGTTACATCAACGTTTGGCACTGTTACTAAAGGCGCTGATGGATGGTATACATTAGCGGTAGCAGATGCTCAATTAAACGACGGACAAAGAACTTCTTATAGTTCTACAGTAGCATGTATCTATCTTTATAGAGATGTTGCTCCAACTTGTAACTTCTACGTCGATTACGCTTCATTAAGAGCTATTTAATTATTATTAATTTGCACAAGAGTAGTTGCAGTTAATTCTGCAGCTACTTTTGAGGCATTCTTGTTTAAAAAGAGGTTTAGATTATGGAAAGAGTTAGAATTGGATTTGTCGGATTAGGACAACGTGGCAATGGTATGCTTGCTACATTTTTAGCTGTTCCTGAAGTTGACGTTGTTGCTATTTGCGATGTCTATCAAGATCGTGTTGATGATATTGCTAAAAAGATTAAAGAAAAACGCAACTACGACGCTCGAAAATATACTGATTTCAAAGAATTTTTAAATGATAAAGAACTTGATGCAGTTTATATTGCAACAAGTTGGGAAGCACACATTAATCAAGCAATTGATTGTATGAATAAAGGCATTCCATGTGCAATGGAAGTTGCTGGTGCTTATTCCATTAAAGATTGTTGGAGATTAGTTAAAGCTTATGAAAAAAGCAAAACACCAATTATGATGATGGAAAACTGCTGTTACGATAAGTTTGAATTATTATCTACTGCCCTTGTAAGAGCGGGTAAACTAGGTGAAGTTATTCATTGTCATGGTGCTTATACTCACGACTTAAGAAAAGAAATCTTAGGTGGTAATGTTAATAGACATTATCGTTTGAGAAACTACATGAGCAGAAACTGCGAAAACTATCCAACTCATGAATTAGGTCCAATTGCTAAAATCTTAAACATTAATAGAGGAAATAGGATGTTATATGTTTCTTCTGTAAGTTCCAAATCTCGCGGTTTACATGAATTTGCTAATAAACCTGAATGTGAAGATAAATCACTTAAAGATGTGACTTTTAAACAAGGTGATGTTGTATCAACAAGTATTATGTGTGAAAACGGTGAAACCATCACAATGACTTTAAATACAACCTTACCAGCCCATTATTCTCGTGAATTCCAAGTTAAAGGTACAAAAGGCTGTACTGATATGGATACCAATATGGTCCTCCTTGACGGTAATATTGATGAAAATGTATGGGATCCATCTGAATTCAACAAGAAATACTTTGGTAATGCGAAAGATCAATATGATGAATATTTACCTGATTGTTGGAAAAACATTACACCTGAAGAAGTTACATTAGGTCATGGCGGTATGGATATATTCCTTGTTAGAGCATTTGTTAATTGTGTTAAAAATAACTTACCAATGCCAATTGATGTATATGACGCTGCCGCGTGGTATTCAATTACCCCATTAAGTGAAAAGTCTATTAGACATCATGGAAAACCATATAAAATACCTGATTTTACTCGAGGCAAATATAAAACAAGAAAGCCAGAAGACGTTCTAAAATTCTAAATAATTAGCCATTAGATATTCTCTAGTGGCTTTATTTTAAGCAAAAAAAGTGTCAAAAGTGATACATAACACAATTGACACTCTTTTTTTATTAGCTTTCTTATAATCTGCTGATTAATTCTTTTTTTAACTCTAATAAATCGTTGTTATTATGACTATATGTGTTGTAGTTATTAACACCATATTTTCTAATAATATTTTTGACTTCTTCTTTGCCAATTACTTGTTCAACTGTTTTGCATAAACGGTAATCTTGAATTGCTTCATTGAATATCTTGTTTCTTGTTGAATCAACTGGTTCATAATCCATACCAGGATACACTAAGAATGGATCTCCTGGATTAAAATATCCAACTCCATCTGCATAGATATATGGATTGATTTTGCAAACTGATAGAGGTGCAAACCAGAAGTTATAACCCCATTGTAAGAATCCTAAAGAATCATTTAAATACATCATCATGCCGATGATTCTGCTTCTTAACGCCGGCATATTGATAAATCCATTTGGAACATTGTCACATCCTTGCACGCAGCAATAATAGACCATTGATGGAACTTTATTATCTAAGAATTTTTGAATATGGTTATCAGCTACAACTGGTAAATCAACTTCATTTGCAAAGTCAAAATCACTTAATGCATCCATGAAAGTATAATCTTTAAGATATTTTTTCATGTGTGCTTTATTAGATACATATGTATCAATAGAATCTTTGTTTGGTTCGTCACTTACATGGAAAACAGAAATCTTGTCGTATTGTTTTGATTTTAAATATTTATCTAATTCAGGTAATAAAGCGGATAAGAATTCGCGATATTCTATTGAACTACTTTCATATTTCCATCCAAACCCTTTTACTAATTTATCGTTTTCTTTATAGACAACTTTTGGGCAGAATTTTGCACCCCATTGAGTAAATAAGTGTGAGAATTCAAAGTATTTAATTCCTCTTTCTTTAATGAAGGACAGATAATAATCTAATTTATCAAAATTGAATGACCACTTGCCATTTTCTTTAAACACTTCAACAAGTTGAGTTGTTGGACGTTCACTTCCAACTTCTGTATCAAGACAAGGTGTAAAAAGAGGCACGAGGAGCATTGTATTCCCGTTTTCTACATAATTCCTCAAATAAGCATCAAAAACTTTGTAATAAGCCTTTGAGAATACTTTTATATGATAATATTCAGATAAACAATCATGATGGAACCAGTGAGTAACCATTAAATCGTTATCAACTAAGTTTTTATCAATTATCTTAATAGGCAAAGTCTTTGAACATAAATGTTCTTTCCATCCAGAAACAACGCTGATTTTTAATTTGTCTTTAGGAAGTTTGTTGCTTCTTAATTTGATTGTGACAAATAAAGTTGTGATTGTTTTGTCATATAAATGAACATATGTTTTATCTAAAGGTAAAAGAATATCAGGATAGAATCCTTCATCTTTATCTAAATAATAATCATCAGCTTTTTCTTCTTGGTTACTGACATCGATATATTTACCATATATATATTTAACGGTGCTTACGTGATAATCTTTTTTATCTAATCCGAAGATTTTTAGATTCACCCATCCATATCTCACAGGACTTTTTAAATTGATTTGAAAAGAATATTCTTCGTTTTTAAGCATGATGATTTCTTTTAACTCATCATTTATATCAAAAGAGTTATTCACTGTTTTATTTAGCGAATTTAAGATTGTCATTTCAATTACATTCTTCATATTTATACCTTCTAATTATTATAGAAATATTCAAACACTCCGGCAGTCCAACCCATCATAGATGGAGTTTCATATTCAACAGTCTTTGAAACTGATCCGGTCACTGTATTATATTTTTCCCAAAGCTTGCCTGTTTCGTTGTAATTATTCTTAACCACATTCATATATTGGTCTTTAAGTTTTTCGGCTTCTTTTTCTAGACCGACATTTTTTAAAGCAAGATATGCAAAATAGACATTGCTTGGCCACATATGTGGGTAATCCCATTGCATATAATTTTTGTCTTCATGATTGATGGCGGTCGATATTCCAAATTCGTTATCTAACTTGTTAAATAATGATAAACAAGCTTCTTTATCAGCAGATATTCCCATTGCAAAAGGATAAAAACTTGCAGCGGATAATGTTTCTGATAATTTGTCATCAACATAGTTATAATCTAAATATATTCCAGATTTAGAATCTAGCATTAATTTATCCATTAATTCTTTTCTTTTATTGGCTTTTTCTAAGAACGCTTTTGCGTCTTCTTTTCTATTTATAATAGAAAGCATTTCGCTTATCTTCATTTCTGCATCGTAAAGAATAGCGTTAAGATCAATGTTATTAAATTTTAACGCTGCAAATCTATTTCCCTTAGTTATATATCTAAGATTTATATCCCAACCTGATTCTCCAATGGCGAAGAAATTCTTAGTCATTTCAATATCTGAAATCTTCTTTTCTTCTTCATTTAATCCGTTAACGCGATTAACAAAATAACTATATGAATTTTTGCATTTTATATTAGTCCAGCCACATTTATATTGATTTAATCCAGTAGGAGTTTTTCTATCGAATTCCCAGAAATCTAATTCTTGGATTAAATAATCAATGAAGTAGGTAATATCTTCAACATTTTTGGTCTTTTGATATAGGTCATAAACACCTCTAGTAAAGAATGGAGGTTGTGATCCAAATATGAGGTGATCGGCATTAGGAACAAATCCATAATTCATAACGAAAAATCTCATGATGTTTAAATTATTTCTAGCATCTTCAATTCTTCCATCTTCTAATAAACCAAGATTTGTAAAATATGTATCCCAATAATAGAAATTTTTAAATTCATCATTAATACACGGAGTTGTGTATTTATTTGGTAGCTTAACATTACTTAATTTTGCATCTTCTTTATTATTAGGATCTCTAATGCATTTATCCCATTCGTTTATTATGTAATTATGGACTTTATTCATATACTTTTACCTTTTTAATTAGTTTACAACAAAAATGTAATTAAACGTTATACGTTTTCTTTATTTGTTTTGTTAATTGTAATTAAAGAATAATTATTTATAATTAAATCATATGAAACAATTATTTATTAATAAACAATTAGAAAGAAATTCTTATTCATCTTTAAATGGTAAATGGAATTTTAAAATTATTTCTCCAATTAATCTAGAAAAAGAAATTGAAGTACCTTATTCACCTGAAACAGAAATATCAGGTATTGGATATAAGGGTTTTATTTTTGAATGTGAATATCAAAGAAATTTTGAATTATCAAAAGAAGATGTTGATTCATTAATTATTCTTCATTTTGATGCTGTTGACTATGAATCTATAGTATTCGTAAATGATGAACTTATTGGAATCCACATTGGAGGATATACAGCCTTCTCTTTTGACGTTACAAAACACGTAAAAATTGGAATTAATACACTTAAAGTAAAAGTTAAAGACGACTGTCGTAATGACACAGCTTCTGGCAAACAGTGTTACCGTGAAAAATCATTTGGCTGCTTCTATACAAGAACAACAGGTATTTGGAGAGATGTTTATTTAGAAAAAGTTCCTCTTCATTACGTTAAACATTTAAGAATTAATCCCGATGTAGATAATCAATCAGTTTCTTTTAATATCGAAGTTAACGAAATTGATGATCTAAATATTAAAGTCACTTATAAAAAATCGTTGATGGGAGAAATTTATATTAAAGGTTATAGAGGCGAAGAAGTCACCCTTCCTTTAAAAGAAAAACATCTTTGGGAAGTAGGTAATGGAAGACTATATGATGTTGAAATTACCTTTGGTAAAGACGTTGTTAAGTCTTATTTTGGATTAAGAAAAGTCTATTTCAAAGATAAGAAGTTCTTTGTTAATGATAAAGAAGTATTTCAAATGCTTGTTTTAGACCAAGGATTCTATAAAGTAGGTAACTATACATCTCAAACAGTTGAAGAAGCCACAAAAGACATCGATTTAGCGATGGAGTTAGGCTTTAACGGAGCTAGACTACATCAAAAAGTCTTCGATCAAGTCTATTTAGAATATGCTGATAGAAAAGGTTTTATTGTTTGGCAAGAATATGGTTCTTGGGGATTAAGAAATGGATATTTAGATTCTCTTCCTCAATTTAAAAATGAATGGGAAGAAACAATGAGAATGATGTATAACCATCCTTCAATTGTTGTTTGGTGTCCTTTAAATGAAGCTTGGAAGGATTTTACAGAAGAAGCTAAACTTAGGGATATTAGATACTGCGAAGAAGTATATGATTTAACTCATAAAATAGATCCTTCTCGACCATGCGTTGATACTAGTGGTGGTTATCATAGTAAACATAATGACATTGCTGATTTCCATAATTATTTTGATTCAAAACAAATCAAACAAACTTTGGATGATTTGGAAACAAGCTATGAAAAAGCTCTTTCACCTTTAGAAACAATCAATCCGTTTATTGATGGATTTTATGATGAAGATAAACCAACAATACTCAGTGAATATGGTGGAATGAGTTTTGCTTGTTTTACTGGTCATCATGATGAAGAACCATGGGGATATGTAAACTATAAAAATAGTGATGAATTTGTTAATGAATATATAGCCTTAACAACTCTAGTTAAAAATTGCAAAGTTTTATCCGGATGCTGCTACACTCAACTATACGATGTAGAACAAGAACAAAACGGGTTATATACCTATGATAGAAAGCCGAAATTTAACAAAAAACAAATTGATCTTATTGCTAAATGTAATTCAAATTAAAAAAGGACTTACCATTATAATATGTATAAAAATTTTATATTTGACTGTGGCAATGTGCTAATTGGTTTTTCAAGAGACCATCTTTTAGATGTCTATGTCGGAGATAATAAAGAAGATAGAGAATTAGTTAGAAATAACGTCTTTCCGAAATGGCATTTTCAAGACGAAGGTCTATCTTCAAAAGAATATTACGAACAAGTTAAAAACACCCTTCCTGAAAGACTTTGGAAAAGTGCTTATAACATCATCTTCCATTGGAAAGAAGAAGTATGGCCTCTTCCAGGTATTTGGGAATTAGTTAGAGAACTTAAAAACAAAGGAATTAAATTAATTCTTTTATCTAATATGCCAGATACATTCACTTATGATCATGATGACATCGAAGTTCTAAAATACTTTGATGAGCTCATATTCTCTTTCCCATTACAATTTGCAAAACCAGATAAAAGAATATTTGAATACACGATAAACAAATGTGACTTAACTCCTTCAGATTGCATATTTATTGATGATAATATCGATAACATTAGAGCAGGTAAAGAAGCGGGATTAAATACGTATTTATTCGATCCATCTCATCCTGAAAAGTTTATTGATTTTGTTAATAATCTAGAATAAATAAAAAGGGGCTGTTGAAAAACCTATAAGGTGAACAGCTCCTTTTCTTTTGAAAAAAATTAGTTTAGCAACAAGCTAAGCTTGTTGAAAAACCTACTTGTCGTTTTTATATATTTCCAAATTTATTTTTCTTCCCTTTTTAGCCAAGCGTTTCATGTTTGGTAGTTTAATATTCTCTCTTTCTAATTCATCTGGAGCGGTCCAATATTTATCTAGTTTATTCGTAGTATAGAATCTAAATAATTTAGCAATATTCATTCCTAAAACATTTAGCATTATTTCGGTTGAAACATTTCCTATTCCTCTTCTTCTAG
>JAZRYE010000035.1:0-58256 GCA_045600585.1 Bacilli bacterium | reverse complement strand
ACCAGGTGAGGATAACCGCCAGGAAAGTCTCATAGACTGGTTTACTGCTTAAAAATATCTATTTTTTCCTGGCTGAAATAAGTATATCAAAAAAGAAAGTGTAGTACTCAAATAAATGATTTTTTACCAACACTTTGCTTTATTTGCTGAAATTTTTTTAAGAAAAATAATGAAAAATTCGGATATAAAAAAGTAGGAGGGCTTTTTATGTTACCAAGCCATGAATACGGACTTAAAAACGAATCAGATATCATTAATTATTTAAATGGAAAGAAATTTTGTGATCTTAACGATAAGTGGAAAAAGCATATTCAAAAAATGTTTTCTTTTGTTACAGGTGCAGATAAAATTCTTTGTTCTCACTACGAAGATCAAAGCGGAAAACCAGATATCGTAATTACGGTTAGGCATACAAACATCTATGTATCCATTAAAAGCGGTAATGTACCAATTGAAAAAAGAAATATTGGTATGGTTTTTCAAAGTTATGCTTTGTTCCCAACAATGACTGTTTATGACAACATTGCATTTGGTTTAAAGATTAAAAAAGTTCCTAAGCATCGTTCTATTCAATTGATGGAGAATTGGAAGATGCGGCAAGAAATTTAGGAATGAACAGCTTTAAGGCATTCTTAAGAGTTGAATTACCAATTATTATGCCTTCTGTTTTAGCGGTATTTGCATTGAACTTTAATGCTTTGTTCGTGGAATACGATATGTCAGCTACGTTCGCTAGTGAAGAAACAAGAACATATTCTATGATTCTTCAAAAAATGTTATTTGGTGCTGGCGATTATGGCTATAATATTAACGCTCAAGGCAGACGTCTTGCATCAACTGTCTTCGTTATGATTGTTTCCTTCATCATCTTATATTTAGTTTATGGTGTTGGTTCTCGTGACTTACAAGAAAAGTTGAGAATTAGAGAAAATAGAAAAGCTCGCTTCCAAAAAGTGATGCATATATTCAAAAAAGCAAAATAATAAAACAATGGGACTATTTCAGAAATGCAAATAGTCCCTTTTATAGAATGAATGGTGATATTGTGAAAAGAAAAATTATTTTAAACTCTTATCCAGATAGTATTGATGGCAATATGAATGGCCTAATTCAATTTTTAAAGTCTAAGGAATATAAAGACATTTTTTCTAGTATTTATTTACTTCCAAGTATTTACAATTTTGATTTAGATCGTGGCTTTTCAATTGTTAATTACGAATTAAATGACGAATTTGTTAATTTTGAAAATTTAAAAGAACTTAAAGAATTAAATATTTCTTTAATTACCGATTTCATTTTAAATCACATGTCAATCAACTGTCCTCAATTTCAAGATATAGTTGAAAACGGAACAAAATCAAAATACAAAGACTTTTTTGTTGACTGGAATGAATTCTGGAAGGGATATGGAAAGATTGGAAATGATGGCTATATTGTCCCTGATATCGAATACACAAAAAATATGTATTTCCGAAAGCCAGGATATCCTGTATTTGAAATAAAATGCAAAGACGGTTCTAAAATGTATTATTGGAATTCTTTTTATAACCGAATCGTGGATGAAAACCATTATTTAGGCCAAATGGATTTAAATAGCAAATCACCATTAGTATGGGAGTTTTATAAAGATGTTCTTAAAAAATTAAAATCATATGGAGTCGAAACCATACGTCTTGACGCATTCCCATATTTATCCAAAATTGCCGGTAGAAGAAATTTCTTCAATGAACCAGAAAGCTGGGAACTATTAAGTAGGGTCCAAGATTTATCTGCTGAATACGGATTTCAACTTCTACCAGAAATTCATGAAAAATACGAAAGCAAAACATATGAAAAAATTTCTGAAAAAGGATATATCTTGTGTGATTATTTTCTACCTGGTTTGATAATAGACGCAATCTTAAATAAAGATGGAAGTTATTTAAAGAAGTGGGGCGACGAAATAATTACTAAAAATCTTAATACTATAAATATGCTTTCAAGTCATGATGGAATACCTGTTAAAGATTTAAATGGTTTATTGCCATCTGAACGCATTAGCAATTTAATTAAAATCGCAGTTGAAAGAGGAGCAATTGAAAAAAAGGTCTATGGCGAAAGCGATGGCTGCTATCAATTATTCACTACATATTATCAGTGCTTGAATTCTTCAGATGACGCTATGCTTTTAGCGCGTGCTATTCAGCTATTTTTCCCTGGCAATCCTCAGATTTATTATTTAGACCTCTTTGCTCAAAACAATAATTACGAGGCTATTAAAAACGCCGATCAATCACAGCTCAGAGAATTAAATAGAACTAATATAACAAGTGATTTTATTCAAAAACAACTAAAGAGAACAGTAGTTTTGAAACAAATTGAATTGCTTCGTTTTGCCAAAGAGCATTTTTATGATATTGATACTGACAAAATCATAATTGATTCAAATTTCACTGAATTCAAGATTACTCGACTTACTAAAAAAGAAAAAATACAATTGCTAGTAGATTTCGAAACACTTTCTTTTAGATTAATCGTCAAATAGATTTTCAAATAAGCATACCACTAATTAGAACAAATTATTTAATCTAATAAACAATAAGAAATTACTACGAATTATAAATTATCTAGCACGACTTAATCGTGCTTTTTTCTACGTTTCTTTAAAGTTAGAGAACTGTGTACCAATAAAAGAATAAGTATTTAGTGTGTCCTATTAATTAAATATATGTCGTTTTAAATAGTTAAATGAAGAGCCTAAATAAAACTTTATTTTAATTCCTCATTATTTTTATCAGGAAATTATGTTTCGTTATCTTAAACAAAATATGTATAATACAAAGGCAATGTTTAAAATTGAACCCTTAAACATATGTGATAGATTACATTATATATAAATTATTTGAATAAAGGCGCAAGGATGGAGGACGTTATGAAGAATAAAAAAGCCAAGTTAATTGAACAAAAAGTTAAGATATTAATCATTACATCAATTTTGGGATGGGTCGTTTATATTATCGGCGCTATCGCAGACAGCATTTTTGCTGGCATGCAATGTGAAGAAGCCTTAGCTGCAGTTGAGGTTGTTACTCCGTTTTATTCCTTTATTATGTTCATTCCATATTTGTTTTGCGATGGTGCAGCGATTTTGTTTTCTAATGCTATTGGAAAAGGTGACCCTAAAGAAGCTCATAAATTATATGGACTTGGACTAGTAACAACGATGTTTGTTGGTTGCTTGACTGCTTTACTGATGTGGCTATTTAAGGATAATTTTATTTCAGTTTTCGTCGATAAAAATCTTGAATCGACTGTTTATCAGTATGCATCTGAATATTATGACTGGTTTATTGGAGTTGCTATCATTTACCCTCTTAATTACTATACTTATCGATTAATTTGTGAAGACGCTGATGTTATTTGGACCCTATCAAGTTCCGTAGTTCAAATGGTGGCAAATGTTATTCTCTCTGCTGTTTTAATTAATGCAATGGGGGTTGCCGGCTTAGGATTATCAACATTCATTTCTATTGCTGTTAGTACTTTGGTTGTTTGGATTCATTTCCTATCAAAGAAAAATAATGTTAAATTTAATTTTAAATTTAGTTTAAAGAATATATGGCAGATGATTGTTTTAGGGGCAGGAAAATGGCTCGGAGTTTTACTCGTTACTATTGTTGACTTGGTTTTAAATGCTTTTATTTCAAATAAATTTGGTGTTGCATTATTAGCCTGCTATGCAGTTGTTAATTTAGCTATTAGCTTAGGCGAATTGTTCTCTTCTGTTTCAAGTTCTATTTGCGGCTTTATAACTATATCTAATGCTCAAAATAATAATGACGAAATAAAAAGCTTAGTGAAATATGGTATGAAATGGGAAATTGGAATATGCTTATTCTTTACCATTACTTTCTCAGTGTTTTGTTGGGCAATTCCTTCTATCTATGGAATTTATTCATCGTCGCCTGTTTACCATTATTCTTGGTTAGCAGTATTGGTCATATCTATCACTTATATATTTTATGGTTTGATTAATATGTATGGATCATATTATTCAGCTTTAGAAAAACCTATAATATCGGTTATAAGCCAAACCTTACTTCAATTTGTTTTCCCAGTTGGATTATCAATTGTTTTATCATTAATATTCAACTCATTTATTGGAATTATTCTTGGTATCGCTCTTGCTTCTCCTTTTTCATTTGCTGTTGTAGTTATTTATTTAAAGAGAGTAAATAAAACACAAAAAATAATTGAATATCCTTTATGTAACGAAACTCAATTTTCATACAATCTAATTCTTACTGATGATGAAATTGTTAAAACACGTGATTTAATTGGTGACAAACTTAAATCACTTGGTGAAGAAAAAACTTCTATGAGGATAATGATGGTAGTTGAAGATTTACTTTTCTTGATAAAGAAAGAAAACTCTGATTCTAAAAAGCCTCTTATTGACAAAATCACGATAAGCGTTGGTGAGGATTCTATACGTGTGCTAAATAAAGACTCTGGGAAGATATTTGATGTATATAGAACAGCTAAAAATGAACGTTTAGATAATGATAATTTTGTATTCTTTACAATGCTTCCTGTTCATAAATCTATTAAAAATAATATAATGATGTCTTTTAATTCGACTTCGTTGAGTATTAGCAAAAATAGTGTGGTTAACTAATTTGATTTTAAAAGTCATACTTTAGTATAAACATTTTCAATATTGTGAATTATAATGAGTAAGTATTAAATCTTAGGAGGATTTAAAATGAAAGATCTTTTTAAAAAGGCTATTGCTGAAGTAATTGGTGCTTTTGTTCTTGTCTTCTGCGCTTGCGGCGTTGCTGCAGCAACAGGTGGTCAATTAGTAGCTACATCTTTAGCTTTCGGTCTTGTAATCGTCGGTATGGCATATGCAGTTGGTAGAATCTCTGGTTGCCATATTAACCCAGCAGTTTCTATTGGTGTTCTTATCGCTGGAAAAATGACTGTTAAAGAATTCTTAGTCTATGTTTGCAGCCAAGTTATTGGCGCTATCTTAGGTGGTGTTGCTATCTTCGGTATTGCTAAATTATCTGGCTTAACATTAGTTGGTGATGCTTGTAACTATGCAGTTGGTAGTGGTGCTGGTGCTACTGATTATCCAGCAGTTGGTGCTATCGTCGGTGCATTATTAATCGAAATCGTATTAACATGCATTTTCGTTTATGTAATTCTCAATGTTACTGATGAAAACAATACAGCTGGTAAAAAAGCAGGTTTATTAATTGGTTTAACATTAACTCTTGTTCACCTTTTAGGTATCAACTTTACAGGTACATCTGTTAACCCAGCTAGATCAATTGGTACAGCATTTGCTGCATTAATCTTCAATGGCACAACTGAAGCATTAGCAGAAGTTTGGATGTTCATTGTTGCTCCACTCGTTGGTGGTGTTCTTGCTGCTTTACTCTATAAAGGTTTACACGCTTCTAAAAAAGCATAATTATTAATCTAATTTAGTTTTACCTCCCTCTTTATAAGTGGGAGGTTTTTTAATATAATTAATAAGATATTGATATGTTTAATGCATAAAAACATTTGGAGTTATTATGAAGAAATTTTTATTACCTATTATATTTAGTTCATTTCTTTTAGGGGCATGTAATAACAATAATGCATCATCCATTCAATCAATTAGCGAGGATACTTCTATGAAAGAAGAGCACGTTTGTGAAAAAACAAGATTAGATTTATATATCATCTCTGGCCAAAGTAATGCAGTCGGCTATTCTCCAATTAGTGACTTACCAAATGAAGAAAAAAATCATACTTATGAAACAGGATGGTATTTTGCAAAAGGCGAGGGTAGTAACTACGCTCCTACAAAATTCGATAACTGGAGAGATACATTAAAAGCAGGTGATTGGGGATATAATCAATCCTCGTTTGGTCCGGAAATTGGTATGAGCAAGTTCTTTGAAGACAAATACGAACAAACTCCTGACGGCGACCGTCAAATGGTTATATTAAAATACTCGCAAGGTGGTAGTGCTTTATATAATCGTTGGTTCAGCTCTACAATTGCTGAAAAAGGTAATGGCGTTCAACTTCAAGTAGACGCAGCAGGCAATCCTTGTCCAAATCGCACTTTAGACGATAAAGTTGTTGGTGATTTGTATTACAATTTAGTAACAACAATCAGAGAACAAGTAGAATTTTTAAGTGAAAACTATTGTGTTCATATTATCGGTTTAGCTTTTAATCAAGGCTGCCATGATGGAACAAATCAATACTATGCAAGTTTATACGAAGAAAACATTACTGATTTTATATCTGATTTAAGAAAAGATATTAATGCTCCAGATATGCCAGTATGTTTAATGCAAGTTGACCGTTCTGTAAGTGGTGCTCCATATACTGGTATGGTTGCTGATGCTCAGGCAAAAGTTGGAACTTCAATGAAAAACGTTACTTATGTAGATACATCTTCATTAACTACTTTAGGCGTTGGAGATCCTCATTGGAGCGGCTCCAGCATGTTAGAATTAGGCATTCTTGAAGCAAGTAAGTTATATGCTTTTAAAGCAAACGAATAGATTGAGGTAAATTTTATGAATAAATCATTAGAAAACGCTATTTTATACGAAATTTATCCAACTTCCTTCTATGATTCAAATAATGATGGAGTTGGTGATTTTCAAGGCATTATTCAAAAGCTTGACTATGTCAAATCATTAGGCGTAAACGTCCTATGGCTTAATCCATTTTTCTTATCGCCTTTCCAAGATGGTGGTTATGATATTACGGATTATCGTGAAATTGATCCTCGATTTGGAACAATGAAAGACTTTGAAGAATTTGTCAAAAAAGCTAAGTCACTTGGCTTTAAGATTTTGATTGACTTAGTCATTGGTCATACATCAGTTCAATGCAAATGGTTTAAAGAATCAGCTAAACAAGAAAGAAATAAATATTCTGATTACTATATTTGGACGGATTCTTTATTCGCTACTTATAAAGATAAATGTATTTTAGGTCTTTATGAACGTGATGGTGGCTATTTAGTTAATTATTATGCATGCCAACCTGCTTTAAACTTTGGCTGGTTAGATATGGAATATCAGTGTGAAGGCTTACTTCATGAAAATTGGAAAATGCATTATCTTGATGAAAGATTAAAACCATTAAGAGATGAAATGATTGATATCATGAAATTCTGGATGGCAAAAGGCATTGATGGATTTAGAGTCGATATGGCTTCTTCCATTGTTAAAAAGCATGACGGCACTCCTTATGAAGAAGAGGAAGAAAGAGTCAAAGGCATTAAATGGGTATGGGAAGTTATGATGGGTGAAGTTAAAAAAGATTATCCAGAAGCAATCTTCCTTTCTGAATGGAATTATCCATCTATTGCCGTAGGCAAATGCGGGTTTGATTTCGACTATCTTGGTCATACTTGCGAACCTTATGATTCGCTATTTAGATATGAAGAGGGCACAAACTTGATGCCAGGATTTGAAAAAGGTCACAATTATTTCTCTAAAGAAGGTAAAGGCTCAATTAAACCATTAATCGATTATAGCAATAAGCTATATAAAGACATTGATGGCAAGGGTTATTTTTCTTTTCCTTCAGGCTGCCATGATGCAATTAGATTAATGTCAGCGGTGAAAGATGAAGAAGTTGTTAAAACTGCATTTGCATTTTTATTGACATATAAACACATCCCATTTTTCTATTATGGCGATGAACTTGGTATGAAACATAATTTTAATCTTAGAAAAGATGGAGGAGGCATTCGTACTGGCTGTCGTACTCCTATGCAATGGGACAATTCCAAAAATAGAGGCTTCTCTAAAGCAGATGAATGCTATTTACCTGCAAATACCGATGATGGTGTGTCAGTTATCGATGAAGAAAAAGATTCAAATTCACTTTTAAACACATTCAAAGAACTTGTTAAGATTAGAAATGAACATAGCTGTTTGAACGCTACAAGCGATATTGAATTTATTTCATATGATTATCCATTCATCTATAAAAGAAGTGATTCAAAAGAAGCAGTATTAATTATTATTAATCCATCAGATAAAGAATTTGATTATAACATTGGTGAATTTAATAAACCTATTTCTATTCATAATGCTTTACTCAATGGAAATAATATTCATATCGGTAAACAGAGTTATGCTATTTTAGAAAAATAATTTGATGACAATATATACGATCCAAAAACAAATAAATTTCCATATCCTTTAGACACTGGTACACATTATTTAAAAGTTAAAAAAGATAACGATAATGTTTACGATGAAAAATATCCATATATTGATGATTCTAAATCTTTTAAATTTAAGAGATTTTGGTTTAGAGTTTTTACCGTTTTGATAGCCTTTCCAATTCAATCAATTAGAATGAGGTTTAAAGTCAAAGGTAAAGAAAACTTAAAGAAATATAAAGATGTTATTGATAAGGGAATAGTATCAGCTGCTAACCATGTACATATGTGGGATTACACCAGTATTATGCACGCTGTCTATCCAAGAAAAACTAATATCTTGGCTTGGGATAAAAATATATCAGGCGAAAATGGCAAGATGATTCGTCTTTCTGGTGGGATACCTGTCCCAATGAATTCTAAAGGATTCTATAAAATGGCTCATTCAACAATTGACCATATTAAAAATGGTGGATGGCTACATATTGCTGCTGAAGCAAGTATGTGGGAATTCTATGCACCTATTAGGCCATTTAAAGATGGTGCGGCATTCTTTGCTTATAAATCACATAGACCAATCCTCCCAATGGCGTTTTCTTATCGCCCTTGTGGTTGGATTAGAAAGAACATATTCAAACAAATTGCAAAAGTCACTTTAAATATTGGCGAGCCAATTTATGCTGATGAGACATTATCTCAACCTGAAGCAATCAAAAAGTTAACAATTGATGCACATGAAGCAGTAGCTAAACTTGCTGGGCTTGAAGAAGGCGAAAATATCTACCCTCCTCTATACACAAGCGAGACCAACAAACGTATTGATTACTATACATCAACCTATGGAGTTGGATACAAAGGTAGCAAATAGTTTGTCTATTTTATTGCCATAAATTTGAATGTTGAACGAAGACAAATTCATAGTATAATTACGAATTGTTATTTTAAAAAATGAGCTTTTATGAAAAAGTTAGTTAATTTAATAAAGGGCAAATACCTCTTAACTACATTAATTTTATTAGGATCTTTCATTTTATTTGCGTTTATCTATGCAGCTTGGGATGAAGCTAAATGGAGTGGTTTTGGCCTTTCATCTTGGATTATGTTCCTAGTTAATAGCGGACTTGTTGCCTTAATCGTCATTGGTTTATTTACAAACAAAAAAGAATTTGTTGCTATCCCATTTACTATTTTTGGAGTCGCTTGTTTATATAGCCTCATTACCGCTACTAGTGGTATCTCATATTTCTTTAATGACATCTCACACTTAGGTTCTAGCATTAGATATGCTAAAGATATTGGATGGACACCAAGAGTTGATGTTCCAACAATTATTGCTGATTTAATTTATGGTTCAATCGGTCTTGCTGCTTTAGGCGGATTTGTTTGCTTAGTTCTTGGTAAAGTTGTTTTAAAAAATGAAAAACTTACTAAAATTGCAAGCATTGTCATTTCGCTCATTTCTGTTGGATTTGTTGCTTTAGGCCTCTTCTCATTAATTTCTACAATTGTCTATAACACATGGACAGGAAACAATGATTATATCATTATCGGTGCATATGATGATGGTTATTACATTATTAATTGTTTATCTAGAGCAAGCTTATGGGCAATGTTAGCACTTGTTGCTTATATTGGATTACCTGAAAAGGCTGCTAAGAAAGCTGAAGAACCAGCTTCTGAAGTCGAATCAATTGACTAATCAACAAACTTGTAAATAAGAGAATGGTCGCAAGATCATTCTTTTTTGTTTATAATGAAAATGTACTTATTAGATAGGAGTCTAATTTATATGGGAACACCACATATTTCTGCTGAAAAAGGCGATTTTGCCAAAATTGTTTTAATGCCAGGTGATCCAAAAAGAGCTACTTGGATTGCTGAAACATTTTTGAAAGATGTAAAACTTGTAAACGATACTAGAGGTGCATTAGCTTATACCGGTTATACAAAAAATGGAAAACGCATTTCCGTTATGGCTTCTGGTATGGGCTTACCTTCTATTGGAATTTATTCTCATGAGCTATTTAATGAATTTGGTGTTGAAGCCATCATTCGTATTGGCACGATGGGTGCTTATCAAGAAGATATTAAACTTAGAGATGTGGTTATTGCTATGGGATCATGCAGTGACTGTGTATTACCTGGATATGAAGGAAATGTAAGTGCAATTGCTGATTATGATTGCATTGAAGCCTTAGTCGACGCTACAAAAGAAAAAGGATTACCATTACATGTTGGTAATATTCTCTCATCTAATTTCTTCTATACATATCAAAAGGATTCTTGGAAGAAGTGGGCTGATATGAATTGCCTAGGTGTCGAAATGGAATCATACGCATTATATGTAAATGCTGCACTTGCTAGAAAGAAAGCAGCATGCATTTGTACAATTTCTGATTCGTTTGTTGCTGAAGGAATTCTTACAGCAAAAGAAAGACAAGACGGCCTTGTTAATATGGTTGAAATTGCCATCTCTGCTTGTGAAAAATTAATTGAATCACAAAATTGGAACGAATAACGATTAAAAATCACTTGAAATCACCCCTTATTTGCACTTTTTAGGCAATTTTAAGGGGTTTTTAGTTGTTTTAAATAAAATAATAGTTATAGAATAAATTGACTAAACAAGGAGCTTTTATTATGAAAAATAAAAAGAAAACAATTAATTTTGCTGTTTTAGCTGTAATTACATTATTTTTCTTTGTTGCATTTGCTGGATTATTTGCTGTTGTGCTAGTAGCTGGCAATGACAGTGCGAAAAACTTATTAGGACCAGATTTTTCTGGAATTATTTCTAATATTGGTGCTGCTTATAATTTCGGCAAAGCTGGTAATGGCAATTACATTCCATTTGTTGCAATCGTTGTATCCGCATTTGCGTTTATCATGTTTTTACTCTCTATTGTTGCTTGCTGCGTTAGAAAAAGACCAGTTATTGTTTTAGGCGCAATTGTAGGATTATTGTTTGTTGTTCCTTTTGCAACATTATTAGAAAAAACTGGTAGAGTTTTCCCTGAATTAATCTTTGTTAATCCTATTGAAAACATTTTAACAATTGCATTATATGTAGTTGCAATTATATATGTTGTATTGGCTTTCATCACTTGGATTTCTTCTCTAAGTATTAAAGCGGTTGGTAAAGATGAACAAGAAGTAGCAGAAGAAGTTGTTGCTGAAGAAACTTCAGTAGAAAAAGTTGAAGAACAATTACCTGAAATTGAACCAGAACCAGAGCCTTTATATGGTGGAGAAGAATTAAGAGAGATGATTCGCCAAGTTATCAGAGAAGAATTAGCAAACTTCAAAGCTCAAAGTAATACACCTACATTCTCTGGACCATTAGTAGTTCAATATTTTAACGGCAATCAAGAAGTTCCAGTTACTGAAACTGTTCAAGAAGAAGCACCTGCTCCAACTCCAGAGCCTGAGCCAGTTGTTCAAGAAGAAGTAGCAGTGGAACCTGTTGTTGAACAAGTAGAACCTCTTCCTGCTCCTGAAGAAACAAATAAAACTCCTATAATTCGTATCCCATTTACAACTCGTATCATTGAAGCTGAACAAGAGATGAAAGATAACTACAACGAATTAAAGAACGAGATCTTATCATGGGGTGTTAAATCTCGTGTATCTTCTTCAGGTGATACTTTCAGGTTGCATCGTAAAACATACGTTAAACTTACAATTGCTGGCAAGAGCTTAAAACTATATTTCGCTCTTGATCCAAAAGAATATCAAGATTCAACAATCCCAGTTCAAGATGCAAGTGATAAAAATATTTATCAAGAAATTCCATTAATCTTCAAAGTTAAATCCGGATTGTCTATGAGAAGAGCAAAGCAACTCATTCAAGATGTTATGGAAAAAGACGGTTTAGAACAGGGCGAAATTGCAAAAACTGATTGGACTAAAGAAATCGAAAGTAACTTAAATGAAGCTGACGAAGCTGAAAAAGTCGAAGAAGAAGTTGAAGAATAATTACTTTTATCATTTAAAGGAATAGACCACTTTGTGGTCTTTTTCTTTGTCCTTTATATTCGCATCTTTTTATGATAATATTTGTCATCGTTACAGAACAAGAAAGGATGTGGTTAACTAATGGATGATCCTCTATCGTGGGTGGTAATTGGACTATGCATTGTTTTCCATTTCTTCTTTTCAAGTAGTGAAACATCGTTTGCATGCGTCAATAGATACAAGATGCAAGTTAAAGCAGATGATGGTAAACGCACTGCGAAATTAGTATTAAAAGTTTGTGATAAATATGACCGTGCTTTAACGACGGTTTTGATTGGAAGCAACATTGTTGCTATTTTAGCATCTTCTGTTTCAACAATCCTTTTTTACAATATGTTTAGAAATAGTGGTCTAACTAGCGACACTATTTCGCTTATTTCTTCTATTATTATTTCTTTTGCAATTTATATTTTAGGTGATTCACTTCCTAAAACAATTGCTAAAGCAATCCCAGATACTCTTTCATATATTTATGCTTATCCTGTTTATGGATTGATGATTTTATTATTCCCAATTTCTTTTGTTTTTGAGAAGCTGGCAAAAGGAATTGAAAAAATCTTTAAAGTAAAAAATGAAGAAACTATCACAGAAGATGATTTAGAAACCGCTATTGAAAAAGTTTCTGATGACGGCATCATCGAAGAAGAACAAAGTGAAATTATTCAGTCCGCTTTAGACTTCGCTGATACTAATGTTAAAGAAGTATTAACACCTAAAGAAAAAATCTTTGCATTAAATATTAGAGAGATTGATCATGAAAAGCTTAAAGATATCTTAATTAAAACGGATTACTCGAGAATTCCAGTTTATGATACTGCCTTTGATAATTTAATTGGCATTCTCCATGTTAAAACTTATGTTAATGCTTATTTACATAACCCAAAGGTCTCTATTCGTAAATCGCTTCAAAAGCCATATTTTGTCAATACATCAATTATGATTGATGATATTTTTAATGGATTTAAGAAACATCATACTCATATTGCGATTGTTAGAGATAGAAATAAACATATCGTTGGAATGGTTACTATGGATGATGTTTTAGAAGAATTAGTCAGTGATATTAGTGAACCTAATATCCAAAAGAGGGTTAGATAATATGAAGTTCTATTATTGGATTGTTATCGCCTTCTGTGCTTTTATGTCTATGTTCTTTTCAGCTGCTGATATGGTTTATGGTATGGTTGATAAAGATCATCTTAAAAGAGATATTGAAAACAAGAAGCATGTAAATAAGGCAAAAACTGCTTTGAGATTAATTAATGACTATGAATTTAGCATCTCTGCTATTTTGTTCGGCAATAATTTAGTTAATATCTTGGCGTCGTCTATCGTCACATTAATTGGCTTGTTCTTTGCTGATAACGGATTACCTAATGGAGTATTTATTACAACTGCAATATTTACTACTCTTTTAATCATATTCTGCGAATTTATTCCAAAGGCTTTTGCAAAGAGATTTAACTATTCTTTAGCTCTTTTATTTGCTTATCCAGTAACATTTGTTAAATATTTAACAATCCTATTTGTTTGGCCTATTTCTAAATTATTCGTACTAATTGGAAAACTTTTCAAAAAGAAATCAATTGAGGAAGACAAAATTGATGAAGATGTCTTAACAGAAATGACGGATGCTTTGGAAGAAGAAGGTACATTGGAAGAAGATGAAGCAGAGATGGTGAGAAGTGCTATTGATATTAATGATACTGAAGCTTTCGAAATCATGACTCCTAGAGTAGATGTTTTTGCTATTGATATTGAAGATGATATTGATGAAATTCTAGATATCGAAAACCTATTTGAATTCTCAAGAATCCCTGTATATGATGGAACCATTGATAATATCATTGGAATTCTTCCTGTCAAATCACTCGCTAAAGTATTGCTTAAGGGAAGAAAAGATATCGATTTATTATCCTTATGTTACAAGCCAATTGTTATTCCAAGAAATCATTTAGTCGTTGATCTTTTGAATGAATTTAAAGAAACAAAGACACACATTGCTGTTATCAAAGATGAATATGGTGGAACTGAAGGTATCATCACTATGGAAGACATTCTTGAAGAAATTGTCGGAGAAATTTTTGATGAAAATGATGAGATTGAAGAAATATATGTAGAAAAAGGCGATGGAGTCTATGTTGTTGATGGCGGTATGAATCTCGAAGATTTCTTTGAACTTATTGGTTATACCGATGAATTTGAAACCGATTATTCTACTGTTGGAGGTTTCTGCCAAGAAATATTAGATAGATTTGCTAAGACTGGAGATGAATTTGATTTTTCTCATTATCATCTTGTCATTACAGAAGCAGATGAATACACAGTTGAAAAGTTAAAAGTCATTGATAATACATTTGAAGAAACAGAAGAAAATCAATAATATATAAATATGTTATTTAAAGATGTAAAAATGGAGCCAAGAGGCGACCAAGATCCAAAATTCAATATGAAGAACAAGACAGATAGAAAAATTTTCTTTGCTGTTTTGATTTCTATTGTCGTTTTGCTAGCTATCATAGCGGGCTTAGTAGTTATTTATTACAAATTCTTTACTGATTAATTATGGAAGAAATTAGACCTTTCCCAGCAATTATTATTGCTGATAAAGATGATGCCTACTCTATTAGTGAGTTTTCTTCATTAATTGGAGAAATTGGCTTATCAAATATTCAAACTTTTATACAAAAGATAGATAATCCTGATAAAAGAACTTATATCGGTAAGGGCAAAGTTTCAGAGATTTATTTTTATATACAAGATTTTATTTATAATTCTGATTATTCTTTGGATGATATTGTAGTTTGTTGCAATTTCCAATTAACAGGATTACAAAAGAACAATCTTGAAAAACTTTTGAATGTAAGAATATTAGACCGCTCATTTGTGATTTTTACTATCTTTGAAAAGAATGCAAAAACCAAAGAAGCAAAGCTTCAAGTTGAAATTGCAAAATTAAAATACCTCAAAGGCCAGCTTGTTGATGAAAAAGCATCATATTCCCAAGTCACTAGTGGTAAAGGCCATAACAAAGGTGAAGGTGAAAAGAAAATTGAATTAAACCGTCGTGTTATTGAAGAAGTAATTAATTTCCGTAAAAACGAATTAGCAAGTATAAAATCTTCCAGGAGCAATATGAGAAGCGAGAGAAGAAATTCTCCCATAACTAAAATTAGTATTGTTGGTTATACAAATGTTGGCAAATCAACACTTATGAACGCTCTTATTAACCACGCAAATAAGTATCCAAATAAAAATGTTTTAGCGCGTAATTCTCTATTTGCAACTTTAGAAACTTCAACTAGATTGATTTCTTCTTTCCCATATCCTTCTTTTATTCTTACGGATACTGTCGGATTTGTTAGTGAATTACCAACAACCTTAGTCGAATCTTTTAGATCAACATTAGAAGAAGTTACTGAATCTGATCTCATTATCCATGTTGTAGATATATCTAATCCAAATTTCAAAAAGCAAATTGAAACAACGAATAACATATTAAATGATATTGGTGTTAATAATATTCCTTCTATATATTTATATAATAAATATGATTTACTATATGAAAATCCATCTACATTATTAAATAAAAATGAGATGTATTGTTCACTTAAAAATGACGAAGATGTTATCGAGATTTTAGATTTCATCTCCTCATCAATTGCTTCTACATGGGAAAAGAAAGAGGTTTTATTCCCATATGAATATGATTTCTATACTTTTGTATCTGATAATTATGTAAAAAGATACAGCCAAAAAGAAAACGGTTACCAATGCACCGTTTACATAAATCCAAAGACTAAATATAAATATGATTACTTGTTTGAATAGTAGTTTTCTAATTCCTTTTTATATAAGGAATAAATATAATCCGCAATTTCTTCAACTGTTCCGAATTCAGAATCGATATTGTAATTAACTTTTATAACGTTTGCGATATCGAAAGCGTCGCGGTCATTAATAATACGTCTTTCAATATCTTGAGGTCTATCTCCTCTTCCCTTCATTCTTGCTAATCTAGTTTCTTCTGAAGCATTGAGGAAGAATGTGACAATGAATTTTTCTCCTTTAAGAGCAGTGTAACTTCTTAATCCAGCAGCGTCGATGACAACACATTTGTTATCACCAATTTGATCTCTTCCAGAGCCATAATAATTACCATTATAAATGGTATGTTCAACAAATTTATCCTTCTTAAGTAATGATTCAAATTGCTCTTTGGTCACAAAGAAATAATCTTTTCCATCAATTTCTCCAACTCTCATTGGTCTAGTTGTTGTTGTGATCATCTTGCCGATTCCATATTTGCTTGCAAGAACTTTTGCTACTTCCGTTTTGCCTGATGCGGATGCTCCACTTAGAACGATCATAAGTTAACCTCTTAAAAGTATTTTCACATATTTTACTCTTTTCTTTATTCTAAAGGTAGTATTTTTTATAAGAGTTAGTAAATGACCATTTTCTCTCTTTGTTTTTATAAACAATAGCTTTAAACTATTAAAGAAAGAAGTAGATAATATGTCCCTTACCGATGAACAGATTGCAAAAATGATGACAAAAGAAATAAAATCAAAAACTATATTAGTTTCTTTTGAAGATTTAGAGAAAGTTAAAGAAGAACATATCAAAGATGGTTGGGAATTAGTTAATGTCGTCCCTTTAAACAGCCGCTTCAAAATCACCTTTAAAATAGTAAAGTAGCATTTATAAGACAATAATTAAGCATCTGTTTAGATGTTTTTTTAATTTATATTAATAATTTCTTTACAAGAAAGGTTGAAATATTAATAATATTTATGGACTGCATAAAGGAGGAAAATATAATTTATGCAATATACAAAAGATGTACAAAATATGTGCAAGGTAAATTGTGGTGCATCTCATGGTTGTGCTCCAATTCCTGAAGAAGGTAAATGGGTATATTCCAGAGAAATCAAAGATATCAGTGGTTTCACACATGGTATTGGTTGGTGTGCTCCTCAACAAGGCGCATGTAAAATTTCATTAAACGTTAAAGAAGGTATCATTGAAGAAGCTTTAATTGAAACAATTGGCTGTTCAGGTATGACACACTCTGCTGCTATGGCTTCTGAAGCTATTGTTGGTAAAACAGTATTAGAAGCAGTTAACACTGACTTAGTCTGTGATGCTATCAACACAGCAATGAGAGAATTATTCTTACAAATCGTTTATGGTAGAACTCAATCAGCATTCTCTGAAAATGGTTTAGCTGTTGGTGCTGGTCTTGAAGACTTAGGTAAAGGCTTACGTTCTCAAGTTGGTACTATTTACTCAACAAAAGAAAAAGGTCCTCGTTACCTTGAATTAACTGAAGGTTACATTACTTCATTAGCTTTAGATGAAAATAGTGAAATCTGTGGTTACCAATACTTATCACTCGGTAAGTTCACTGACTTCTTAAAGAAGGGTGATTCCCCAGAAGTTGCTCTTGAAAAAGCAAAAGGCCAATACGGCAGATACAACGATGGCGTCAAATTCATTGACCCACGTAAAGAATAGGAGGATTCGACAATGGCTTTATTTGAAGGTTATGAAAGAAGAATCGACCAAATTAACAAATGCTTAAACGAAAATGGTATTGCTTCAATTGAAGAAGCTGAACAAATTTGTAAAGCAAAAGGTTTAGATGTTTACCAAATGGTAAAAGACATCCAAACAATCTGTTTCGAAAATGCTTGCTGGGCATACACAGTTGGTGCTGCTCTTGCAATTAAGAATAATGCAAAAGACGCTGCTGAAGCTGCAAAGTGGATCGGTGTTGGCTTACAAAGCTTCTGCATTCCTGGTTCTGTTGCTGATGATCGTAAAGTCGGTTTAGGACATGGTAACTTAGGCGCAATGCTTTTAAGCGAAGAAACAAAATGTTTCGCATTCTTAGCAGGCCACGAATCTTTCGCTGCTGCTGAAGGTGCTATTGGCATTGCTAAAAAAGCAAACAAAGTTAGAAAAGAACCATTAAGAGTTATCTTAAACGGTTTAGGTAAAGATGCTGCAAAGATCATCTCTAGAATCAACGGTTTCACACACGTTGAAACAAAATTCGACTATTTCACAGGCAAAGTTACAATTGTTAAAGAAACAAAATATGGTAACAACCCAGATAGATTAGCAGTTCGCTGCTATGGCGCTGACGATGTTCGTGAAGGTGTTGCAATTATGCATATGGAAGGTGTTGATGTTTCTATTACAGGTAACTCAACAAACCCAACTCGTTTCCAACACCCAGTTGCTGGTACATATAAGAAAGAATGCGTTGAACAAGGCAAGAAATACTTCTCAGTCGCATCTGGTGGTGGTACAGGTAGAACATTACACCCAGATAATATGGCAGCAGGTCCTGCTTCCTATGGTATGACAGATACAATGGGTCGTATGCACTCAGATGCTCAATTCGCGGGTTCTTCATCCGTTCCAGCTCACGTTGAAATGATGGGCTTAATCGGTATGGGCAACAACCCAATGGTTGGTGCTACAGTTGCAGTTGCTGTTTCTGTTGCTCAAGCAATGGCTAAGTAATCAAATTAACTCCAAAACATATATTAGAGATCTCAATAACGAGGTCTCTTTTTTGTTAAAAAATTAAAGATTAAAATTATAAATGACTGATATTTCTTTTAGTTTGTTATATTTTATTAATTATTTGATTTTGCTCTTCTATGTTATTTAATAATTTTTTGTTATATTTAAATAATGATGAAAACTCTATTTAAAAATTTCTTATTTGTATTAAGCCTATCAATTACACAAATTGTCTTAGTGTCTTGTAATCAAAAGCAGGATAAGACATGCAAGGTTTCAATGCTCCATATGCATCCTTTATATCAAGAAAGGGAAAGAAACATTGAAACAATCTGCAATTATGCAGATGAGGCTTTTAAAAATGGCGCAAACATCGTTGTTACCCCAGAAATGGCAACCGATTTTTATTATGTAACAAAAGAAGATGTTCTTAACTATGCAGGGATTAGAGATATTGAAAAGGAATTATCCGCTATTGGAAATATCGCTAAAGCAAATAAGGGATATATAGCAATTGGATTTCCTGAAATTGCTAACGATGGAACAATGTATAATTCTGCAGTGCTATTTAATAAAGAAGGTAAAGTAGTGCTACATGAAAGAAAAAGATGCCTCCCATCTTGGAATTCGATTGGAGACCTTCCTTATAGTGTTTACGATACCGAATATGGAAAATTAGGAATAATTATATGTGCAGATTCATATGTTGATACACATGCAAAAGCATTAAAAGACTTAGGTGTTGATATAATTCTTTCTCCTGTAACGTGGTATCCTGAACCTATTGAAGGACATTCGGATGATGATTCTACTAATGCATGGAAGCAAAGAGCTAAAGAAAACGAGATTTGGTATGTAACATGCAACCGTTGGGGGTATGAAACTTGCAACGAAAAAATAGAAGACATGAACAAAGCTAAATCTTGTGTTGTTTCTCCAAAAGGCGAAATAGTTTTTAGCTATATGGCCGACCAAAATTTAAAAGACGAAATTTTATTTTACACAATTAAGAATATTTAAAATGCAAGTGTTTCGCCAACTTTTTTGGTGTATTGCCTTTTAGAAACAAATTGATAAAATAAAAAAGAGGTTAATAATATATGAAAAGAAAAATTTTATTTTTAGCATTAATTCCGCTTATTACATCCTGTAACTCTAGTAATCAGTCTCATTCTTCATCAATGAATGAAATGGAAAATAAATTCGCTAATGCGATTGATTTAGGGACATTAAGCGAGAAATATAAACCCATTTCATATGATGTGGTGGGTGCGGCCTTGCAAAAGACTGATTATTTTAAATTTAGTTTAGATAATACTATTGTCTTTAATTATGAAGAATACGACGCTTTACAAATTTTGGCAGTCGATTCTGAAGAGTCGTATGAATATTATTCAATGCATTTTGATTTAAACTTGTATGATTCTAATTTTCATGAAATAGAAACAATCACATATAATGAATTCCTTAATAAATATTGTCTAGAAGATAGTGAGGTTACAGCTCCTGAAGGATTAGACGATTCAATCGGCATCGGTGCAAGAGTTTGTGATTTTGATGTTAATCCTGGTGTATATTATTTCTCTTTAACACCAACACAAGAGGTTTGCAATAATACTTACTATATAAATATATCTGAATTTATTGGTGATTAATTTATATTAAGATGTCTCGATAATGAGATCTCTTTTATATTAAAATACGATAGAAACAGATATTGTTAGTTTTGTTTTTACTTTTTATCATTTAAATAATTTTATGAAAAAGAAATTATTTGCCCTTCTTGTTATTACTTCTTTATTAAGCGCGTGTGATTCTAGTTATAAAATAACTACAGACTTTTCTTATAACAATCCAGATGTTACAATCGCCGATACTTTAGAAAATGTTACAAATAAAAAAGCACACATAGTTTTTCTTTATGGCCAATCCAATGCTGAAGGATCATCTTTAACTAGCTATCTAAAAGAAAAAGATACAAACATGTATAACGAATACATGCAAGGCTACGATAATGTATTTATTAACTTTGTTAATCATGATGGCGAATACACATCTAACTATGAGTTTGTTAAATGCACGCTTGGCTTTGGTTATAGGAATGAACATTTTGGACCTGAAGTTGGTATTTCCGACATAATGAGTAAAAAATATCCAAACGAAACTACATTTATAATTAAATGGGCATTTGGCGGCTCATCTCTTAGATATGACTGGTTAAACAATCATCATGAAAGAGGAAAATATTATAACAACGCCATGGACTTTTCTTTGAAATGCCTCGATTACTTAACTTCAAAAGGATATAGTTTATCGCTTGATGGCGTATGTTGGATGCAAGGGGAATCAGATAGTTGGAATAATGACGAAGAAGCTTATTATAGAGATACTATTGCGTTTGCTTCAGGATTAAGAAGAGATTTTTCAAAGTATCAAAAAGATATTAAATGGATTGACGCAGCGATTAACGATTCACCTGATATGTGGTCATATCCGTTAGCTATCAATAATGCAAAAATTAGATTTTCCAAAAAGTCATCTTTAAACTACTTTATAGACACTAATGCTTTAGGTATCAAAACAGATACAGAACCCATCGGTTCTATTGATTATGCTCATTACGATTCCTTATCAATGGTAAATCTAGGCAAAGAATTTGGAAAAATCGCTGCAAACTAAAATCGATATAATGCAATGCTAATCCAGGGACTTATTGTTTTAAATTATTGTGGTTTCTTAAAACCTCTTTTTTAAATTTTTAAATATATGTATAATCTATAAAATTAATAGGGCAAAATTATGAACAAAGACTACATTACATATTACAAAGTTATCGGTGAAATTAATGATATTGTTATCAAAAGTAAAAACATTGAAGAAGTTTTAAGCAGCGCTTTGAAAGTTCTTATTGACAGTTTAAATGTCAAATATGCAACTATTTGGTTTAAGGATGAAAACAACGACCTTCACCCATATTATTCAATTTGTCCTAATGATATAAGTAATAAAATTTATAAAGAAAATGAAGGAGTTGTAGGAAAGGTTTTTAAAAACAATCAAGCAACTTCTATCATTGATTTTAAATCCAATAAAGATGATGAAATTGCTTCTTTATATAAAAATATAGATATAAAATCCTACATTTGTTGTCCTGTTGAAAATAGCACTGGCGTTATTGGTGCAATTGAAGTCATCAATGATAACAACTTATTCAATGAAGATGAAGCAAGCATTATTGAAATGGTTACAACCATCGCAATTTTAAAAATTGAAGATAATGAAATGTATCAACAAACTTGGGAAAATAAAGAAAAACTTATCACCATAAAAGATGTATGTAAGTCATACAAGAATGGCGATACAGTAACTCAAGTTTTAAAAGGCATTAACTTAGATGTCTATAAAGGCGAATTAGTTGTCTTACTTGGTGAATCTGGATGTGGTAAATCAACATTGCTCAACATTATTGGTGGCATGGACAATTTAGATTCTGGTTCAATTATTTTTAATGGCAAAGATATGTCTAAGCCAAGCGAAAATGAAGCAACTGATTTTAGAAGATATAATCTTGGTTTTATTTTCCAATCATATAACCTTATGCCAAATTTAAATATTAAAGAAAATTTGGATTTGATTGCCGAATTAGTTAAAGATCCTTTGGATTCTTTAAAGGCTTTAGAACTAGTTGGTTTAAAAGAAAAAGCAAAAAGTTATCCTCATATGCTTTCTGGCGGTCAACAACAAAGAGTATCTATTGCAAGAGCATTAGTTAAAAAGCCAATTTTGATTTTAGCTGATGAACCAACAGCGGCTTTAGACTATGAAACAAGTATTGAAGTTTTAACGGTACTTGAAGACGTTTATAAAAATGGATCAACCTTATTAATGGTTACCCATAACGAAGAAATTGCTAAGATGGCTAATAGAGTTGTCAAATTTAGAAATGGCAAAGTATACGAAATAACTATTAATAGAAAGCCATTAAAAGCCAAAGATTTAGTGTGGTAAGATGAGAATCAAATTAATTGAATTATTTAAGAATATAAGAAAAAACATTATCAATTTCATTTCGATAGTGATTTTCATATTCCTTGGAGTAACCTTATTTCAGGGATTAGATTTTTCTGGAACCGCTATTAAATATTCTATTGATGAGACCTTTAAACAAACAAACGCTTATGATATTCAACTTAGACTTAATGCGTTAGTCGATGACGCAATTGTTGAGGATCTTAAATCCATTGAAGATATAGATGATGTCCAAGGCTTTTATTATGCAAATGATGATTTTATTTATAATAATAAAACTTATTCTTCATGCATTACATCCATCACAGATAAAATTTCAACATGTATAGTAACAGAAGGACATCTTCCTACTAGCGATAATGAAATCGCTATTTTCCGTGGCTGTTCAAATGAGATTGGTATTAAAATTGGCGATCAAATAACTTTCAAAAGACATAATAATATTGGTTATTTACGTAGAACCATTAAAGACTCTATTGATTTTGACCCAAATACTGCGAATGATTATAACTTTAAAAATCAAACCTTTACTGTATCCGCAATTATCATTCACGCTGAATATCTCAATCATGATGTTAGTTCACATAGTCTTGATGTTGAAACAGGAATTAATACAAACGCAACTTTCTTTGTTAATGAATCTGCATTTAATCCGGCGGTTAAAGGTGATTACTATAATGGTGTTTACTTAAAAAGTAATTCTTTAAACAAACTCAAATATTTTGATTCTAAATACGTAGATAAAACAAATGAACTTAAAAAAGCAGTTACTGATTATGTCAATAATGAATTATCGCTTTTACGAGTTGATTATTTAGGTTTGGCAACAAATCCGATTTTATTTACAAAAGTTAAACAATATTTATATTTAAATGATTATTTGGATGATGAAATCTTAAGTGATGATGAAAGCTGTAATATGTTTATGTCTCTTCTAGCTCTTGAAGTAAATTCTTTAGAAGAAACATTTGCTTGTAAGATTATGTCAGAACACGTTGGAGTAATGATGGGAGATATCCTTTATCACATCTTGGCCAATGAGAGATTTGCTATTGGTGGTGTATTCTTTGTAATCGCATTTTTGATTTGTTATTCGGTTATTAATCGTCTTGTTAATAATGAAGTTAAATTAATAGGCACGAAAAAGGCTCTAGGATTTAGCAAAAAGAAGATTACCTTAACTTATCTATGGTTTACCCTAATCGCCGTTGTAATCGGATTAATTCTAGGAAATTTCACATCTTTACTTGTTGAATCAATTGTCACACCTATTTGTTTTAAGAAAACCTATTCACTAATTCTTTATACTAAATATTTTGATGTAATCTTATCGATTGCTATATGCGTTGTTTCTCTTTTAGCGACTGCTTTGATTACTATCTTTAGTTGTCTTGGTGTTATTAAGAAAAAAGCTATTACTTTATTGCAAGGCGATATGAAAGTAATGAATAAGAAAGAATCTCGTTTTGAAAGAAGCAAATTGTTTAATAAACTTCCTCTTTTCTATAAAACTATCGTTCGTAATTTTAAATATGAATATAAGCGTATCATTGCGACTGTTATTGGTATTTCATCATGTGTAGCTTTATTGATGTCTTCTTTTTCGTTGGAATTTACTGTCAACGATTCCTTTAATAAAGAATTTGAAGAATATAACGTCTATGACACAATTGTTTATACAAACACCCAAGTTGATGATAGTGTTTCTAGTTTAGAAACCTATTTCTCTGAAAACAAATATGAATATTCACCTATTTATAGAGACGCTATTACATTTAGTGTTGACGATCATCCAGTTTTAACTGGATATATCTATGTTTATTTTGATAATGATTCTTTCAATAGTCTTGTTAAATTAGATGAATCAGACCATAACCCTCGTTTTGAAAATAAAGGTTTCTGGTTACCAGAAAGCTATCAAAAAGATTATAAATGCCCTAATGATGCTTCCGTTGCTATTTCTGATTTTGGAGGCAATAAATTTACCTGCAAATCCAAAGGATACTACAAACATTACAGTTATAAAGGTGCGATTTATGTTGATTATGATACATATAAAGAAGCATCAGGAAGAACAATTAGTCCAAATTCATTCTTAGTTAATAGACATCAAGAAAATCTCGAATCTTTTGAAGACAAGATGTCTAATGTTGAAGGTTTCTTATACTTATATGATTCATATGGAAAACTTAAAGCAGATATGAGTGTATTTGGTTTGGTTTGTACTGTTTTGTTCTCCCTATATGGTTTTGCCACATTATTGTTAGCAATTTTCGTCATTTTAAACTTATTTATGGCAAACATTAAGGAAAAGAAGAAGGAACTTCTAACCCTGATCGTTAATGGCTATTCGAGAAAAAAATCATCTAAATATATTTACTTAGACAACATATTGCTTACTTTGATTTCCATTGTCCTAGGTTTTGGCTTTGGGGCCGCTCTTAGCTATTTTAGTTTAATCTCTATCGAATCAACATATTTGTATTTTGTACATTCAATTAATGTTGCTTCTGCAATCATTGCTATTATTGCAACATTAGCTATTATTTTTATCATGACTTTAATCTCTTTAAAAGAAGTGAAAAAGTTCAAATTAACCGATATTAACCAAAATTAAATATTAAATATTTGTTTTTATTTTTGACGTAAGTATAATCATTTGTGATTTATGAATGAATTACTAGGTAAAACTAAAATTTCTAAACTCGTATGGAAAATTTGCGTTCCTATGATTTTTTCCATGATGCTTTTAGCGGCATATACGGTTATCGATGCATCATTTGTTGTCAATATGGGACCGGAAGGTGTTAACGCTAATCTTGCAATTACATATGCTTTCCCGGTTCAAATCATGTCTGGTTCATTGGGAGTTGGTATTGGTATTGGAATTAATGCTCTTTTATCAAAGTCGTTAGGCGAGAAGAATTATTCAAAAGCAGCAAAAATTGCCGGTAATGGATTGTTT
The DNA here is from genome assembly GCA_045600585.1 of Bacilli bacterium. Classification (GTDB taxonomy): domain Bacteria; phylum Bacillota_I; class Bacilli_A; order RFN20; family CAG-826; genus JAZRYE01. The sequence continues at coordinate 32,532 of JAZRYE010000035.1, read as the reverse complement.
GCTGGATCAATCATTTGGATTATCTTTGTTATTTTCGCAATTTTCTTCGCTAAACCATTTATCAAAATGCAAGCTGGTGATAATCAAGAAGCAATAAAAATGGGTGTTGATTATTTGAGAATTACATGTATCTTGTCCTTTGGACAAATTGGTTATACTGTCTCTGAAAGATTTCTTCAATCAACAGGATTAACTTTATATTCGACTATTGCCCAGATATCCGGTTCTGTCATTAATATTGTTTTAGATTATGTCTTTATTTATATTTGCGGTTTAGGCGTAGCAGGTGCTGCTTGGGCAACAATTATTGGTCAAATTGCTTCATTTATTCTTGCGTATACTTTCCATTTGATTAAGAACAAGGATATTAAGATGCATTTTAAAGATTTGCTTCCTAATGGAACTGTTCTTAAAGAAATTTATACTGTTGGCTGGTCTGCATCTATCATGCAAGGCTTAGTCTCTTTATCTATGTTAGGAACTATTTTGATTTTAGGCTTAAGCAGTTCAAATGATGAATTGGTTAAGGGCAGTTATGGTATTTATTATAAAATTGCTCAATTTGCATTGTTTGCTTGTTTCGGTATGAGTAATGGCATCATTACCATTATGGCATATAATTATGGCAGTAAAGATAAAACTCGCTGTAAAGAATGCTTAAAATACGGACTGGTGATGACCTTTATTGTAACCGGTGTATTAACTGTTATATTTGAAGCATTAGCAAATCCTATGGCTAAACTTTTTGCATTGTCCGGTGGTAGTGCTACTGAAGAAATTGCTTCTACCGTTGCCCTTGCTTTAAGAATAAGTGCAATTTCGTTCATATTTATGGGTATGACTATTTCGATACAAGGCATGCTCCAAGCATTTAGAGATTCCATTAGGCCATTGGTTTTATCTTTATTAAGATATGCAATTATTTTATTTCCTTTAATTTATGGACTATCTTTAACGAACCATCCTTGGTCAAATGTTTGGTTTGCATTCCCGATAACGGAAATAGCTACAGCAGCTGTTTCTGTTGTTATGATTATCTTCACATTTAGAAAAATGATGAAGACAATTGATAATCAATAAAAAAGGACCTTGATGTCTTATTTTTTAATTCTTTGTAGGCTTTAAAGTATCGATGACCAAGCTCAAGAATCGATTCTCTTGTTTACACGCAATTGCTGCAGGAGATAAAAATGTCTATTTTATCGATGGGGCAACTATTTATCCAAAGAAGTTTAGATATGAATGTACGATTAATGAAGTTCATTTAACAGAACTAGGATTTTTTTCTTTGCGAAAAAGATATACGCCATTCTAAAAAGAATAGGATTAGATTAGATTTAAATAGTTTAAAATTAGGCATATTTATATGCCTTTTTCTTTTTTTAATTTTTTTCAGTAAAATTTCGCATTTTCTCGCTATTTATATAGTGTAGGGAAAATATGAAAGTCGTTCGTTTTTTAGAAATTGCATTCTTATCCTTGATCATAGTTCCAGATAACGCGCCAGTTATCGAACCTTTATCTTCAATATTTGTTACAACTGATAAAATAGGTCCGTTTGATGCTAGATCTGCAGACGTACCAATAACTTTTATTTATTATTCAAAATCAAATCAAACTAATATAGCCAGCTTTTTTGGAGTCGGTTTAAATAGTGGCAATTATACATATACTCAATCTTCTCGAGCTAGAGATCTCATTAAAGATGTTCAATATGATATTACATATAACCTTCCCTTATCTAATTACCTATCAAGTAAGGGCATGTATTTTTATATAAAATTTTATAATTATTCGACAAATAAAATATTATTTCAAAGCGAGGCTCTTATCTATCCAGTTTCTTATTCATATATTAAACCAAATGATTATCGTACCATTCCATATATAAGCAAAGACTTATCCTTCCAGTTTATTGAATCTTTTACATATAACAAACATGAAGCATTTGTTTTTGATGGGCTTCTTGATTATGTAAATGTTGATAATTACTATAAATTTTCTTTTAACAACTCCCATTTTACATATGAGGGTTCAAATAAATTGACATACAAGAATGCCGAACTAGTTATTAATGATGTGAATAATTGCTTCCCTTATTTAAGAAAAAGAGAAGACGACTTAATTCATATACCAATCAAGATTAATAAATTATTTTCTACTGTATCTTTTTCTTTTAAAAATAGCTTTTATATCAATTCAACAACATTAGAAGTATCTGACACATATATTGATGGGTTTGTTTTAACAAACGATCTATATTTTCCTGTTAATAAAAAGGAATTAATGGATGGTTATATTTTTACAATTAAAGTTGAAGAACTAGGCATGGATAAAATTAGCTTTGATTATGATATGAAGTTAGATTTATCGAGAAATTATATCGGAACTAAAGGGACAGGAGATTCGTATGTCAAAGGAGGGATTAGATTATGAGTAATATCTTATTGTCTTTAATGATTTTAATTATGTCTTTTAATTTATTTGCTATTTCTTATCAAGTTAACGGTATTAATCGTGTTGTAATACATACACCTATCGCGTATTTTGAAGTTTCTATTCCTTTAATAAATAGTGATGAATTATATTTTGACAAGATCAAATTAGAAGAAAGATTAATGAATTACTATTCAAAAAGCATCGAAAAATATACACATAAATACAATGTAAATTTTTATTATTACAATTTGGAAGATGAATCTGTTTGTCTTGGTGACAAGTGTCGTGGTGTAGAAATAACTGTTGATGCAGGATTAATGTTTTATTATTCCTACACAAGAACAATGTTTTATCAAATAGAGGAAAGATAATGGATAAGAAAAAACTCGTTTCTTTTATTGAATCTTCTTTTTTAAAGGATTTGGTAACCAAAGAAAGTGTAACTGATATTTCATTTAATGGAGTGTCGATTTTTTATCTAGATAATAATCTCGGAAGATTAAAATCCGATATTCAAATTGATAGTCAAACTGCGAAAGATTTTATTAGGCAAATTGCTAATTTATCAGAAAGACAATTTTCTTATCAAAACCCAACTCTAGATGTTTCTTTTGACCGTTATAGAATAAATGCAATTCATGATTCTATTGCGAGATTCAACAATGAACCAGTAATAACTTTTTCTATAAGAATTGCCTCAGTAAAGCCAAGAATTACAAAAGAATCATCTTTTTTATCTCCTGAATTATTAGATCTTTTTCAAGTCTTGATGTCTTCAAATTTATCAATAGTAATTGGAGGATTAACTGGAACAGGAAAAACTGAATTTCAAAAATTTTTGATTTCTCTAATTCCTAATAATTCTCGATTAATTATCATAGATAATGTTTTGGAACTAGATAATATTTCTTCTATAAACTCCTTGGATATTAACTTTTGGCAGATAAACGAATTTCAAGAATCATCTTCAATCCAATCCTTGGTTAAAAACGCTTTAAGAAGTAATCCTGATTGGCTAATTGTTGCAGAATCTCGTGGTAGTGAAATGCTTGATATTTTGAATTCGAGTTTGACCGGACATCCAATTATTACAACAATTCATTCATTGGATATTGAAAGCATGCCAAGCCGTATGGCAAGAATGGTGATGATGAATGATAAAAAGATGGATTTTGATGATGTATTAAATGATATTTATCACAATATTAAAGTTTATGTTCATCTTAAAAGAGAAATTGCTGAAAATGGTGAAGTATATCGTTATATTTCCTCTATTGGCTGCTCATACGAAAATAATATTTTTACAATTTTTTCAAAAGACACTAATCAAATTTCAAAATTTCCTATAGAATATAAGAGATATTTTAATAAGCACTCATATACGGAATTATTCAAGAAAACATTCTTAATGGAATAAGTTATGAATATTTATATCATCATAACAATAGTTTCATTTTCATTTGGAATTATTAGCTATCTTGCCTCTAATTCTTTAATAGTTTCTTTTAGCGTGGTTCTTTTGTCCGCCTTATATTTTCTATTAATTGGAATTAAAAAATTGAATAAATACAAGATCAAATTAACTCGATTTCACAGCTGTTATGTATTCATTAATAACTTTGTTATCTCTTTATCAATCAAAAAGGCAATTAAGCCAGCTTTCGATTCGACAATTGAAACAATGAATGATGATATACAAGAACTTATTGAAGCAATAAAAGATAATACTGAAGAAGATAAATTAAGATATTTATCTAAATATTTCAAATTCGATATCTATAATTTGTTTTTGGATTTAATTGGCCTTTGGTCTGATCAAGGTGGAGACGTTATTTCTATGAGCTCTAACTTAACCAATCGCGCAAGAGAACTTGAGGAATATGTTTCTGAAGCAGAACAAATTCATAACAAAAAAATAATTGAATTTGTAATTTTATGGTCTTTTTCGTTAGCTATATTGGTTTTCTTAAGATTTGCTTTATCGCAATTTTTCGACAAGATTACCTCCCAATTCTTCTATCTAATTGGAATTGCTTCAATATTCATTTATGTTTTAATAACTATTCATTTGCTTATTTCTAAAATGACAACTCTTGAAATCAACGGATGGAAAGATGATTAAAAAGCTAAAAGAATTAATTACTTTTGTCGGATTAGACTTTAAAAAAGAAATGATTAAATTAGTTTTGATCGATTCGATAATTTCAATTTCTGCAGTTATTATTTTATTTCTATTTAAAAATATATTAGTTTCAATTTTTGTTTTGCTTTTATCTTTGATAATTGATTACTTGTTTATTTATTTATATCAAAACAAAAAGAGAGTAATACTTCAAAGTAGAGAAGATGAATTTATAACTCTTATTTATTATTTTCAGATGTTTTCATCAAATGGACATAATATTTATCATTCTTTTGAGCTCGCTTCTACTTATTTAAGTAAATGGATGCAAAATCGAATCACTGAGTTTCTTAACGAAATGGATATAGACAAGTCAATCCAACCTTTTGTTAATTTTTCTTCTAATTTTAAGCTTCCTATTGCCAATAACATCATGCTTTCTATATATCAAATGGTTGATAGTGGATCTATTAATCATCAACTAAACGAATTTACCATTTTGTTTGATTCGGTGAACAAGGCTCATCAAAAGAATTTGATTGATAAAAAGCAAAGATCTTTGGATACAGTATCTTCATATCCATTGGTTGGAGCAGGACTAATTGTTATTTTATTAATGTTTTCTATTCTTTCGATAATGGGGGACATGATAAATGTCATCTAAATTAGGAACAATTTTATCAATGCTTTTCTTTGCTATGTTTTTTCTATTCGGCATTGATTTAATCAAACTCCAATATTCCTATAGCGAACTCGATAGTAAAAGTGTAGACATTTCTTATCTAATCTCTAGAAATGGAACCATAGACCAATCTTTTTCTAATTATATCGAGTCAAAATATCAAGTTAGGTTCTTACTTCAATCTCCGCAGCAGCAAATTAAATTTGGAGATGAGGTGGAATATATATTAGAACAAACATATAATCCGATAATTTTGAGCAACAGACCAATTACTCTTTCTATTTATAGAACTACTGTTGTCGGCTTTATTGGATAGAAAGGAGGTTTTATGTCGGAAATTAAAGGACAATTGCTTGGCATCATATTGGTCCTGATGATTTTTGGAGTAGTAGCGGCAGGCTTAACTGCTGTGTTTACTAATCTTACCGATTCAGTGACGAGTGAGGTCAAAGACCTACAAAGCGATTTGGAAACTATCAGTTACATTTCATTAAAATAATCTCTCTCCCTTAAGGACCCTTCGGGGTCTTTTTTATTGACAACATTTAACTTTAAGTTAATAATAATGACACATAAAGGAGTATTACTCATGAATAATGCATTAGAAACAGTAAAAGGAATCTTAGCTGAAAAAGTCGATATTTCAAATTTAAAAGAAGATGATCCATTATCAACAATTGGTCTTGATTCATTAGACTTAGTTGAAATCATGATTCAAATTGAAGACGTTGTCGGCTGTGAATTTACTAGCGATGAAATCAAGAATTTAAAAACATTAAGAGATGTCGTTGCTTTAATAAATTCAAAATCTAAATAATTTCTCTTGTTTTTATATAATTGTCGTGATAATATCTTTCTTGCGTTTTAACTAACGCATGGCAATGCCTACCTAGCTCAGTCGGTAGAGCTATCGGCTGTTAACCGATCGGTCGTGGGTTCGAGTCCCTCGGTAGGCGCCATTTAGCTGGCGAATTGGAGAAGCGGCTTAACTCACATGCCTTTCACGCATGCATTCACGGGTCCGAATCCCGTATTCGTCACCAAAATTAAATAAATAGACCTGTATTGAGCAGGTCTTTTATTTTTCTTGTGACGATACGGATGAGGAAACGTGAAAGAAAATAAATTTTTAATTGAGAAGAGAATTATAGAGTCCATTAAAATATGACATAACTTTGTTGCTTTGAATAATTTTCTGAATAAACATTAATGTCAAAAATTGATGTATTTATGACGAGAATTAACCTTAGGTCTCTTTTTCTTTGCTTTTATATTTAACGTATCATACTATTTGATAGTATTAAATGGCATAAACGACGCCATAAAGAGGCAATATTATGAGAAGCTTTGAATATCACATAGATGGTTTCTATAAAGATGGCAAGAAACATTCAATATATGCTGGAGCAGTTCATTATTTTAGATGTGTTCCAGAATATTGGGAAGATAGATTATTAAAGCTTAAAAATGCCGGATTAAATACAGTTGAAACATATTTGGCCTGGAACATGATTGAAAGAAAAGAAGGCCAATTTGATTTCACTGGTATAAATGACTTTGGAAAGTTTATCGATATCGCTAACAGATTAGGCCTTGATTGTATTTTAAGAATAGGTCCTTTTATCTGTGCTGAATGGGATATGGGCGCTTTGCCTTCATGGCTATTAAATTATCCAGGCATCGAACTTAGATGTAATAACGACATTTATTTAGAAAAAGTCGAAAACTATATAAGGAAAATTTCTGAAATAATTGTTCCTCGCCTTTATGTTAATGGTGGCAATGTCACAATGCTTCAAGTTGAAAACGAATACGGTTCATATGGCAATGATTTTATCTATAGAGAAAAGATTATTAATATGTATCGTAAATATGGTCTAAATGCTTTGTATTTTACTTCCGATGGTCCGGAACCAATTATGATGGATTTCGGAATGACAAAAGGTTGTTTGACCACTTGTAATTTTGGAGGAGAAGTTAAAGAAAGAAATGATTTTTTCCAAGATTATCATTTAGATATGCCTTTTATGTGCATGGAGTTCTGGATTGGCTGGTTTGATGTATGGCATAGCAAACACCGTCATGCAGATACGGAAGAATTCCGTCAAAATATCCATGACTTTTTAGATGTTGATGCTTCTTTTAATTTATATATGTTCTGTGGTGGAACTAACCACTCTTTATTAAATGGAGCGAACTACGAAAATGGTAAATATTTTTTCCAAGCTACTTCGTATGATCGTGAATGTCCTTTAACAGAGGCTGGCGATTTGACTCCAAAATATTTTGCATTAAAAGAAGAAATTGAGAAAAAAACTGGTAAGAAAATCGAATTAGATGTTAAAAATTCAATTAAATTCGCTTATCCAACCTTAAAGCCAAGCGGTTATAAATCTTTAATGTCCGCTAAATTTAATGTTCTTAACTTTGTTAAATCTTCTGGAAAACCAAGAAGCTTTGAAGAATTGGGACAGGATTATGGTTTTTGCTTATATCATACTAAAGCTCATCTTGCTTGTGATTGTTCCTTGTCATTTGAAGGACTACATGACCGCGCTGTTGTCATGGTGAACAACAATACAGTCGGTGTTTATGAAACTGATTACCAAGAAGACAAAATCCCGCTTAAGAAGAGTGACGATTTTGTTGATATTGATATTCTTGTTGAGAATCTCGGTCGTGTTGACTATGGGTTCAAGCTTGGAGAAGGAAAAGGTATCTTTGGCGGAGTATTGATTGAAGATAGACAACAACTATTAGATTACGATAATTACACCTTAAATTTAGATAGCATTAAAGACATAGCCTTTGATAAAGAAATTGGCAAAAGTAAGTGTCCAGCATTCTATGAATTTAATTTAGATGTCGAAGCACCTTTAGATACATTTATTGAGCCAAAAGGCTTTACTCATGGCTTTATTAGTGTAAACGGTCATATTTTAGGAAGATTCTTTGTCGGAGAAAATGAACCACAAGTAACTTTATATCTTCCTGGTCCTTTGCTTAAGAAAGGCGAAAACAAAATTGTTGTTTTTGAAACTGATGAAGCGAATAATCCTTCTTTAGTTTTCCATAAAGAAGCAATATTTAATGATTAAATTATTGGGAGAAATATTTATGAACGAATATGTAAATAGAATCCTTGATTTAAAACTCACTAACAAACAAGTTGGTGTTTGCTATATAGGCCAAGAAGGTTTCATCTTTAAATATAAAGATAAATATATTGCTATCGATCCATATTTAAGTGACTATGTTGACCAAAATTGTTGCCAATTTGTTAAATGGGAAAGACTCTATAATCCTCCAATGGATGGCGAAGATTTAGACTTTATTGATTTAGTCCTTTTGACTCATACCCATTATGATCATTCAGATCCTTGGACATTAAAGAAAATTTTAAAAGTTAACAATCACTGCAAATTTCTTGTTAGCAAAGCAGAAATTGATACTTATTTAAGCTATGGCATTCCACAAGAACGTTTAATTGCAGGTGTTGATAATGAGGCTGTGATTTTTGATAACATCAAAATCATTCCATATAAAGCTGCTCATGAAGAATTTCATGTCGATGAAAATGGTAATTATAAAGAACTCAGTTATTTCATTGATTTTGGCGTTGCAAAATTTTACCATGCAGGCGATGGAATTCTGTATGAAGGACTTTGTGAAAGAATAAAAGATATCGATATTGCTTTCTTACCAATTAATGGTAGAGATGAAGAGAGAAATAAGTTAGATATCATTGGCAATTTTGATATTAAAGAAGCAGTGGAACTTGCATATTCTGCTAAAGCAAAAATGATTATTCCAATGCATCATGATTTGTATAAAGTAAATTATGCTGATGTTAACGAATTTATTAAATATGCTGATAAATATAAAGATAGTTTGAAACATTATGAATGTGATTTTCATAATATATTGATTTATGAGAGGTAAATGATATGAAGTGTGTTTGCATTAATAAACCTGGAGAAATTGAATTCCAAGAACGTGAACTAAAACCATTAAGTAAAGGCTTTGCTCGTATTAAAGTTAAAGCCTGCGCTATTTGTGCTACTGATTTGGAAGTTTTAGAAGGACGTATTCCTGCTAATTATCCAATTGTATTAGGGCATGAATGGAGTGGTGTTGTCGAAGAAGTTAGTGATGAAAAATACAAGAAGTTTGTCGGCAAAAGAGTTACTGGCTCAAACGACGTTATTTGTGGTCATTGTCCAGCTTGCTTAAGCGGCAATTGGCGTTATTGCCCAGATTTTAAAGAAATTGGCTTTAAAATGGATGGCGCTTACGCTGAATATGTAGATGTACCAGAACATGGACTTGTTGTATTACCAGATTCTCTTTCTTTTGAAGAAGCTGCATTAGCAGAACCTTTAGGAGTTGCTTTAGGAACATGGGAAAAAGTCGATCCAAAGAATCCTGGTAACTGTATTATTTATGGTGCAGGCCCAATTGGCTTATGCTGCTTGATAGTTGCTAAAGCTAGAGGAATGAAAAATATTATCGTCGTAAATCGTTCAAGAAGTCGTTTAGAAACTACATTAAAATTAGGTGCTGATTATACAATTGCTACTTCTGAATGCGAAGATTTAATGAGTGAGATTAAAAAATATCATCCTGATGGAACTGATTATATTATTGAATGCACTGGTGCAGAGGAAGCTATTACTAATAGTTTAAAAATAGCTAAACCTGGTGCAACCATTGCATTAGCTGGTTATGGTCGTGGAAAGATTATGAATATTCGTATTGATGACATTCACATTAAAAACCTTCGCGTCATAGGTGCTGGTAATAACTGGAACGAACATCAAAAGGCTATTGATTTGATGGCAACAGGCCAATTTGATATGAGCTTATTCATTACAAATAGAATTCACCTTCAAGATGTAAAAGAAGGATTTGCTTTAGCGAAAACAAGACCAGAAGGCTTTATTAAGGCGGTATTTGTATTTGATGAAAAATAGTTTTTATCTCGGCATTGATGTCGGAACTTCTTCCATAAAAATCATTGCGCTTAATTTGGTTGATAAATCTACCAAAAAGGTAAGACAACCATATGCTTCTACTACCTTAAAGGGTATGAAGAACGCATTTAAAAAAGCGCTATGTCTTTTAAGCATGGAAATTAATTTAAAGGAAGTTAAAGCTTTGTCTTTTTCTAGCCAAGTTGGAACCTATATCATCGATAACAAAGAAATTATTCCTTGGTATTCAAATGCTGGAAAAGAGGAACTTGAATATATTAAGAGTTCTGTTGATAAAGAAACATTTATAAAAGAAATATCTTTTAATCATCCTGATATCATATCTTATCCGTTACCAAGACTTATATACATCAAAAATCATTATGAAAACGTTCATAGCGTTATGATGCCTAAAACTTTCTTTATAAAAGAATTAACCGGTAATTTTTACAGTGATGTCTATAGTGGCCGTGGAATTGTTAATCAAACTACTGGACAATATAGCAAGACTTTATTGGAAAAATTTGATTTAGACGACTTAATTTTGCCTAGTATGAAGAATATTACAGATCTTGCTGGTAATGTGTCAGAAACTTCCGCAAAAAAATATGGACTATCAACTCATTGCAAAGTCTATTTAGGTTGTAATGATTTCTATGCTGGCTTAATGGGCATGGGAATATATCAAAAAGGTGTATGCTTTGAACTTGCTGGAACTAGTGAGCATATTGGTACAATTAACGATGATTATCGTAATAATGGTGGTGTTGAAACTCCTTATTTAGGCGGCATTGTTAATTATGGTGGTACAAAATCATCAGGAAGCTCTTGTCGCATGGCAAAAGAGCTATTTGGACAAAAAGAAATAGTTTTAGAAGATATACTTAAGGAGAAACCACCAATTTATTTGCCTTATTTAAATGGAGAAAGAGCTCCTATTTATGATGAACACGCTAAAGGGGTATTCTTCGGAATTAGAGATTCGCATACCAAAAAGCATTTTCAATATTCAATGTTAGAAGGAGTTGTATTCTCTTTATTCGACATTTATCAATCACTTAATATCAAGGCTGATAAATTGATATGCGCTGGTGGAGGAACAGAAAATCCGTTACTAATTGCTTTGAAGTCTATATTGTTTGATGTTGAAGTGATTAATTGTTACGAAAATGATTCTTCGGCTTTAGGTGCATGCTTATTAGCTTTAGTAGGAAACCATGAGTTCCCATCTCTAGAAGAAGCAATATCAGATATTGTTTTATATAAAACAAATGATATTAGAAATACTAATAACTCGGAAATTAGACAAACGCTTTTGAAGCGATTTGAATTATATAAACAAACATATTCTAATTTAAAAAATAGTTTTAAAAATTTGGAGGAAATTTAATATGAGTTGTGTTATTTTTGGTGCTGGCAAAATAGCTAGAGGCTTTATTGGCCATTTATTATATCTCAGCAAAATTCCTTTCTCATTCGTGGAAAAGGTTGACTCTTTAGTTGATCTTTTAAACGAAAGAAAACAATACACAGTTAATATTCTTGGGGATTCTAGCAAAAATTGTATTGTTAAAGGCTTTAAAGCATATAAATTTTCAGATGAAGAAAAAATTGCTGAAGAAATTGCATATGCCGATTGTATTTTCGATGCTGTTGGAGGCAAGAACTTGAACGCTATTGTTCCTTTCCTAGTCAAAGGAATTGAATTACGTGCAAAAGTTAATCCAAAGCCATTAAATATTGTTACTTGCGAAAACTGGAAATTGCCTGATGAAATTTTACATCAAGGCGTAATGGAAATGATTGCTCCAGAATACAAAGAATTTTGCGAGAAAAACGTTGGTTTCTCAGAAGCTGTAATTATGCGTAGTGGAATTGAATCTACTCCTGAACTTTTAGCTATTGATCCTTTAACTGTAAATGTTCAAGATTATTGGCATTTACCAGTTGATGCTTCTAAACTCAAACGTCCTATGCCAGAAGGTATGATGTGTGTTGAACCTAATGATGATTTCGGTTCTTTCTTAGAAAGAAAATTCTATACATATAACGTCGCTAACGGTACCACATCGTTTGTTGGAGCGCTTTTAGGTTATAAATATATTGCGGATGCTGCTTGTGATCCTCGCATTGTTGAATTACTAGATTATATCTATAAAGAAACTTCATTAGCGATTTCTAAAAAGCATAATTATCCATTTGATTTACAATGGGAATTCACAAGAACTTCTTTAAGAAAATTACAAGATAGAAATATCGTAGACTACATTGAGAGAAATGCACGTGATCCATTAAGAAAGCTTGGTCATGATGACCGTTTAATCGGACCTGCACTTATGTGCTTATCACAAGGCGTTAAACCTGAACATGTTGCTATTTCAATCGCGTGTGCATTATTCTATGACAATCCTGAAGATGAATCTGCAGTTGAATTAAAGAGGATGCGTGAAGAAGAAGGCATTGATGCAATTTTTACAAAAGTATGCAAAATTGATCCTCAAGGTGAATTGGCTACTCTTGTAAAAGAAAAGATTGCATATATTAAAGAATTAGGATGGTTAAAATAAAATGAATATTACTATTATTGGAGCAGGAAAAACTGGTCGTGGATTTATTGCTCGTTTATTAAAGGAACATCAAATTACTTTCATTGATAAAAATAAACAACTAGTCGATGAATTGAATCAAAAAGGATCTTTTAGCATATCTTATTTCGGTGGGGCTAAAGCTGATGAAATAATCGCCAATTATAAAGCCTATACATGGGAAGATATTAAAGAGATTAAAGATTCAATTATTTTTGTTTCTGTTGGTGGAGCAAATTTAGCTGATGTTGGCAAAGAATTAAATAAGTATTTAAACAAAGACCAAAAGATTATTGTTTGCGAAAACGCAAGCAAGCCACAAGAAACTTTATATAATGCGATTGGAATTGAAGGATTAGAAATTGCTGAATCTACTATCTTCTGCACAACAATTGAAAAGAGCGGATTGGATATTTCTAGTGAATGGTATCCATATTTACAGTTTAACGCTGACTCCTTTAAACATGGCAATGCAGTGAATTTAGATGGCATCAAGCCAATTAAAAACTTTGGCAATTTCTTAACTCGCAAACTATATACATATAATAGTGCGTCTTGTATTATTGCCTATCTTGGATATTTAAAAGGCTATTCAGTTTATTCTGATGCAGGAAACGATCCTGAAATTTTAAAATTGTTAGATCACAACTATGAAATTATCAATGAATGTATGTGTTTAGAATATGGTTATGAAAAAAATGACCAAAAAGAATTTGCTCTTCTTTCACGTAACAAATTCACTGATCGCACAATTGTCGATACAATTCAAAGAAACGCTCGTGAACCACAAAGAAAGATTACTGCTTCTGAAAGAGTAGTTGGTCCTTTAATGTTGGAACGCAAATATAATAAAGACTCTTCTATTTTAGAGAAAACTTTAGCTGCAATGCTTTTGTATACACCTGCAGTTGAAGAAAAATGGAATACTATGTTAGAAGAAAAAGGCAAGGAAGGCATCTTAAAAGAATTGTGCCAAATTGAACCTTCTTCTGAACTTGGACAAAGAGTTCTATTTTTAGCTAATAATCCAAAAGAAATTATTTAAATAATTTAATTTTACTTACAAACAGTTCTATTTTTCTTTGGAGTCACACCGTAAATAGCCTTGTAGACTCGATAAAAATAGGACTGATTTTTTATATTTATCATGTCGCATATTTGCGAAATAGAATAATTAGTAGTGGTTAATAGCGAATTTGCATAAATTATTTTTTGCCGAATATAGTACTGGTCTATCGTGTAGCCTGTATGCTTTTTAAAAGCGCGACACATATATGTTTTTGCTAATGAGTAATTCGACATATGTTGTTCTAATTTTAAGTTAAATGTCTCTGGAGCGCTTAATGATTTTGTCAATCTATCAACCCATATTGGATATCGACTTTGAGTAATCTTCTGCTCTTCAACAATTTTTAAAATTAGACGATATGCAATTCTTTTTTCAAGGAACATTTTTTCTTCGTTATTTGTACTTGCGTTAGTATATGAATCAAGTTCCTGACATAAAATACTTATATCATCATTTGAAAGATGGAATTTATTAGAATATTTCTTCTTTGAAATATCCAAATACAAGTTTGGACTAAAAGAATTGCAGCAATCTTGAAATATCTTCTTACGAAATATAATGTCAGTATAAACAAAATCTTTCGATAATGGCTTTAAACAATGAACATCATTTAAGCCTAAAAGATAACCATCTCCAATGCCCACATCAATTTCAGTGTCGTTATATAAATGAATTCCTGAACCCTTTAATACAAAGAACAATTCAAAAAAATCATGCCCATGTAAATCGTTAACTAAATTGATATTTGTCTGGGTATATACATTTTTATTTGTTGCAATTATGTCTTCTTCAACTAGAGTCCTCATGCCTTTATTATACTGATGTTTTTTGCAATTTTAATTAAGAAGATAATAAAAGTTATTATTTGGTTAATATTTGTTGTTTATTATTCTTGTTAGATGACATAAAATTATAGCAAATACAAATATTAAAATATTTAGTATAAATTTTTGGAGGGAGCATTTATGTCTACTCTTTCTTTGCAAAATGTTAATAAAATCTATCCTAATGGAGTTCAGGCTGTTTTTGATTTCAATTTGGAAATTAAAGATAAAGAATTTGTTGTATTTGTCGGCCCATCTGGATGTGGTAAATCAACTACTTTAAGAATGATTGCTGGCTTTGAGAAAATTAGCAGTGGTCGTCTTTATATTGATAAAACTTTTGTGAACAATGTTGAACCAAAAGATAGAAACATAGCTATGGTTTTTCAAAACTATGCTTTATATCCTCATATGACTGTTTATGAAAACTTAGCTTTTGCTTTAGAACTAAGAAAGATTAAATGCCCAATTTTTGAGACAAGCGAAAATACTGAAGCTTGTTTACTAAAAGAAAAAGAAATTAGAAAGCGTATTAAAGAATGCAAAAAGAAATACGCAAAAGACCAAAATTCCCAAACATTACTACAAGAATATATTTCTTTATATGATGAGTTATATGCCGCTCATGATTTAACAATGCAAACATTAAAACAGAAAGTAGGCATCGATTATGAGGAAATAAAAGAACTTAATAATGATACTGTTGCTCTGCAAAAACAAATAAAAGATATTAATAAAAAAATAAATAAATACAAAAACGATTCTCAATTTAGCCAAGCTGCTTTTGATTTATTAGACCAAAAGAAAGAGCAAATTTCTGAAAATGAGAAGCGTATTAAATATTTAGAAGAAAATGAAGTTCCACTAACCAAGAAAAGACATCTTACTAAAGATGAAATGGATCTCAAAATTAATAAAACAGCAGGAACGATTGATTTAATTAAATATCTATACCGCTTACCTGGTGCTTTATCAGGTGGCCAGAGGCAACGTGTTGCTTTAGGACGTGCAATAGTGAGAGAACCTAAGGTTTTCTTGATGGATGAACCTTTGAGTAACTTAGATGCTAAATTAAGAGTCCAAACTCGTGGTGAAATTACTAAGATTCATAAAAAAGTTGGAGCAACAACTATCTATGTTACCCATGACCAAACAGAAGCTATGACTATGGCGGACCGTATTGTAGTTATGAAAGATGGCTATATTCAACAAATTGGTACCCCAGAAGAAATTTATAATAATCCTGCAAATCAATTTGTCGCTTCATTTATTGGTAATCCTGCTATGAACTTTATCAAAGCACATGTTAAAGATGGTGAAGCGTTTACAAGAGATGGCAATGTCAATTTAAAGATTGATAGCAAACAAAAAGAACTTTTAAAGAATTACAATAATCAAGACATTGTTGTTGGTGTTAGACCTGAAAAATTAGGTATTAATGAGAAAAAAGACGCTTCTTTGAAAACTGTTTTTGATTATGATGAACTACTTGGCTATGAACAAGTTATATATTCCACATTAGATGGTCAAAGTCTTATGAGTAAATGTGCAGCAGGACTTGTTTTAAAAGACAATCAAGAATTAGAAATATCTTACAATTTTGCTGACTTATATTTCTTTGATGAAAGCGGAAAAAGGATTGGTGAATAAATATGAAAAAACATTTATCTTTAGCTTTAATTTCAACATTATTTATTGCTTTACCTTCTATTACTATCAAATCTAAAGAATCAAAAGTAGCAAAGGCTGATTCTAATAACTATATTTTGTCTTATGCAATGGCAGATTTTTCTGATGCCACTTATGATAGTTGTTGGCAAACTGGAACAAGTAGCTATGCTAAAATGGAACATTATGGTGAATATTTATCATTTACTTATGATGCTAGCCATTCATTTGTGTATTTCACTGAAGAAAACATGGCTTCAAATTACTCTTTTTCTGAAAAGGATGCTGAATATCGTATTTATATCACTTATCACATGAGCAATACAATGCCTATTCATTTCTTTGCAATTAGTGGTGGAAATTGGAGCCTTATGCAAGAAGGGGCTAACTCTCAAGAAGATATCACTCTTGTTTATGATTATATTCCATCTGTTAGTCAAAAATATAATTTAGGCCTTCAATATGCTGGATTCGGTGAATATGGAACAATCTATCTTAAGAACGTTTGCATCGCTAAAAAAACAACTGTAAACTCTGGAGAAGCTATTGGAGAACTTCCTGCCATTCCTGAAAAGCTTGGTTATACATCTTCATGGACAATTGATGGCAATGAAATAACTTCTGAAACTATATATAGCTACAGCTCTGATAAATTAGCTATTGCTAAATATACATCAACAGCTACTTCTTATAATGTTTCTTATGCTCAACATGATTTAGGCTTTGAAATTAACGATCATTTTAGCAACAGCTTAAGACCAACTTCTTATAATAACGAGTTAACAATAACTGGTACTTCTGCTGGTCAAGTTTACTATACTCAAATTTATCATGTCGAAGCTGGTAAAACTTATTTTGTATGTGGCGATCATCAAGAAACAGATTTATCATCTTTTACATTCAATTTTAATTTACCAAGTTGGTTAATAATTGATACTTGGAATTCTTTTGGAACATATACTCATTTTTATAAAACATATACTCCAGAAGTAACTGGCGACTTACAATTCGTTATTCAATGTGCTTGGAATGGAAATGGCAGTAGTGAAGTTTCTTCAACTATAAAGAATTTCTACTTTGGCGAAATTGTTCAAACACCAATTGATACCCCAATTACTTATATGCCAACCGCAGGCGAGAAAGACGGATTGGTATTTAAAGGATGGAAGATTGATGGCAATGATTTATCATTAGGCATGATTTATCCATACGAAGAAGATAAGATTGCTCATCCTGAATATGAAAAAGAAACCTATAAATTAGGTTTTGCTACTTATAACTACGCTTCTTCTACTGAAGGCGGTGCGGATAATGGCAAACCTATTACATATACAACAGATGGCTCTACCTTAACTTTACGCACTGAAACTTTCGAAGGTGGTCCAGCATATTTCTTACCAAGTGTTAATGTTGTTACAGGCCATAAATACTTAGTTACATTTGATGTCACAACAAATAGTTATTTCACATCTATTAACATTGGAGAAGATAAAACAAGTGGTTTAATCGATACTCTTAACATTAACGAGAAATATCAAGCTTCTTATGTAATTGAAGCAACAACCAATATGGCTGGCTTAATGCGTTTATATTTCCAAATTGCATGGTTTAACGAAACTTATGCTGAAGCAAAATTCACAAATATTTATATTTCTGATTTAGCTGATGCGATTTCTGTTTCATATAATGAAACAATTGGTGAATTACCTACACCAGAATCCAGCGAAGGTAAGACTTGCTTCTGGACTATTGACGGTAATCCTATCAGCAGTGATTCCATTTATCAATTTAATTGCAATCGTAATGCTTATTTAGCTAGCGAAGATATTCCTTATACTCTCTCATATTCTGGAGAAGGCATTGATGCAGAAAGTAAAACTGTTTATTACGGACAAGCTATTGGTGAATTACCAACTTATGAAGCATTACCTGGCTATGAATACCAATGGATGATTGATGACGAACCAGTTGATGAAAATACTATTTATAATTTCACATGCAATAAAGAAGCAATTCTTACAAAGACATTGATTACATATTATGCAACATTCGTTGCTGATGATGTTGAAATTGCAAAAGTTTCTTTCAATGTTGAGTCTACATCTATTAACGAACCAGAAGTTCCACATAAAGATAATTATCGTGGATATTGGGAATCTTATTCTTTAGGCGCTGGTGACATTATAATTCACGCAGTTTATGAAAAATTAGAAACTCATTATGTTATTTTCATGGCAGATGGAAATGAAGTTGCTCGTGTTTCTTATACTTCTGATACAAAATCTATTACTGCACCTGATGTTCCTACAAAAACTGGTTATAGTGGTACTTGGGAATCTTATTCTTTAGGCGATAGTGATATTGTTGTTAACGCTATATACACGGCTAAAACTTATTTCGTAACTTTCCGTGTAAGTGATGATACTCAAGTTATTTATTATAACCGTATCAAATTTGATCAAAAGATTGGTGATATTATGCCAAAATTACCAACTGTTCCAGAAGTTGAAGGTCAAATTGGTCGCTGGGAATTAAATGGTGAAGAAGTTACTTTAGATACTGTTTGGAAAATTGATGGCGACGCTACAATTTATGCAGTCTATGAAGTTGCTCCAAATAACAATAAAACTAAGGGATGTGGAGGGTCTTTATTGACCACTTCTATTCTCCTCTCAGGTTTAGCTATAACTGGTTTAACTGCTTTGATTATAAGGAAGAAAAATGAAGAGTAGACTATTAAAGTTAACATTATTATCTTTAACAGCTTTTCTTGGCTTAGAAATAGGCCAAGAACTTTTTCCTACTTTAAAAGTGGCGAAAGCAGAAGAGGATATTGGAGTTAATTATTTCATCGATGGAGACATGGAAGACCTTTCTCGTTGGAATTTAAGTTCTGTCAAAGATCATTATGAGCAGCAAGATGTCATTTCTTGTAGTGGCAATGCGTTAAAATTATTTGCTAATGCAAATAGTTACGCTCAAAGAGATGCAATTTTGTTACCAAATCAAACGGTTTACGCTTTTGAGTACTTTATTAAAGTCACGGAAGCAAGTAGCGATTTCTCGTTCTCAACTTTTGCTACAGGTGGCTCATTAGGTTGGATTGATTATTCTAGCCAAATTGTCAATGGGGTTACTGATGGCTGGCTACATATAACTTCTCTTTTGACCGTTGAAGGTGAAGCTGGCGAAAGCTCAAGCATCTTTTTTGGCTTCAAATATTATTCAGGATTTGGAACTGTATATATTGATGACATTTCTTTAAAGTCTGTTATTAACGGAGAAGACGCTAAGAGTCCTAACTATGATTTTGAATTAAGTTACCAAGGCTTAGCTATTAACTGGACTTATTCCGGTGATGGTGAAATGAATATTGATAATTATAATTGTCCAAATACAAAAGGTAAAAAAAGTGCTAAATTAACAAATATATCAGCCGATGTTTCTTATGCTTCAGGCCATTCATTTAATGTCTTACCTGATCATACATATGAAGTTTCTTATATGGCGAAACTAGATGGCGATTTTTCTGCAGATTCATATATTCAATTCTTACAATTCGATAATGATGGTCATGCAGCTTATTCCACAACATTTGATGCTACGCGTCCAAATAATTATTACAGAAGCAAAGGAAAATCTGGAAATGATGAGTTCATTTCACCTGCTTGGCAATACCATTTATACGGTGAAAGTGCTTGGAGACGTGTGTCTTTCTCTTTCACGGTTTCTACTGAAGCGTCTTATATAATTCCACGTATTATTGTTCTTGGAACAAATGCAAGTTTATACATTGATGATTTAGTTGTTAAAGAAGTATCAACGAAAGAAAATGATTATTTAGTTACTAAAAATAATTATGACGATAACTCTGACTTTGAAAATATTGAGGAAGATGGTAAACCAGTAAACTGGTATATGTCATCATCCCGTAGTTATCAATCTTTACTAACTACAGATAATTCGTTTTATTATAACGGCAAACGTTCTTTATATTTAGAAAGCGATGGTTCAATTGAAAAAACACTTGTTGAAAACTCCGCAAAAATAGAAGTAGATGCTGGAGATATCTATGAATTCTCTAGCAAATTTGCGTCTCGAAACTGTGATCCGACAGTCAAAATTAAATTAAACTTATATTATTTTGATGAATTTGGTGACCCATTATTTAATGAATTTGGTGACCGTTTATATGTTTATGGTGAGACCATGGTTGCTTCGTGTTCGGAAAGCAAGACAGATTGGTTTACCTTATATACTAGAAGTGCAATTCCTAGTGCAGCAAAATACGTTTCATATTATTTTGAAATTACTGATGGACATGCTGAAATATGGCTTGATGACATTATATTAACTAAGGTTGAAAGTGTTGATGGTGGAGAAAAACTAGAATATCATACTGACTTTGATAAGGTAGATAGTAATGGCTCTATTGATGGTTGGGTTTTAAATGACAACACGTATTCTTCATTTTATATGGGTGAAGATGGGGCTGAATTATTTGTTAATTATGGTGAAGGCAAGATTACACATCGTATAAATAGTTTTATTACTGATTATCAATATCATCTTCTCTTCAATTACAATTCTTCATCAAATGGATATATTCGTATTGATTTCTTTAATATGCATAATGTTTTAATTGAAGGCGCTAGCCAAGAAAGAAGTTTTTCTCAAGATAGTGAACCAATCAATTTCTACTTTGATGCACCAAGTAATACATATGCAATTATTTCTGTCGGATTATCTAACCCTGGATTACTCCATTTAAATTATTTATACACTTATCAATCTCGACTTCCATCTTCACGTAGTGAATGGGATGGAAACTGGATTTGGTACAACGAAGATTCTACTAAAAATGTCGAATCATATCGTTACTTCCGTTATACATTTGATTTAGAAGATTATGCTACTTACGCTCCTCTTCAATTAACAGTTGATGATAAATATGTTTTATATGTAAATGGCATATTTATTGATTTTAACTGGGAAGCCGGTGCTGATAGCTGGGCAAACGTCCACACATATTATTTACAAAATTATTTATTACCTGGGAAGAATGTCATTGCTTTAAAAGCATATAACTTAGTTAGTGAAGCAGCTGTTCTTTTTGACGGCAAATTTACATTAGCAAACGGCAGCCAATTCAACTGCTTGTCTTCTCGCTATGTAAAAACAACAAAACCAAGTGAAACTCTTGGCGATGTAGAAATAGGTTCTTCTGTAGTTCCTTTATGGGCAATGCCAGAATTTGACGACTCATCTTGGGAAAACTGTGTTGAATTAGGCATTCCTCCAACATCTCCTTGGGGCCCTGTTTATTATGATTCATCTTTATATGTCTCAAATGAAATTGAAATTGTTGACGTTGAAATTCAAAGAAAAGTTGAAGCTGGTCAAACACTTGAATTCAGCATGACTTTATCTTCTCCAAAACAAATTGAATCTAATTTTCCTTTGACTGTAGGACTTGTTCCAACTGGTACTGATAGCGAAGAAAAAGCTGCTCAAAAAAATAATATTAATATTATTTCTGATAATGCTGATATGACTAAATGGGTGCCAGGAGAAAAATATACTATAATATGTCAATTACGTATTTCTTCCTTATTAGATGCAGGTCGTTATGATTTAAGACTTGAATCAAATTTGGTAACTATTTCTAATGATTATTTAGATGGCGATCGAATTATTGATAACAGATTTGCTTCAATTAAAGTATTAGAATCTAGTGAAGATGGAAAAGAATTAGTATCTACTGTTGAAGACTATAATGGTGCTCCTACTCTTATGCTTAATGGACAGCCATATTCACCTGCTTTGTATCTAAGACCTGATTTAGATGTCTATCGTCAAACTGATGCTGAAGACCGTATTGCTAATTCTACTTATGAGTTATATATCACTTACCAAGGCTGTTTAGGCAAATCTGGACAAGATATTCTTTATCAACCAGATGGTAGTTTGGATTATGAAGCATTCGATTCTGCTATCACCAGCTTATTAAATGCCAGCGTTGATGGCTATGTTATGGTTAACTTTGGTATGTTTGCTCCTTCATGGTGGATGAAAGAACATCCAAGTGAAGTTAGCTATGCTATGGATAAAAAAGGTAACAAGATTAAAGGCGAAGGTGTTTCTTTCTCTTCTGAACTTTGGTTAGAAACCTCAAATGGATTATTAGCTCAATTAATTGAGCACATGAAAAATCAAAAATATTACAACCGTGTATTTGGTCTTCGTATTACTGCTGGTCAAACTTATGAATTTATGAACTACGGAGCTAGTGGAACTCAACTCCCTGATTATAGTGATTGCGCTTTAATAGGATTTAGAAATTGGCTAAAAGATAAATATGGTTCTATCGAAAATTTGCAAGAATCTTGGCACAATACATCAGTAACTTTTGAAAACGCTACTATTCCGACATTTGTCGAACGTGGCCAAACTGGTTATCAAACCTTACTTAATACTAATACTGACATGCATCTTTACGACTACAATACTTATTTATCCACAAAGAGTGCAGACTGCTTATTAACTTGGGCAGAAACTTGTAAAAAACTCACTGAAAGCAAAAAGGTTGTTGGTGCTTATTATGGTTATATGTGGACCTTTGGTTCATATGATGGAACAAGTTCTTCTCATGCAGCATTAGCTAGAGTATTAAGTAGTGATTATATTGATTTCATTGCTTCACCAATTAACTACAATGAAAGAATTTTAGGCATGTCAACTACATTTATGTCCTTTGCAGATACTGTTATTGCCTATGGAAAACTATATCTATTGGAACAAGATAATAGAACATATATGTCTTCTTCTTATTCTGGTAGTTCTTGGGATGGAAGCTGGGATTATCAAGTTGGTGGTACTCATACTGCAAGTGATACAATTTACCAACTCAAACGTGATTTCTGTGCAGACTTTGTCAACGGAACTGGATATTGGAATTATGATATGTATGGTGGTTGGCTTGATGATGATCAAATTTATGATTACATGAAAACCACAAAAGGTATCTACGATTATTCTTTAACTCTAGAACAACGCTCATTTACTAACGATGTTGCTATATTTATGTGCGATAACACTTATACGTATTTCTCTGCAGATGATAAGTACAATTCAACATATATTCTTTCGTCAACTTTGTTGATGGAACAAAGAATGAATTTAAATCGTATGGGTACTGGTTATGATACATATTCATTATCAGCCTTAAAAGCAGGCTTAGTATCTCATCATAAAGTAAATATTTTTATTGCTACTTTTGAAGTTGATGCAGAAACTCAAAACATCATCCATGAATATCTAAAAGAATCTGGTGGAACTGCTATTTGGATTTATGCATGCGGACTTTCTGATGGAACTGGTAATGTCGACTCAGTTCAAAACATGTCTTCATTAACTGGCTTTGATTTAGGAATGAATTCTAACAAAACAAGTTCATTACAAGTACAAACATTAAAAGCAAGCAACAATCCATTGCTATCAGATTTATCTTCTAAACGATATGGAACAAATTCACAATTCGTATCTCCTCAAATTTACATCGATGAAAGCGATAATAGTGAAATCTTAGGTTACTTTACTGATGGCGGTAAAGCTGCTCTTGGTGTTAAACAAATGAATGGTTATAAATCAATTTATAGTGGTGGACCAAATCTTCCTACAAAATTATTACGCAACATTTTGAATGATGCAGGTGTGCATATTTATAGTGAAAATAGCAACGATATCATTTATTCGAATAAGAATTACGTAGCTTTACATTCAATGATTGGTGAAACCAAATACATCCATTTAGATGGAATGTACGCTGTTTATGATGAATTTTCAAAACAATATATTTCATATGAAACAAACGTCATTATTTATAATCATGAAGCTGGCGATACAAAACTATTTAGATTAGATCCAGTAGGTGGTAGAAAAGATCCAACTCCTGATAAACCTAAAGTTAAGCCGCGTTATAATAAAACAGAATTTGCTATAACTAGTGTAGTTATTGTATTAGCTATTGCTGCTATATGTGCATTAGATATCGGCATTAAACATTGGAGGAAACATTAATATGATGAAAACAAAAAATATTATCATTATCAGTGTTTTGACTGCTATTATTGTTCCTTTTATTGCTTTTAATGCCCATATTATTGGAAGTAACGGTTATGAAGATGATGAAACGAGCAATACTTTATCACTTCAAATATATTGTAATGGCAATAAAAAAGTTGAATCCGCATGGCGAAACATTTGCTTTGATTTTGAAGACGAAACTGAAATTATTGTAAAACCACATATTGGTAAAACTATTAATACTGATATGAAAAATGACTGGAACAATGATAATCCACCTGATTTTGTTTGGGTTTCTGGTAATGGTATTGGCGATACCAGCTTAATTAAAAACGGCAAATTTTATAATTTATCTGAATGGTATGAAACAGCAAAAGTTTATGGTGAATCTACTCCGATAAAACAGGCAATTAATAATAAATATATTTTCCAATATAACGACGGAAAAATGTATGAAATGCCAGTTTTAGGTCTAACCCATGGCCTATATTACGATATTAATTACATGGAAAAAGAAGGATATAGCATTCCTTCGAATTATGATGAAGCATTGGCTTTGGCTTCACAAAGTTTCAATAACAGCCAAGCAATGCTCACTTATCCTGGTAAATACGCTTCTTATTTATTATGGAGTTTTATTATGCCTGCGGTTGCAGCGTATAATGACACAGCGTTTTTTGACAAAATTTGCTCAGCAGAGGATCCATCTATTTATGATGATCCACGTTTTGTAGATGTATTAACAAGATTTTATAATCTTGTACATTTTGATAGCTCTGACACTTCTAAATCTAGCATGCTTATAGGCAGTGAGACTTTTGATCATACTGGTGCACAAAGAAACTGGTTAAATAATGATGCCTTAGCTATTGGAAATGGTATGTGGCTTGAATCCGAAATCATTGATTCTTTGACGGAAAAAGACGATTTTGGAATGTATTTTACTAATTCACCTTTAATTACTTCTGAACAAAAAGAAACAGCTTTACTCATTCCAAGTAACTGCGCTATTGCTCAATATGGAAAGCACAAAGACAATGCTTTAACATTCTTGTCATATTTATATAAAGAAGATGTGCAACAACAACTAGCAGAAGCTTATAGCTATTTCTCAGTTTTAAAAGATCCTGAAGATGAGGAATACACTTTAACAGATGTTACTAGACAAACTTATGACGCAGTCAACAATGCGGAACTTATTGTTTATAAGAACCATGAATGGGGTACGGTTGGTGATATATTTAACGATGTCATTAACTGTTTAGTTGATGGCACTAATACTGTAAGCCAAGGAATTAAGAGGATTAAAAATGAAGCAGAAAAACAGTAGTGAAATCTTAGCAAAATTTGATAAGCCATTACATTCCCACTTCTTTGGTGGCAAGTGGTCATTTATCTTGTTATTTGGCTTAACATCATTTTTGTTATACATATTTATATGTATTGCTCCAGTCGCAACATCTATTTTCTATGGATTCTTTGATGCTGATTCTGGAAACATGGCTGCTAAAGTGTTTATTGGTTATGAAAACTATAAAGCTATCTTTACTGATCCTAGCTTCTGGAAGGCTTTATCTTATGATGGATTAATTATCTTAGGAAAGATAGTAATTATATTAATTCTTACAGTATTTTTCTCCATTGCTTTAACTCGTTTCGGACTTCGTCACAAAGAAGTATCAACGTATCGATTTATCCTTTATATACCTTCTGTCCTCAGTTCGGTATTTATCGTTTATTTCTGGGAAAACTTCTTTGCTGCAAGAACTGGTTTATTTGCTATGATGACAGGCAATACTGATACTTCATTCTTATCAGAATATCCAGTTCAAATCATTACATTTATTGCCTCATGGTGTGGTATTGGCTACTTTATGATTTTAATGATTTCTGCTATCAATAATATTCCTGGCTCAATGTATGAAGCCGCTGATCTTGATGGTGCAAATAAATTAACTCAAATATTTAGAGTTACATTACCTCAGGTTAAAAACCAAATCATATTCCTTGTTGTTAATGTTATTTCATCTTCTTTAGCAGGAAATATGAATTTAGTTTTACCATTATATGGAGCTTCATCAAGTAAAGTATTGGTTATGGGAACTTATGTCTATTATTACGCACAAGCAAAAGAACAACTTGGTTATTCTAATGCCGCTGCTGTTTTATTGATGCTCATTTCCTTTGTACTTTGTTATTTCTTAAATAAGAAGATGACACAGGAGGATAAATAAATGAAAAAGAATAATTTAGCTATCCTTGAAGAAAAAAAGACCAATTATGGACAAATTGCCCTCAGAATGACAATTCGTTTATTGATTATTCTTTGTTGTTTTACTGTTGTTTATCCAATTATTTGGTATTTATTTACATCTGTTAGAAGTTCAGCTTCATTTATGAATGATCCATGGGCTTTCCCTGATTTCTTACATTTGCAATTTTCAAACTATTGGGAAGCATTAACCAATACAGAAATGGTTGATAGAAATGGTAATACCGTAACAATTATTACGATATTTGCTAACACATTGTTTACTTCTTTACTTGGAACATTCTTGTTATTAATAATGGCTTCAGCATTATCATTTATCTTATGTAAATATTCATTCCCAGGTAAGAAACTCTTAAAAGTTTTCTTTACTATGGCTATGGTCATTCCTTCTATTTTATTGATTGTTCCTTTATACACTCAATTAACAAGTATATCTCCATGGTTTAAAAATAACTTAATTGTAGTGGGAGTTATATATGCTTGCCAATCATTACCAATCCAAGTATTCTTACTCACTAACTTTGTTAACAAGATTAATAATAGTTTAATTGAAGCAGCAAGAATGGATGGAGCAAGCGAATTTAAAGTTTTCTTCCGAGTTATTTTACCTTCTATTAAGCCAATTCTCTTCTTTATTGGATTAACATCCTTTATGGGTAACTGGAATGAATATACGGTTGCTAAAACATTCTTAACTGATGATAAAGGTTGCTATACATTATCAATCGGTTTAGAAGATATGAAAATTGGAGCATTAGTAAATAACCATTATGGTACGATTTTTGCTGGATTCTTTGCTTCTACTTTAGTGATACTAGTCTTATATGCTATCTTCCAAAAGCAAATCATTCGTGGCATCGATATGTCTGAAGGTGTAAAGGAATAGCATATTTTGCTAAGTATATTATCCCGCTTTAATTTATAATTATTTTTGAGGACACATCTATGAAAACTATTGTAATTACAGGTGCTAGTGACGGAATTGGTAAAGTTGCTGCTCAAGAATTAGTAAAAATGGGGCATGAAGTTATTGTCGTTGGAAGAACTCCTTCCAAGGTAGAAAAAGTAGCTTCTGAACTAAATGCTAAATATTTTATCGCCGACTATTCAAAATTAGAGGAAGTTGTTGCTCTAGCAAAAGAACTAAACAAACTTCCAAAAATTGATGTATTAATTAATAATGCTGGTGGCATTTTAAATAAAAGAACAGATACAGTTGATGGTATTGAAAAAACATTTCAAGTCAATGTTTTATCTATGTTTTTGTTAACTGAATTATTAATGGATAAATTAAGTGAAAGCAAAGCAACTGTTATTTCAACAACTAGTATTGCTGCTAATTTATTTACTAAGCATTTTGATATCAATGATATTCAAAACGTGCACAATTACAGCTCTAAAGATGCTTATGGTGAAGCAAAACTAGAGGATTTGTTGTTAACAAAAGAATTTCATAATAGATACCATGTTCGCGATATTAATTTCACAGCATTTGAACCAGGCATTCCAAGAACTAACTTTGCATTTGAAGGAAATAGATTCTTTAAATTCATGTATCATTCTATCTTTAAATATTTATTTACAAGTAAACCACTTAAAAGTGCGAAGCGTATGATTGCCCTTGCTCTTGGTGAGGAAGGTAAAGACTTCAAGAGTGGAACCATTTATCAATTAAATGGAAAAGTATATAAAGAAAAATTCAAAGTTTCTAAAGAAGACCAAGCAAAGGTCTACGAAATTTGTAAGGAACTTTGTTCAAAATATTTAGACTAACAAAAACCGTGGGTTACTTATAAATCCACGGTTTTAATTTCTTTGTTAACTTGATGTTTGCTTCTTTTGCGATTTCTAATGCACGAAGAACATTAGTTGAATCTTCTAATGCGGTAGGGGAATGTGCATCAATTCCAATGGTGACCTTAACACCCTTATATTTACTTACCATTTTCCAGAATTGAGGATCAGGATATCTTCCTAATTTTCCTCCTCCGTTTTTAATTCCTTGGCAATTGATTTCTAAGGTAATGTTATTATTAATAGCAGTTTTGATAATTCTATCAAATCCCTTGACCATTATTTCATCGTATTCTTTTGCTCCATTGATAATCATGTCTGGATGACAGAAGTAATTAATGTAGCCACTTTCCATTGCTTCACAAACATAATTAACATATCGATTAATCATATTTTCTCTTCCGATGGAGTCGTTACAGCTCCAGGTGAACTCATTATTTTCATAATATCCATGCTCGCCTAAAACAAAAAACTCGATGCCTTTTTCACGATATTCATCTAAGTATTTATGATTACTTGGAATATATTCGACTTCTAATCCTAAATGGATTTCGATTTGATCTTTATATCTTTCTTTTAATTCATTAATTGAAGCAATGTATTCATCAAGCTCGTGAAGATACATTCTAATTTCTTTTTGCTCTAATCCTGGGATTGGAGTGTGGTCAGTAAAGCAAAGCACCTTAACACCTGATTTAATTGCGCTTATTACATATTCTTCGTCACTTCCTCTAGCGTGACTACAACGAGAAGTGTGACAGTGATAAACATATTTCCAAGGGTATTTCATACTTTTAAAGTATACACTCAAATCAAAATAATAGTTATTTATTTTAAATAATCATTAAAATATATGTGATATGGATAAGACAGTTCTTTGCTACATAGAAAAAGATAATTGCTACCTAATGCTTTATAGAAATAAAAAAGCAAATGATTTAAACGAAGGCAAATATATTGGCATCGGTGGTCATATTGAAAAAAACGAAACTATCGAGCAAGCTCTTTTAAGAGAAGTTAAAGAAGAAACTAACTTAACTTTGTTATCTTATGAGTTAAGAGGAATCTTAACTTTTATAAATGATGATTATTCTGAAATCATGTATTTATTCACTTCCGATAAGTTTGAGGGCGAATTAAAAGAATGTAATGAAGGTACCTTATCTTGGAAACCAATTGATAAAATCACTCTTCTTCCAATTTGGGAAGGCGATAAGGAATTCTTATCTCTTTTAGAGAATAAGGAAAAATATTTTGAATTAACATTAACTTATTCCTGTAATAAACTAGTAAAAACCGAGAGAACAAAATGATTAAAGTAAGTAATTTAACGAAAATCTATGATACAAATAAAGAAACCAAAAAAGCTTCTTTAGATAATGTGTCTTTTACTTTACCGGACAAAGGTCTTGTTTTTATCGTTGGTAAAAGCGGAAGTGGTAAAACAACATTACTAAATCTTTTGGGTGGCTTAGACAATATTACAAGCGGAAACATTGATGCAGATGGCATTTCTTTTAAAGATATGACCATTCCAGAATTCCAACGTTTTCGCGCGACTTATTTAGGCTTTGTTTTCCAAGATTTCTGCTTAATAGATTCAATTAATATATTTGATAACATTAAAATTTCATTAGATATCATAAACAAAGAAGATAATGGCAGAGTCGATGAAGTTATTAAATCAATTGGTTTAGAAGGATATGACCATCGTTATCCAAATCAGCTTTCTGCTGGACAGAAGCAAAGAGTCGCTATTGCACGTGCAATTGTTAAAAAACCAAAACTAATTCTTTGCGATGAACCAACAGGCAACCTCGATAGTGGTACTTCTAAACAAATTCTCAATTTGATTAAAGAATTATCCAAAGAATGCCTTGTTGTCGTTGTATCACATAATATGGATGATGCTTATCTATATGCAGATAGAATAATCGAATTAAGTGATGGCAGAATCATTTATGACGCAGATGTTGATGATAAAGAAAAGAATTTAATTGTTGATAAAACGCTTTATCTCGGGAACTTAAATAATGCTTGTAAGGAAGAAATCGACTTTATCAATAATTCGCTTCAAAACGGCTCTTTTAATGTGATAAAGCCTAGAAAAGAACTATATAACAATGTAAAAAACGAAGACCAAGAAATTTCTCCTTCTTCTAAAGCCAAATTAAACAAAACTACTTATCCAATCAAAAAATCAATCAAGCTCGGTAATGCTTTTATGAAAAAAAGAATCGCACCTTCTGCAATATCTTCTTTCTTTACTGCTTTGATTGTAACTATTTTTGGTCTTTGTCAAATGTTCTCTCTTTTTGATGTTCAAGATGTTGTTGATGACACTCTTGCTAGAGAAGATGAACGTGCTTTAGTTATGAAGAAGGCAACACGTAATCAAATTGACGAAAGCATAATCGATACATCATATATTCAAAAGGTTAATAATTCTGACAAAAAAATAATTGAAGAATCTAAATACCAAGGAGATATTTATACTTTGTATAGTTTCTCTTTACCAATTTCATGTTCTTCTTGGAGACTTCAATCAGAACAAAATGTTTCTGAAAATAATAATTTCTTATTCTTTTATGCTCAGGAAACATATGGAGTATTACTTAGCAATGAAGAATTAACTAAAAAGTTATTAAATGTTGATAATCTTGAATTTGCCGCGAAAGGGGAAGAAAAAGATTATGGCATTTATATTACAGATTATGTCGCTGATTCAATTCTTCATTTCCGCGATGACAAATTTAAAACTTATGATGATTTATTAGGCGAATATTATAATGATTCAATTTATTCTCCAACTTGTTTTGCTTATATTAACGGCATTATTAAAACTGGCTACGCAGAAAGATATAAAGATTTGATTGATGACTATCTTGCTATGCTTGATGACACAAAACATCGCGATTATAAGAGAATTGTCACTTCTGAAATATATTTAAATTTCATAGAAGAAGCTAAAAATTATTTAGATATCGCTTATACATTCAATCCTAATTTCATAGAAGTTAGTAGAAGTCCTTTGTGTCGTAACATTGCTCGTTTTGACTGGTCAAAAATTTATGTACCAGATGATGAAGAACTTACGTATTCTTATTCAACAGGATATGGATTTTATAGTGATAGTATTAATAGCAAGATGACAATTTCTGTCTCTTATGAATATTTCGGATCAATGATAGGCGAACAACTTACCTATAGTGAAGCAGTCTTAAAGATGGCGGCAATTAGACTCTCAGGAGCATTAAATGATCTTACCTTAGAGAAATTTGCTCCTAGTGACATGCTTGATGGAGAACCTCGCTTTAAAACCAATGTTCTTTTGACGATTCATGAAGATACAAATCATCAAATTTACTTTAGTAAAGATTTGTTTGAACTTTTAAGAAAAAACGACATGATTGAATACGCTTATTATTTAGATGATACTTCTACAGCAGGTTCAGCTTATTTGCCTTTATCTGATGTTCCTTTTGTTGCGACTAGTAAATATATCCATGTTGCTACAGAAGTATCAGATGTAGTGGGCGTCTTTACTGATTTCTATACTTTAGTTTCTTTATTGCTCTGTTTAGCGTCATTATTTGTTATTTCTAGCTATGCTATTAGCACGGTTAATAGAAGAAAGAAAGATATAGGTATTTTAAAAGCCCTTGGTGCTTCTAGCGGCGATCTTACTAAGATATTTATTTATCAAATCCTTCTTATGGGTTTGATTACATCTATCCTTTATACAGGTGGTCTATTCATCTTTAAAAAGGTTGCAAATAATATTCTTATTAAATCATTTGAAGCCTATTCTGGAACTGCCGCGGTAAGAAGCATAACAATAATTAATTTCAATATTGAAATTTTCCTTCTTGATATAGCCCTTATTTTAGGAGTTACAGTCATTGCTGCATTAATTCCATTATTGATTACTAGAAGGATTAAGCCATTAAATATTATTAAGGCAAAAGATTAGTTCTTGATAGAAAAGTTAGTTAAGCATATAATACTAACTGCCTAGG
>JAZRYE010000034.1:0-48442 GCA_045600585.1 Bacilli bacterium | reverse complement strand
CCAATACCTAACAAAGATATCTTTGATATAAACATCACCTTGTAATTTTCTAGCATAATAACAATTATTTTTCTTTCTAACTTCATTATAAAATACTTCTTTTCCGTGTTTTTTCGCTTCGTTAATATCGTCTTTAAACTGCATGAAATATCTATTTATTCTTAAGTCAGAGTTTCTAAACATACATATATTATAAAACTCGGAGAATTAATCCGAGTTATAGTCGAAATTTATTTCGATTTTGTTCTTTGTTTATTATGATTTTTAATTGGGCTTTTATAAAAAAGAAAGGCATATGCCTTTCTACTCTTTTCCGTTATATTTGAATGCCAACATTGTTATGTCGTCGAATTGCTCTGCTCCGTCAACGAAATTAATTAGTACTTCATATACTCGTTCACAAATTTCTTTACATGAACTAAATTCTTTAGAATTCAAAGCATTTAATAATCTATCTTCTGAGAATTGATCAAGTTTTTTATTAACCGCTTCTGTAACTCCGTCTGTATATAAGAAAATGATATCGCCTTTTTCTAACTGCAAATCATTTTTGCGATAAGGCAAGCCTTCCATTACAGCTAAAACCATATTAGGTTTACATCTTAGATATTCAAATTTGCCATTGGCTCTTTTGATTAGTGGGAAATTATGGCCGCCATTTACATAGGATAATTCTCCTGACTCTAAGTCAATTGATGCTTCCCAAGTAGTAACAAACATTCCTGCATCATTGCCTTCATTTAAATTATTATTTGCCTTTTCAAATACTTTATTAATTGGCAAATTTGTTTGAGTTAAAGACTTTAATTCTTGCTTTGCTCTCATCATAAATAAACTAGCAGGTATGCCTTTGCCTGAAACATCTGCGATAGTGAAGTTGAATTTGTTTGCGTCTGAGAAATAGAAATCATAGAAATCTCCACCTACTTCTTTTGCGGTATGCATTGTTGCATAAACATCAAATTCGTGGCGGTTAGGAAATGCAGGGAAGGTGCTTGGTAAGACGTTCGTTTGAATAGCTTTTGCAAACGCTAATTCCTCTTGCATTCTTTTATTCTTTTCATCGATATATCCTTTTAAGGCTGTAACGGTGTGATTGATACCATCCGATAAATTATTGAATTCTGTAATTTTGCTTGGTTTCACAACTTCGTCTAAATTGCCATCTGTAATAATTTTTAAAGATTCGTTAGTTCTTTCTAATTTGTCAGTTACTAGTTTCTTAACTAAGAAATATAGCAATATGTAAATTAGTCCGAAAATCACAATTTCTAAAAATGTATTAATATAAAGTTGGATATTACGAAGCAAAATGGCTTCGGTTATTCCTGTTCCAGGAACTATATCAGTTTTACCTGACATTGCTGCATTTGCAGTATTGTTTTCAAATACAAACAAAAATGCAGTTGATAATACAAAAGCAACAAAAATTAATATAGTTAAATAACATTGAAATCTACGAGCTAAAGATTTAAAGTCAATTTTTTCAAATGCATTTTTGCCTTTATCTAATATTCTTACTAATAATATGGCGATAAAAACTGACAATGAATTACCTAATAGCATTGGTCGCGTGCATGAGTGAATGACAATATATGCGTTTACATAATCATTATTATTGGTAATGAAAACCATTAAAAGGTGAAATACTTCAATTACGAAAGCCAAAAATGTTCCAGCATACATTCCACATCTTTTGTCCTCGAACATAAATTTTCTTAATGCAGCAGAAGCTAAACCAGCAATTATAGTGGAAACCGAACATGCAATCTGTGTAAATGATCCAATATTAAACCAGTATACACCAAAATATCTTTCAATACCGCCAACTAAACCTGCAATGATGCCAGCTGGCCAACCAAAGACAAGGCCACCAATAATAACAGACGCATCTCTTACATTTGCTAATGAACCGTTAAATTCGATACCAAAATGTGTTCCTAATATTGCAAGAAATCCAAACGCAATTCCAAAAATAGTTTGCTTAATCCAATAATTGAGTTTACCGAATTTTGTGTACTTTTCGATTATAAATAATAGAACCGCTACACCAGCTGGTGCGAGTGCAGCCAAAGATAATAAAAAATAAGAATTATATAGCATACATCAAGAATTATACTTGCTAATGAATAAAAATAAAATTATTAATTCGTTTTTTGATAATCCAGTGGATTATTAATATTTTTGACATTGAATCATTCATTAAAATTATACTTTGTATAAATCATATTGTTAAAATAAAATTAGCACTCTACTTGACAGACTGCTAATTTGAACTAAAATAGAATTACATGATTTCAATTGAAATTATGAAAAGGAGTATTAAAAATGAAAGAAATTAAAGAATTTCAAACTGAAAGTAAAGAGCTACTTAATTTGATGATTAACTCTATTTATTCAAATAAAGAAATATTTTTAAGAGAGCTTGTGTCAAATGCTAGCGATGCAATCGATAAATATCGTTATGTTTCATTAACTAGCGAAGGAAAAATTCCTCCTGTTAATGGAGAAATTAGATTAGATATTAATAAGAAAAAAAGAACAATATCTATTTCTGATAATGGTATTGGCATGTCAAAAGACGATCTTTGCAACAATTTAGGTACTATTGCAAAAAGTGGTAGTAAAGACTTTGCTTCAAAATTGAAAGAAGCAAAAGAAAAGCAAGATCTTAATATTATCGGACAATTCGGTGTTGGCTTCTATAGTGCATTTATGGTTGCTGATAAAGTTGATGTATTGACTAAAAAGTATGATGGTAGTGCATATTTATTCTCTTCTGAAGGTGTTGATTCATATAGTATTGAAGATGCCGAGAAAGAAGAACATGGCACAACAATAACCCTCTATTTTAAAAAAGGCGATAAAGAAGAAAACTTTGATAACTTTTTAGAAGAATATGAAATTAAATCATTAATTAAAAAATATAGTGACTATGTTCGTTATCCTATCAAAATGATGACAAAAGTTTCTAAACCAAAATTGGATAAAGATGGAAAAGAAATCGAAAATGAAACAATAGATACTTTTGAAGATAAAACTCTTAACTCTATGATTCCATTATGGAAAAAGAACAAAAGCGAAGTTAAAGATGAAGAATTAGTTAATTTCTATAAAGATAAATTTAATGATTATGAGGAACCTTTGATTAATTTATTTGTAAAGGTTGACGGTTCATTAACTTATGATGCTTTACTTTATATTCCAAGTCATGCCCCTTATAACCTTTATAGTGATACTTATGAAAAAGGTCTACAACTCTATTCAAAAGGAATTTTTATCGAAGATAAATGTCCAGAATTAGTTCCAGATTATCTCAAATTTGTTAGAGGATTGGTTGATTCTGAAGCATTCAATTTAAATATTTCTCGTGAAATGCTTCAACAAACACCTGTAATGAGCAAAATTGCTGACAATATTGAAAAGAAAATTGTCGACAAACTTAAAGATTTGAAGAAAACAGATTTTGATAAATATCTAAAATTCTGGGAAGCTTTTGGTGAACATATTAAGTTCGGAGTTTATTCAACTTATGGATTTAAGAAAGAATTGTTACAAGACTTATTAGTATTCCATTCTTTAAAAAACGAAGATAAATATATTTCATTAAAAGAATATGTTGATAATAAAGATAAAGATCAAAAATATATTTATTATGTATCAGGCGAAAATCTTGATTTAATCAAGATGCTTCCTCAAATTGAAAAATATCGTAAATCTGGGAAGGACGTATTATTACTCGATAGAAAAATCGATGAATTCGCTATCATGATGATGCGTGAATATGATAAAGTTGAGTTCAAATCTATCTCCGAGCAAACAGATGACGATTTATCTAAAGAAGAGAAAGAAAAGATTGAAACAATTAATGCGGACAACAAGCGCTTATTAGATACACTTAAAGACTCTTTAAAAGAAGATGTTGATGATGTTGTTATTTCAAATAAATTAGTTGATTCACCTATCTGTCTTTCTACTAAAGATGGTATGTCATTAGAAATGGAAAAAACACTTAATGAACAACCAGGCAATGAAGAAACAGTTAAAGCTCAAAAAGTTTTAGAGATTAATCCTAATCATGATTTATTTAAAGCCTTTTCTTCTATTCAGTCAGATGACAAATTAGTCAAAGAATATGCATCAATTTTATTCGATGAAGCTATGCTTTTAGAAGGACGAGAAATTAAAAATCGCTCTGATTTTGTTAAAAAACTCAATGATTTATTAATTAAATCAATTAGTAAGTAATCAAAATTAGAATTATGGCATTCCTTTAAGGAGTGCCTTTTTTATTCAAAAGTGATAAATTATAAATATGAATTCTTATACGCTTGAAGAAAAATATATCTTGATTAAGCAAATTTTATTAGAAAGCAAAGAAAAAAATCCAATTAAACTTGCTAAAACTATCATGAACCATGACTTTATTAGCATACATGGACCTGAACACCATTTTATTGATGGAGGAGCGTTTTTGACCGCTTTGCATAATAACGGATTAGATTTTAATTTAGAATCTGCGTTAGAAGAATTACAAAAGAGATCTATTAAAATGCCTGGCGCTATGTGCGGTCATTGGGGTGTATGTGGTTCCGTTGCATCATTAGGTGCTGCATTCTCTATCTTAGATGGAACTGGACCATTATCTAATACTATTGATTATTCAAACCACATGAAATTTACTGCTAAAGTGATAGAACAAATGAGCGAAATTGGTGGCCCTAGATGTTGCAAAAGAAATGCGTTCTTATCAATTTCGGAAGCTATTTCTTTCGCTAATGATATATATAAACTTGATATCAAAATACCTGAAATTGAGTGTGAATATTCTTCTTTAAATATGCAGTGTATTAAGAATAGATGCCCATTTCATAAATAAAAAAGGTAAATAGCTATGAAAAAATATTCAAATAGCGTTCTATTGCTCGGATTAATTTGCACTCCATTATCTCTATCTTCTTGTGGTGGTGCGAATTATAGCGAGATCAACTCAATTAAGAATTTCGAAGGAATCTCTTTTGCTGATTCTTCTTTTGAATATGATGGTAATTATCATAGCATTTATTGCAATAATGTTCCGGATTTTGCAACTGTCTCCTATAGTGGCAACGACAAAAAAGATGTAGGCGTTTACACGGTTTACGCATTTATTTCTGCGGATAATTATAATGATTTAACTTTATCTGCGACATTAACTATCTTTGATAATAAGGCTGATTTTTCAAATATTACATTTGTAGATCAGACTTATGAATATGATGGGGGATATCATAGTATTTATGTCGAAGGCGCACCAGACTTTGCAACTATTACATATAAAAATAATAATCAGAAAGATGTAGGACGTTATTTAGTAACAGCAACAATCGAGGCTGAAAATTATCATACAAAAGTCTTAAATGCTTATATGTCTATAACTGAAAGAACATTTAAAAATATCACTTTTAAGAATCAAACTATTCCATACGACGGCGAGTATCATAGTATTTATGTCGATGGGGCACCAGACTTTGCAACTGTAACTTATAGAAACAATAATCAACGAGAACTTGGAACTTATAATGTAACGGCTACTATATCTGCGGCCGGATACAAAACATTAACTTTAACTGCGAGCATGGTAATTGCTAAAATTTTACCTGAAGCAATCCTAGAAAATAGAACACTTATTTATAATGGAATGAATCAATTAATTTCATATTCTCTTCCAGAATTAACGTATGGAGTAAAGAGTTATTTAGAAATGGAATTCTATGTTGATAATAAAAAGGTTGAAGAAAGTGATTTTAGAGTCAAAACCGTTGGAACACATACAGCTAAAGTAGTATTGAAATGTGATAAATATAATTATCAGCCTTCTACTGCTTCGGCAACTATCAAGGTAGTAGACTCTGTTGGAACAATAGATCCTTCTAAGAATTCTTTTAGAATTACAAATAGTCTTAAATATCAAGAGCTTAGAACCGCGATTTTAAATGGTAATTTTACTATTACTGAACAGGTTGCAGATGAATATTTTTATCCAGATGGTACAACAAAATATACAGAATCATCTATTTACAAAACATATGTAACTGAAAATGAAGCCTTTTCTATTTATGATTCTAGAGAAGAACGTGCTGTCGGAGGCTATGGTATCGAAACAACTTATAACCATTACAAAATAGTTGGAGATGAAGTTTTGGAGAATGAATTTAATGAAGGCATTATTGATTCATATTCATACTATAAGACTCCTGCTTCTAGTTATCATGAAAATATTATTGGTAAATTTGGTTTAAAAGCTATTTCTTTATTAAATGAATCCAGCGATGGTGGATTTGAAAATGGCCAACAAGGCGGCTATGTTACTTCATTTGGTACATTCCATATTGATGAAGAAAACAATACATTTACATTAGAAAATAGATCTCATTATTATCACAGCGAATTTAATCATGATGAAATTTGTTATATTACTATAAGTAATATTGGAAATACAAAAATTGTTGTAGATGACTATTTTGATGTTACAAATTATGAGTATGATTTATATCAAGAACATAAATATTCAATAAATGGTTTTGACTATTACGAAGGTTCACTTGATGTAACTTTTGACTCAATTGATCTTACTTATAACGAGAAAAAAGAATATATCATTCCTGCATCTATTAATGGAACTCCAATTACTAAATTCCAAGAAGAATATTATCACCGTTACTATAACTTAGATTTATCAGGCTATATATTTAAATGCTATACATCCTATAATGGCTATTATGAAGGCGAGTATGAATCATATGGCCATATTAGTAATTTCTCATATTTAACCCGTTTAATTAATAGTGGCGCTACAGTTCTTTATTATGGAGAATGGTAGTTACAATTAGCTTCTTAAATATAGGCAATTTTTGTCTTTAAAAATTAATCAAAAAATTACATAAAAAAGAAAGTGTTATTTTTACAATAAAATTTCGCATATTTTTTATTGCATTTTTTATCTTATTAATATTATTATATTTGTCGTGAAAAAGTAGTCGGATTTTTGGGACTACAATCACACCTAATTCTAGTAGCGTGAAATGCGTTACAAAACCTTGACCCAATCTATTTATCAAAGTAGAAGGACCAAAGCACCGGACAGCTAGGTCAAATGCCGAATTAGAGATAGTGATATCTTGTTATTATTTTATAAGCTTATGCTTGGAGTGAAAGTCTCCCGTACCTTGTGAAACATTAATAAGAGTAGTAAAAGTAAGTATTTACTATATAGACTCCCAAAGATTAGAGGATTTTTTCTAAAGTCCGATTATCTAATCAACCAAATTTATTTTCTCAAGGTACAAACTAATTAATTGAAAAAGTTTGTATCTTTTTCTTTTATGACAAGGAGTGGTTAGTATGGAAAACAGTGTTAATGAATCACCTTACATCATTGAATTACGCGATGTTTCAAAAAAATTCTCTGATAGTGACACTTATGCAGTTGAACATTTTAATTTAAATATTAAGAAGGGAGAGTTTGTTACTTTCCTTGGACCTTCTGGCTGTGGTAAAACCACAACTTTAAGAATGATTGCAGGATTTGAATTACCTACTTCTGGTGAAATTCTTTTAAATGGTAGAGATATTTCATTACTCCCTCCATATAAAAGACCAATTAATACTGTATTCCAAAGATATGCTTTATTCGCACATTTAAATATATTTAACAACATTGCTTTCGGCTTAAAACTTAAGAAAATTCCTTATGAAGTGACAGATAAAAACGGCAATGTAGTTACTAAATTTAGAAAATATACTAGAGCCGAAATTGCTGAAAAAGTCAAAAAAGCCTTAAAAATTGTTGACCTTGAAGGATTTGAAAAGAGAAACATTGCTACTCTTTCAGGCGGCCAACAACAAAGAATCGCTATCGCTAGAGCAATTGTTAATGAACCTGAAATTCTTCTTTTAGATGAGCCATTGGGTGCATTAGATCTCAAAATGAGAAAAGAAATGCAACTTGAACTTAAAGAAATGCACAAAAAGATTGGCATTACATTCATTTATGTTACTCATGACCAAGAAGAAGCTTTGACTATGTCTGACACAATTGTCGTTATGAACGATGGTGAAATCCAACAAGTTGGTAAGCCAAAAGAGATTTATGATGAGCCAAACAACGCATTTGTCGCTGACTTTATTGGCGAGTCAAATATTTATACTGGTACAACCTCTAAAGGCAACAAGATCAGATTCTTAAATAAATATTGGAACAGTGATCCTGCTGATGAAGGTAAGTTTGAAGCAAATGAAAAAGTTGATGTCGTTGTTAGACCTGAAGATATCAAAATCTCTCCTAAAGGTAGTGGAGTTGTTGATGGAATTATTAATTCCAAAATTTTTAAGGGTATGCATTATGAATACATTTTAAATGTTGGTAAAGCTGAAGTTATTGTTCAATCCACTGATGAATTAAATGAAGGAATGGAGGTTGGCTTATCAGCTGATCCAGTCAATATTCAAATTATGAAAAAGCCATTCACATCAAATTTCTATGACGGCTACATCACTTCTGATTATAAGATTGAATTTGCTGATCAAATATTTGATTTAGATATTACTCCATTATTCCCTGATTCTTCTATTAATGAAGATGGAATTCTTGTTGATGATAAAGGACAAGAAATTTCCGTTGATGGCATTAATATTGAAGTTGAAGTTCCTTTTGATGGAATTACTATTTCTGATGATCCAGAAGCAAGTGAAATTCACGGTAATATTATCTCCATGATTTATTTAGGTGACCGTTATCAAATCATTGTCAGAACTCCTGATGAAGAAGACTTTATTTTAGAAACTCCTGATTTATGGAATGAAAATGATACTGTTTCCGTTGTCATTGACAATTCAATGATTCATTTATCACGTAAAGGAAGTAAAAAATAATGGCAACCGTTAAAAAGAGAAGATTCAATTTTAGAGGTAGTTTATGCATGCCATACACAGTTTTTATGGCATTATTTGTTGTCATACCTTTATTTTTGGTTGTCTTCTACGCATTCACTGATGGTGATAATCATTTCTCACTTCAAAACTGGAAAACTGTTTTTACAAGTGAAGAAAACTGGAGAATTATCGGAATGACATTTGTCGTTGCATTCTTTACTACTTTCTTCTGCATTTTAATTGCATATCCAATTGCTTATTTGTTAACAAATAAAAAGATAAACACAAATAAAATTGTTGTTTACGCATTCTTATTCCCAATGTGGATTAACTTTGTTATTCGTACTGTCGGTTTAAAAGCTTTGTTAAATGGTATGACTAACTCAATGTTTGGATGGAATATCACAGCTAAGCATCCTTATGTATCTATTATTATTGGTATGGTTTATGACTATTTGCCATTCGCAATTTTACCAATCCATAATCAGATGCTAAAAATGGACAAGAATCAAATTGAAGCCGCTGCTGATTTGGGTGCAAATCCATTCCAAGTATTTACAAAAACAATTATTCCTATGACAATTCCTGGCATTGTTTCTGCAGTTTTAATGACCTTTATGCCAACAATGTCATCTTATGTCATTGCTAACAAAATGAGTGAAAACACCAAGAAGATTATCGGCAATATTATTCAAAATTATTTTGGAACTAGAACCACAAGTATTTCGAACCATATTGGTTCTGTCCTTTCTCTTGTTATGTTATTAATTATCGGAATTTCAATTCTTGTTCAAAAATCATTTGA
Organism: Bacilli bacterium; assembly: GCA_045600585.1. Lineage (GTDB taxonomy): Bacteria > Bacillota_I > Bacilli_A > RFN20 > CAG-826 > JAZRYE01. The sequence continues at coordinate 38,724 of JAZRYE010000034.1, read as the reverse complement.
AAGTAAAGATGCTAAGAAAAAGGAGGGCTTATGGTAATGGATACATCAACATTAACTGCTGAGCAAGTTAACAAAGCCCTTGCTAAAAAAAGAAGATTATCAACGACAGGTAAAATCATTGCTAGATGCTTCATTATCTTTGTTTTATTGATCATGTATGCTCCTTTGATTTATATTACTGTTTATTCATTTACAACAAATCCAACAACTGGTGTTTGGAGTGGCTTTTCTTTTCAAAATTACCAAACTTTATTTAATTCATCTAATGACTATGCAAAAAAGATCTGGTCAGCTGCTAAAAATACTGTTGTTGTTGCTGCGATATCTGCAGCAATTTCAACTATTCTTGGCACATTAGGTTCAATTGGTATGTTTTATTTACGAAAGAAATGGATGAAGAACACTTTGGATTTTGTAACACAAATTCCTGTCGTTAATGCTGAAATTGTTACTGCTGTTTCTCTTGCCATTTTGTTTGCTTTCTTCTCTAAAGTGTTTGGCTTGCAAAGAAGTATGGTGACATTAATAATTGGACATGTTGTTTTCTCAATTCCATATGTTGTAATGGCTGTATCTCCAAAACTCGAACAAATGGATCCGTCTTTATATGAAGCTGCTATGGATTTAGGCGCAACTCAAACACAAGCCCTTTGGAAAGTCATTCTTCCTGATATTGTTCCAGGCATCTTATCTGGATTTATGCTTTCTGTTACTTTGTCTTTAGATGACTATGTTATCACAGCGTTTACTAAACCAACAAAAGGTGGTTTCGAAACTATTTCAACATATGTTGATAGTGCTTCTGCTAAAAAAGGACTACCAACACAATTCCGTGCTTTTACTGCCATTTTGTTCATCACAATTTTGGTTATTATGGTCTTTGTTTATGTTAAGCATCACTTAGATCATCTAAAATATAACAAATTAAAAAAATAAAAAAGGAGATTCATTTATGAAAACAAGAAAAATTGCCGCTTTAGCTCTCCCAATTCTAGCTCTTGGTTCATTGACAGGATGTGGAGAAAAGTATGATGTTAAATTAGTTGTTTATAACTGGGAAGATTACATTTATGAAGGCACTGATGATATCGGCAACATTGTCGATGATGGTGTTGTTCAACTCTTTGAAAAATATTATAAAGAAAAAACTGGTTTAGTTCTTAAAGTTGACTATCAATGCTTCTCTACTAATGAAGAAATGTTTCAACAAATTGAATTGGGTTCTATTTCTCCTGACTTAATTTGCCCATCTGATTATATGATTCAAAAAATGGCAAATGAAGGTATGCTTGAGACATTCTCATATAATGATGAAACTGGTGAATATGGTGAATCATTATCTAATTGGGCTGAAAATGGTTCTCCATTTATCAAAACAAGATTCCAACAAGCAAAGTTACAAGATGGCAAATCATTCTTAAGTTATGCTGTTCCATATTTCTGGGGAACAATGGGATTCACATATGACCCATCATATTTCACAAGTGAAGAAGTTGGCACTTGGGAATGCTTATGGAACAAAGATGCAAAATATAAATTACAATTCTCTTTAAAAGATTCAATGAGAGATACATACGTTGCTGCTATATTCCATGTTTATAAAGATGAAATTGCTGCACTAGATGAAAATGACCCAGAATATACAGAAAAATTAACATCTATATTTAATAGATGCGATGATGCAACTATCGCTTTAGTCGAAGCTAGCTTAAAAGAAGCAAAAAAATCTACAATTTATGGTTTTGAAATCGATGAAGGCAAAGATGAAATTGTTAGAGGAACATATCACGCTAACTTAGCTTGGTCAGGCGACTCCGTTTATTCAATGGATAACGCAGAAGAGTCTACTGCACATAAGAGATTAAATTATTCATTACCTGAAGAAGGCAGCAATATTTGGTTCGATGGCTGGTGCATGCCAAAAGGCGCTAACGTTGAATTGGCAGAAGAATTTGTTAATTTTATTTCCGATCCTGAAATTGCATACTTATCAATGGATTCAGTTGGCTATACTTCTGCAGTTGCAGGTGAAGCTATGTGGGAACTTGCAAATGAATGGTATAGTGCAGAAGAAGGCGATGATTATGACGAAGTCGATTTATCTTACTTCTTTGGCGATACAATTGATGGAGAAGCAATTATTGCTGTTCCAAGCGCTGAAAGAGGAAGACAATTTGACGCTCAATACCCAAGCGAAACTCAAATCAAGAAATGCTGCATTATGAGAGACTTCGGTTCTCAAACTTCGAAAGTTGAAGACATGTGGTTAAGAGTTACATCTGACTAACAAAAACATTTATTAATAGACCACTTAAGTGGTCTTTTTCTTTGCATTGATTTATAATGACTTTATGAAGATTAAATCAATTTATTCTTTAAATGAATTAAATTTAGCGAAAGGATCACTTGCTACAGTGGTGATTGAAAATGACAATTAGAGAAACATTAGAACAATATCGTGATGATAGCTCAAGAGATTTTAGTGCAAAGATTGTACCAAATGTCGATAAAAGTAAAATTCTTGGAATTAAAGTGCCTTTTCTTAGAAAACTTGCTAAGGAGATATTTAAAAATAATCAGTATGAATCTTTTCTTAATGAACTTCCTCATAAATACTTTGAAGAAAATCTTCTTCATGGGTTTATTATTCAACAAATTAAGAATTATGATTTAGCTTTAATAGAAACAAAAAGATTTTTGCCTTATGTTGATAACTGGGCGGTATCTGATACTTTTGCTCCAAAGGTTTTTAAAAAGAATTTGGATAAGCTCATTAGCGAGATTAAAATTTGGCTAAAATCTAACGATACTTATATTATTAGATTTGGTACGACATGTTTGATGGATTTTTATTTAGATGATGCCTTTAAAGAAGAATATTTGAACTTACTCATCCCAATAAATTCTGATGAATATTACATTAATATGGCTATTGCTTGGTATTATGCAACAGCATTGGCAAAGCAATATGAGCCAACTATAAAGATTATCGAAAATAAATTATTGTCTCGATGGATTCATAATAAAACTATTCAAAAAGCCAATGAATCATATCGTGTAACAGATGAACATAAGCAATATTTAAAATCATTAAAATACTAGACATATAAAGTTTAATGTAATCTATTTGACTTGGTCGTTTTGATTTTATTATATAAAGTACTAATATGTATTTAGAAAGAGAGGTAGTTATGAAAAGAAAATATTTATTTTCATTGCTTCCAATAATGGCAATTTCTCTAACAAGTTGTGGAGAAGTTACTCATTATTCTGAGCACCTTGAAGATTATGCTTTTACGATGAAATATCATAATAAATTCAATATTCTTCAGCTTACTGATATCCATTGGAACATCAATACACCTGGAGGAAGATGCAAAAAATATCTTCAAAAAGTCATTGATGAAACAAAGAGAAAATTAAGTGAGACAGGTGAAAAAATCGATTTAATTGAAATTACTGGCGATTCTTTCATGTTGTCTAATTCTAGATACGTTAAAGAATTTATATCATTCTTTGAATCTTTAGATATTCCTTACGCAACAATTTGGGGTAACCATGATAGACAAGGTAAATACAATCCAAATTGGCTTAGCGATCAATTTAGAAAAGCTAAGAATTCAATTTATATTGAACCAGATAATGATGATTTATATGGAAGAAGTAATTTTGTAATTAATTTAACTGAAGATGGAACCGATTCCAGTGCCACTAAATGGCAAATTGCCAATTTAGATAGTGGAGCTTCTTATTCAGATAATGTTACTCAGTTCTTTAAAACTTACGATTATATTCGAGAAGAACAAACTGATTGGTGGAAAAAAGAACATGATAGAGTTGGCTCTTCCGTTCCAGTAGTTGCTTATTATCATATTCCTCAACAAGAAAACATTTTAACTTGGGAGCAAGTTCAAAATGGTGCAACAAATTATAACAATTACTTTAAACTTGAAGACTTTGCTGAAAGTGAAGTTCCATCAAATTTCTTTGAAGTTGCTAAAGCAAATAATCTAAAAGGTTGCTTCATGGGCCATGCTCATGCTAATGACTGGACTGTTGAAATTGACGGAGTAACTGTTGGCCTAGGTGTTAAGACAGGAACCGAATTATACTATGGTAAAATTGATGTTAATTCTAACGATCCTGCCATTAAAGCAACATTAGATAAAAATGGAATTACTGAAAGTTTTGATTTAGTTGGTGCTTCTTTGATTACATTAAAAGATGATCAAACATTTGATTTAACGCATTTATATCTTAACGAAAGGGAATCTGGCGATTTTGTTAGATGGGTGGATTACAAATGATAAAAGATTTATTTAACAAAGATTTATTTGTAAGTTCTGGATGCGATAAAAAAGCAAAAACCCAGTCACTTATTGTTACTTTAGTTGTTGCCTTTTTGTATATTTGCTGTGCATTCTGCATGTTCAACTTTATCTATTTAATTTGTAATGTTGTTGGCTCTATTGTATCTGGTAGCCCAGAATGTGCTATTAGAGATTTTATTAGATCATCACCCATCTTACTAATCTTAATTGCTACATTTAATTTACTTGTTTCAGCTCATAACTTCCGTAGGAATGTTTCTAAAGATATAAAAGATAAAATGCTTATGAGAAACTCAATCTCCGCCATTGCTATAGCAGGATTAACAATTGTTTTGATTCTCATATTCTTTATCTTAGGAAAATATGATAGCTTAATTGATGGTTATCCATCATATTTATATCCATTAGATGCAATTATTTTCTCACTTTTAATTATTGGTTTTGCAACAATATCAATTCTCTATGTTAAAAAGTTTGAAGAAAAACATCCGTATGTTGGAGTAAATAGAGCGCCTTCTACAAAAGGCAAATTAAGAGCGTTACGTCCTATTTTCGAAACAATTTGGGCACTTGCTGCATTATATGGATTAGCTGCTTTCATTTTTTCTCCAGTTTATATCGACTGGATTCATGGACATGTATTTTTCTCAATCATGTTAGTAATCATGTTTGTATTACCAACGATATATTATTTGTGGTGGGAATTTTACTATAATGAACTAAAAGCTGAAAATCACAAGGTTAATTTAATTCCTTCTATTGTTGGTTTATGCATTGGCGTGTTGACTGTTGGCCTATATTGTTTAGCGTATAATCTCGATCCTCAAGCACCAAACTTAGCTGATTTTGCTTTATTAGCAGTTGATTATACAGCAAGCGTAAATGCGACTGCATTAATTTATTCAGCTTGCAATATTATTATTCCTTTTGTTGCACTTATTAAGTGCTTAATCGAAATTAAAAGAAATTAATAGTTTTATTTAAACTAAAAAAGAATCGCACAAATCGTGCGATTTTTTATAAAGTTTTAACAAATCTTTTAAGTCTTTGACAAGCATCTTTTACATTTTGTAAGTTTGTTGAAACATTGATTCTGAAATATGCTTCTCCATCACCTTTATAATGATTTCCAGCGTTAACAATTAGTCCTTCTTTATTTCTTAATTCAGAACAAAATTTTTCTGAATCGTTTGTTAACTTTGATATATCAATCCAAAGAAGATAAGTAGCTTCGCTTGGTAGAACAGATATTTCTGGTATTTCTTTTTCTATAAAGTCTCTTAGATAACATTTGTTTTGATAAATATATCTATTTAATTCGTCAACCCATTGATCACCTTTAGTGAAGGCCGCAATTGTTGCAGCAACTGCAAAGCAGTTTGGCTCCGCAACTTCATCATTATTTAATCCTCTATAAACATTTTCTCTAATGCCTTGATTTGGAATAATGACACATGCTGATTGAAGCCCAGCTGTATTAAATGTTTTACTTGGCGATACAGCGGTAATAGATATTTGTTTATTTAATTCGTTAACTCTAGCAAAAGGGACATATTCTTTTCCAGGATCAACTAAATCACAATGTATTTCATCAGCAAGAACAATAACATTGTGTTTATATGCGAGCTCACCGATTTTTTCCAATTCTTTTTCACTCCATATTTTGCCAATTGGATTATGAGGATTACATAGAATCATAAGACGGCATTTATAATTGCTCATTTTTTCTTCTAAATCAGCCCAGTTAATTTCATAAGAATTATTATTCTTAACCAAATCTGAAAATAAGATATGACATCCGTTATTTTCGATAGAATTGAAGAAAGTATTATAAATAGGTCCCTGTAAAAGAACATAGTCTCCAGGATGAGTTAATCTTCTAACAATAGATGAAATTGCTGATATAACTCCAGTAGTAAATATAATGTGTTCTTTTTCAAATTTGACTTTATGTCTTCTAAGCCACCAGGATGATATTGCTTCATAATACTCATCTGGCAAAGTTGAATATCCATAAGCTCCAAGCTTCGCGATTTTTTCTACTTCTTCTTTAACATATGGACAAGTTTCGAAATCCATATCAGCTATAAACATGGGAAGTTCATTTTCTTTAACATCCCATTTAACTGAATTTGTATTTCTCCTATTCGGCAAATTATCAAAATTAAACATTATTCTTTTACCTCAATAATTGTCTTGTTCTTATCTATATATTTTTCATCAAGAATTAATTCTTTGATTCCTTTTGCAACAATTCTTCCGGATATTGGATTTTTAACAGAATCGATTGTAGAATCAATTTCAGCATCGATGTTCTCACATAATTCAAAACAAAGAGTAGTGTTAATTAATTTGCAATTTTTAAGTTTGAGATTTTTGATATAACAAAAGCCTTGATCTGATTCGATCGTGCAATTTATTAATGTTATATTTTTAGAATTCCATCCGATATATTCACCAATTATTTTTGAATCATAGACGACAACATTTTCACAGTTCCAAAAACTATCTTTACTATTTAATACTGAATTATGGATTTCAATATTCTTTCCTCCATCAAAACAGTAGTTGCCATCTAATTTTATATTTATAATATAAATATTTTCTGAATTCATTCCAAAATAATCACCACATATTTTGCAGTTTGTTATTTTAATATCTTTACAAGACCACATGGTCTCTAAAGCATTTGGGAAGATACAGTTATTTAAAATGATTTTTGAGCATCTTCTAAATTGCTTTGGAGCAATGATATTGCAATCATTTATTTCAATATTATTTGTATACCAAATTCCGCTTCTGGCAGTTTCTAACCAAGTTGTATTTTTGACTTTTACATTTGTACAGTACCAAAGTGGATACTTCCATTCAAATGTGCAATTATTCACGGCTATATTTTTACTTTCTTTTAAAGGAGACTCGCCATCAAAAAATCTTGATTCTGATATTTCAGCATCAACTGTATTATATAAAGCTCTTTCTCCGGTAAATTCACCTTTATTAATGATTTTCATTGCGATATTAGTTTATAACTAACTTTGAATTTAAACAAGAACAGCGCGATAAAAAATTACCGATATTTTAAAAGTCTCTTTTATAAATATTCTTTTTTGGAGCTATTATCTTTATTAAGATAATGTTTAAAAAACTTCCGTCAACGTTCTTGGAACTTCGATGTATGCTGACGAGATTTTGATTGCCGTTGATAATATAGAAAATGATATCTTGAATAATTTTAGTTAATGAGATAGTTAGCATTATAAATGCTGAAGAGTATAATAAATATGTTAGAAAATATTCTGAACTGTTTAATTTGGATTACGAGAGCCTAGTAAAACGTAGATATTATCTGTTAAACCTGGTAGCGATAATCCTTATAAAAATCTATACATTAAGAACTAGGAGGAATTCATATGAAAGAATTCGATGAGCTTCAAGATTTTATAAAAGATAATAATGTTAAGTTTATTCGCTTAAGTTATATCGACCTCGATGGCACAGAAAAGAATGTTGCTGTTGTAGCGGATAATGCTGTTGAAACAATGCGTAATGGGGTTGTATTCGAAGGTGAAAGTGGAGGTTTTAAAGATTATAAAAGATTAAAGCTTGTCCCTGATTTTTCAACTTTACACATTCTTCCATGGAGACCTCAACAAGGTAGAGTTGCTAGATTCTTCTCTTTTATTATTGGAAAATGGAATCAACCAATTAGCTTTGATTCAAGACGTTTACTTTTAGAAACAGTAAAATTATTAGAAGAAAATGGATTGAGATGTTCTTTAGGAACAAATTCTGAATTCTACTTATTTAAGTGTGATGATAATTCTCTTCCTACTAAAGAGCCATTTGATCACGCTGGTTATTTTGATGTCGCTCCATTAGATAAAGGCGAGAATGTTAGAAGAGAAATCTGTTTAACTTTAGATGAAATGGGCATTTCTCCACTTGCAAGTTATCACGAAAAAGGACCTGGACAAAATCAAATTTCATTTAAGCCAACAAGTACTTTAAAAGCATGTGATAACTATGTTATCTATAAATCTGTTGTAAAAGCAATTGCATCAGTTAATGGACTATATGCATCATTTATGCCAAAACCATTAGACAATACTTGGGGTAATAATTTATCTATTACATTAGATGTTTTAAAAGATGATTCATCTATTTTCCAAAATGAAATTGGAGAAAAGTTTATCGCCGGTGTTTTGAATAGAAGTAGAGAAATAACTTTATTCTTTAATTCAATACCTAATTCATTTGAAAGATTAGGAAGATGTAATGCTCCTGAATCAATTTGTTTTGAAAAAGAGACACCTAATTGTTTTGCAACATTCTCAACATGGGAAGAAAATAAGAAACTTGTATTTAATTCAATGGACAATTCCTGCAACATTTATATTTTGATGTCATTAATTTTAAGAGCAGGACTTGAAGGAATTAATAATGATTATAAATTAGAAGACTTCAAAGAAGTCAGCTTGCCTCATTCATTTAATGAAGCAATTTCACTTGCTGAAAATAGTGAATTTGTAAAAGAAGTTATGGGTGAAAAATTCTTATCAATGTTTTTAGCGGTTAAAAAAGATCTCGCTAAAGAATATCAAGAAGATAAGATGACTGCAGAAAGAAGAACTTTTGAAAGAATTTAACCATGAATAGTGTTCTTATTGTTTCATCATCAATAAATGACACTTTATGGATTAGACAAGATATCGAAAGGTTAAGAATTTCAAATATTAATGTTGTCAAAAGTGTTATGGAAGCTAGAAGAATATTGGCTTTTCACTTTTATGACCTTTTAATTATTGATATTTCGGTCTTCGATAACGACGCAATTTGTTTTGCTCGAGACTCCTTGGAAGTTAAAGCAAATCAAATACTAATGCTTACAAATTTGGATTATGTTGACAAATTTGAAGAAAATTTAGAGAAATATGGAATATTTACTCTTGGAGTTCCTTGTAGTCATGATATGCTATATGGGTGTTTGAAAATGATTGAGGCTGCATTTAATAGAATGCATATGGCTCAATTAGATAACGAAAACTTAAGAAAGAAGATTGAAGATTTAAAAACAATTTATCAAGCAAAATCGTTATTGATGGAAAAATGTCATTACACGGAAGAAAAGGCACATAAACTCATCGAAAGAAGTGCGATGGAAAATCGTGTTACAAAAATTGAAATTTCGGAAAAAATCATAGAAAAGTATTATAGATAGGAGAATTAATTTTATGAAAGATGCTGCTGTTGTAGGAATTAACTGGGGTGACGAAGGCAAAGGTCGTATGGTCGATCTTCTTGTTCAACAATACGATATTGTTATTAGATATCAAGGTGGTGGTAATGCTGGCCATACTGTTATTAATGAATATGGTAAATTTGCTCTTCACTTATTACCTTCAGGAATTTTCACCAAAGGTGTTGTTAATATTTTAGGTAATGGAGTTGCTTTAGATCCTGAAAATTTATGGAAAGAAATGCAAGCTGTTGAAGCTCAAGGAGTTAAATTAACACCTGAAAATTTAAAGATTTCTTCTCGTGCTTCAATGCTTCTCCCATGGCATAGATTATTAGATGAATTAGAAGAAAAGAGACTTGCTGGAAAGAAATATGGTTCTACAAAGCAAGGTATTGCTCCTTTCTACAGCGATAAATATCAAAAGAAAACAGTAATGTTAGGCGATTTATTCCACAAAGAAAAAATGATGGAAAAATTAAAAGACATCTTAGAATGGAAAAACTTAACAATCACAAAAGTTTATGGTGCTGAACCATATACAATGAAAATGTTAGAAGCATGGATTGATGAATATGCAGAAAAAATCAAACCATACGTCTGTGATACTGTTAAATATTTAAAAGAAGCAAAAAAAGCTGGTAAAACAGTATTATTCGAAGCTCAATTAGGTTCTTTAAGAGATTTAGATTTCGGTATTTATCCATATACAACTAGCTCAAATACACTTGCAAGCTACGCTCCTGTCGGTAGTGGTTGCTTCAGTGCTCAAATTGGTAAAGTCGTTGGTGTTGTCAAAGCATATTCTACTTGTGTTGGCGAAGGCCCATTCGTTTGCGAATGGTTTGGCGAAGAAGCTGACAAATTAAGAGAAGCTGGCTTTGAATATGGTGCTAAAACTGGTAGACCTAGAAGAGTTGGACCAATCGATATCGTTGCAACTCGTTATGGTGTTGAAGTTCAAAATGCTACTGACATTGCATTAACAAAATTAGATGTTTTAAGTTATATGGACAAGATTCCAGTTTGTGTTAAATACTTAAGAAACGGTGTTGAAAGTGAAGATTTCCCTGTTACATCTGAATTATATGAATCAACTCCTGTCATTGAATATTTACCAGGCTGGAAGAAAGATATTACAAATGTAAGAAGATGGGAAGACCTTCCAAAAGAAGCTCAAGATTATGTTTTATATATTGAAAAACAAATCGGCTGTTTCATTTCCTATGTCTCTGTTGGACCAGAAAGAAATCAAATCATTTATAGAACAAAATAAGAGGAGGTTTCATAATGAAAGATAATTACGAATCCCCATTATCATCTAGATATGCATCTAAAGAAATGCTCAATTTGTTTTCAAGCGATACTCGTACCATTACTTGGAGAAAACTTTGGATTGCATTAGCAAAAGCAGAATCTAAATTAGGTTTAGACATTACTGAAGAACAAATCAAAGATTTGGAAGCTAATATTTCTAATATTGATTACGATTATATTGCTAAAAAAGAAAAAGAAATTCGTCATGACGTTATGGCGCATATTCATGCTTATGGTGAAGTTGCTCCAAGTGCAAAGGGCATCATTCATTTAGGCGCGACTAGTTGCTATGTCACTGATAACGCTGACATCATTATTTATCGTAAAGGCTTAGAACTTTTAAAAGATAAGATTTGCCAAGCTTTGGCTAATTTGTCTGCTTTAGCGGATAAATATAAAGCTTTACCAGTTCTTGGTTATACACATTATCAACCTGCTCAGCTTGTATCTTTAGGTAAAAGAATCACTTTATGGATGCAAGATCTTTATACGGATTTAGAAGAACTTGAATTTGTTAAAGATAACATGAAACTTCTTGGTTGTAGAGGTACTACGGGAACAGAAGCGAGCTTTATGGAATTATATAATAATGATTCCTCTAAAGTTGATGAAATGAATTCATTTATATGCAAGGAATTTAATTTTAAAGATTGCTTTGATGTTGCAGGACAAACATATCCAAGAAAACTCGATTCTCGTGTATTAAATGTTTTATCTTCTATTGCACAAAGTGCATATAAATTTGCAAATGACTTAAGACTATTACAACACGATCGTCAAGTTGAAGAACCATTTGAAGAAAAACAAGTTGGTTCATCGGCGATGGCTTATAAACGTAACCCAATGCGTAGTGAACGTATTTGTTCATTGGCAAGATATGTTATGGTTGATGCTTTAAATGCTCCATTTACTGCTTCAACACAATGGATGGAACGTACATTAGATGATTCTGCTAATAGAAGAATTTCATTACCTGAAGGTTTTTTAGCGGTAGATGCTATTTTAAGACTTGTTATTAATATTTCCTGTAGTTTAGTAGTAAATGAAAAAATCATTGCTAAATCAGTCCAAAATTATTTGCCATTCATTATGACAGAAAACTTATTAATGGAAGCTGTTAAGCGTGGTGGAGATAGACAAAAGGTTCATGAGATTATTAGAGAAGCTTCTATGAAGGCAACTGCTCGTATGAAACAAGGAGAAGAACCTTTACTTCTTGAAGAATTATCTACATATAAAGAATTTGGTTTATCTTTAGAAGAAATGAAAAAGTTAATGGAACCTTCTTTATATATTGGTAGATGTCCAGAGCAAGTTGATCGCTTCTTGGCTAAAGTCAAAAATAAAATTGGTTTAACTGAAATCAAAAAAGAAGAAATAACTTTATAGAATATAAAAAGTTGGGATTTGGATTCCCAACTTTTTTTACATTTTACTACAAGCTTCAACAAATCCATAGAAGATTGGCTGAGGCTTATTTGGTCTTGATTTAAATTCTGGATGGAATTGCACACCAATATAGAATGGATGATTTGGAACTTCAACAGTTTCAACGATATGTCCATCAGGTGAAGTACCAGAAATAACTAAGCCATGTTTAATGAATTCTTCTTTGTAATCATTATTGAATTCATATCTATGTCTATGACGTTCACTAATATCAGTAGATTTATAAACTTTAGACATGATTGTATCTTCTTTGATTTTACAAGGATATGCACCTAATCTCATTGTTCCGCCTTTTTTCAAGCCTTTTTGATCAGGCATTAAATAAATTACTGGATGAGTTGTTTCTGGATTGAATTCACTCGAATTAGCATCTTTATATTCAAGAACATCTCTTGCATATTCGATGACTGCAATTTGCATACCTAAGCACATTCCAAAATATGGAATGTTATTTTCTCTTGCGTATTTAGCTGATGCGATCATACCTTCAATACCACGTGAGCCGAATCCACCTGGGATACAAATACCCTTACAGTCTTTAAAGATTGTTGCTGCGTTTTCATCAGTAACTTTCTCGCTATCAACCCATTTGATATTGATGTTTTTACCAACGTAATATGAAGCATGCGATAAAGCTTCAACTACTGATAAATATGAGTCGTGTAATTTGACATATTTACCAACTAAAGCAATTTTAATTGAACCTTTACGTGAATGAATTTTTTCAACCATGTTGTTCCATGGAGTTAAATCAACATCACCTTTAAGTCCTAATTTTCTAGCAACGACTGTATCTAATCCTTCTTCATGAAGCATGATAGGGCATTCATATAAACAAGGAACTGTCTTGTTCTCAATAACGCAATCTTTTTCAACGCTTGTAAACATCGCAAGCTTTTCTTTTAATTCTTTATCCAAATCTCCATCAGCACGTGTAACGATAATATCAGGTTGAATACCATTTGATTGTAATTCTTTAACTGAGTGTTGAGCTGGTTTAGATTTATATTCATCTGAACCTGAAATATAAGGAACTAAAACAACGTGAATGAATGAACAATTTTGTCTACCTTGTTCGATGGCTAATTGTCTAATAGCTTCAATAAATGGTTGAGATTCAATATCACCAATAGTTCCACCGATTTCTGTAATCGCAATATCAGCATTGCTTCTTTCAACATTTTTATAAATAAATTCTTTAATTTCGTTTGTTACATGAGGAATAATTTGAACTGTTTTGCCTAAATATTCACCGTTTCTTTCCTTATTCAAAACGTTCCAGAATACTTTACCTGATGTAAGGTTTGAGTATTTAGTTAAGTTTTCATTAATAAAACGTTCGTAGTGGCCTAAGTCTAAATCAGTTTCTGCTCCATCATCAGTGACGAAAACTTCACCGTGTTGAACAGGGTTCATTGTACCTGGGTCAATATTTAAATAAGGATCTAATTTTTGTGATGTCACTTTATAACCACGCAATTTTAATAAACGCCCTAAAGAGGCGGCAGTAATTCCTTTTCCAAGTCCTGATACAACTCCGCCTGTGACAAATATATATTTAGTCATAATTATCTCCTTGTTATTCCCACTCAATTGTGCTTGGTGGTTTACTTGTTATGTCGTAACAAATTCTGTTTACATTCTTAACTTCGTTTGCAATTCTTGAAGAAACAACTTCAAGTAAATCATATGGAAGTCTAGTCCAATCTGCTGTCATGAAGTCATCTGTACATACTGCTCTTAAAGCAATTGTATATCCATATGCTCTAGCATCACCAACAACACCAACAGTTTTAGCATTAGTTAAAACAGCAAAGTATTGGTTTGGACATCTTTCTAATTTTGCTTTAGCAATTTCTTCTCTAAAAATTGCATCTGCATCTTTTAATATATCTAATTTTTCTTTAGTGATATCACCGAGAACTCTAACAGCTAAGCCAGGTCCAGGGAATGGTTGTCTCCATACTAAATCATATGGAATACCTAATTTAATACCAACTTTTCTAACTTCATCTTTAAATAAATCTCTTAATGGTTCAATAATTCCATCAAAATCAATAACGCTTGGTAATCCACCTACATTATGGTGTGATTTAATTGTATGACCATTTCCTTTACCTGATTCAACAACATCAGGATAAATAGTGCCTTGGCATAAATAATCCATTTTTCCAAGTTCCTTACCGACATCTTCGAATACTCTAATGAATTCTTCGCCGATAATTTTTCTCTTCTTTTCTGGCTCAGAGACACCTTTAAGCTTTTCTAAAAATCTATCTTCTGCGTTGACTCTCATGAAGTTCATTCCAAATTGATTTTTGAATATTTCTTCAACTTGGTCGCCTTCGTCTTTTCTTAATAAACCATGATCGACGAAAACACATTGAAGAGAATCGCCAATAGCTTTATGCATTAATACAGCGGCAACAGAACTATCTACGCCTCCTGATAAAGCTAAAAGAACTTTTTTACCTTTTAAATCTCTTTTGTATTCAGCAATTTTGGAAGCAATGAAATCATCCATTTCCCAATCGCCATTACATTTACAAACATTGAAAATAAAATTGCTTAAAACTTTATTACCGTATTCTGAATGAGTAACTTCAGGATGGAATTGAACACCAAATAAATTTCTTGTTGAATCTGTATAAGCTGCAATACCACAGTTATCAGTATGAGCAATTACTTTAAATCCTTTTGGAAGTTCAATAACGCTATCTCTGTGGCTCATCCAACAAATTGATGATTCAGGAACATCAGAGAATAATACATTAGTATTATCAACGTATAAATTGATTTTGCCATATTCTCCGGCTTTACCAGCAGAAGCGATAACGCCTTCAGCTAAATAAGCTAATAATTGATGTCCATAACAAATTCCTAAAACAGGAATCCCTAATTCTAATAATTTCTTATCATAATGTGGGGAAGCAGGATCATAAACGCTATTTGGACCACCTGTTAAAACGATGCCCTTATAGCCTTTTGCTAAGATTTCATCAGGAGTAATCTTGTCGCAATATGCAATTTCTGCATATACTTTCATGTCACGAATGCGTCGTGCAATCAATTGGTCATATTGACCACCAAAATCTAAAACTAATACTTTATCCATATTATTTCTCCGTTATATTCATTGAACAAATTGCAATTCTTAAATATTTATTCTTCATAGGAAGGATGAAAATATTTTGCTCTTGCAACTTGGCTGCATATTCCATTGCATTTTCTTTTTCTATTGTGATAAAGAAACCATGCTTATAAGGCAATACTTTGTCGCCAGGTTTTACAATTGTTTTCAATGCGTATTCTTTACGTTCTTTTAATATTTCCTGATATTCTTCAATTTGCTTTCTTAAAGAATCGACTCTTTCTTTATCGCTCATAATGTCGGTGAAGGCATTAATAATAAAGTGATTTGCATTACTCCATGTTGCTCTTGATAAACATTTCATACCGTTATAGAACTCATCAATAACTTCTACTTGCTTATCAATTGCCATGATTGCTCCGCATCTATATCCATAAATGGATAATGTTTTACTTGCTGAGAATGCGACTAGAGTCATATAAGTTACTCTCATTTCATTTATTAATTCGAAATAAATTCTACTAATATCACTTGGAGCATAATCGATATATGCAATATCTAAAAGAAGAATAACTTCGCCTTTTTTATTGATCTCTTCAAGACCTTTGATTACTTTTATCCATTCTTCTTTGCTTAAGCAATAACCAGTAGGGTTGTGGCATGGATCATTAATTAACGCCATTGCTCTTCCTGTTTCTTCTACTGATTTGTTTACTTCAAATAAGAATGAATCAATATCAAATTCTTCCCCATTAAATAAATTGTAATAGCTATATCCTCTATTTACTGATTTACAAATAGATTCATAATTTGCCCAACCTAATGAAGGAAGTAATAATTTTTGCTCTTTATCTAAATAGTTTCTAATTGCTAAGAATAAAGCGCCTGTACCGCCTGGAGTAGCAGTTGTGCATACGGAATAATTTTCTTTAATTGAATCGTGGTATTTTTCTAAAACCCATCTTTCAACTGAATTTGCGTATGGAATACCTCCGCAAATTGTGCCGTATTTAGCGCTTTGTTCGCCTAATGAATTTCCAAGGGATTTATTTACAGCGTCGAAATTTGCTAAATGACCATCTTGACCAAAGAGCATACCTAAAGTGCAATCGATGACGTTTTCACCTCTTGCCTTTCTTAAATTTGCTTCTTTAGCTAGTCTAAATGCTAAATCGCTTGATGATGCTGCAAATGCGTCTTTGCTTAATTTGCCCATTTTATTTCACCGAAAATAAGATTGATTCATATTTTGGAGCACCCCAGAAATTATCTGGTGTTAATGGCTCTACTAAATCAATATATTTTCTTACCCTTTCCATTAATGGAATTATTGTATCACGATATGCATAAGAAGCGGTGCTATTAATATTAATAGTTTCGATTTCTGCTAATGCATTTTTGAGATCGTTAATTCCTTTATAAATTTCTTCTTCATATTCTGATACTTTTTTAGCTGTATCTAATTCATATGCCGTTGATAATTTAAATGCTTGTTTTGCCATAGCTGCATCAGTTAAGTGCTTAACCATTTTTGATGTAGCAGGAAGAATTTCTGTATCAACGCAATCGATTAAAGTAGAAGCTTCGATATGCATGATTTTATTGTAATTCTCTAAAGAGATTTCGTATCTTGATTCAGCTTCTTCTTTAGTGAAAATACCATGTGAAGTAAATAATTTAACATTCTTTTCACTAATCATAACTGGAAGGACATCTGGTGTAGTTTTAAAGTTACATAAACCTCTTCTTTCAGCTTCTTTAATCCATTCATCGTTATAACCATTTCCGTTAAAGATGATTCTTCTATGATTAACAATTGTATCTTTGATTAAATCATGTAATTCTTCTTCGAAATTTGAAGAACATTCTAATTTATCTGCAAATTGTTTGAGTTCTTCAGCAACAATTGAATTTAGAACAACATTAGCCATACTAACAGATGCGCTTGAACCTAACATACGGAATTCAAATTTATTTCCAGTGAATGCGAATGGAGAAGTTCTATTTCTATCAGTGACGTCTTTTCTAAACTTAGGAAGAACATCAACGCCGATTTTCATCTTTGCAGGTTTCTTTTCATCATATGCAGTATCGTTTTCAATTGCAGTTAATACTCTATCTAATTGATCGCCGACAAACATAGAAACAACAGCTGGTGGAGCTTCGTTAGCGCCTAATCTATGGTCATTAGAAGCGCTTGCAACTGATAATCTTAATAAATCTTGATATTCATCAACTGCTTTAATAACAGCAGATAAGAATGTTAAGAATTGTGCGTTTTCGAATGGAGTATCACCTGGTTCTAATAAATTGATACCTGTATCTGTAGAAATTGACCAGTTGTTATGTTTACCTGAACCATTGACACCAGCAAATGGTTTTTCATGCAACAAACAAACCATACCATGTTTTCTTGCAATTTTTTGCATTAATTCCATAGTCAATTGATTGTGATCAGCAGCAATATTTGTTGTTGTATAAATTGGCGCTAATTCATGTTGAGCAGGAGCAACTTCATTGTGTTCTGTTTTTGCTAAAATACCGAGTTTCCATAGTTCGACATTGAGTTCTTTCATAAAAGCTTGGACTCTTGGTTTAATAGCACCGAAATAGTGGTCATCAAGTTCTTGACCTTTTGGAGGCTTAGCACCATAAAGTGTTCTACCTGTAAAAATTAAATCTTTTCTTGCTTTAAATACTGCCTCATCGATTAAGAAATATTCTTGTTCGATACCGATTGTTGTTCTTACTGATTTAACATTTTCATTTCCAAATAATTTTAATATTCTTAATGCTTGTTTATTAATAGCTGCCATACTTCTTAAAAGTGGTGTCTTCATATCAAGTGCTTCACCCTTATAAGAACAGAATGCGGTTGGAATACATAAGCAATTATCTTTGATAAAAGCATAGCTTGTTGGGTCCCATGCTGTGTATCCTCTAGCTTCAAATGTAGCTCTTAAGCCACCGCTAGGGAATGAAGAAGCATCAGGCTCACCTTTAACTAATTCTTTACCAGAAAACACCATGATAACTTTTCCTTCAGCTGTTGGGGAAATAAATCCATCATGTTTTTCTGCAGTTATACCTGTCATAGGTTGGAACCAATGAGTAAAATGCGTTGCTCCTTTACTTACTGCCCAGTCTTTCATGGCGTTTGCGACAATGTTAGCAATATTGATGTCTAATTCTTTGCCTAATTCAATTGTCTTTTTGAGTTCTTCATAGGTATCTTTTGGAAGATATTGCTTCATTGCAGAATCTCCAAATACTAATGATCCAAATAATTCTTGAACTTCGCTCATAAGTCTAACCTCCTTAAATTAAATTAAAAAAGGCACTAAAACTCGTTAGCGCCTTTGCTATGTTATTAATTTATTCTTATTATAAATAAAAGTCAATTTATTCTTTTAAAAATAATCAATTTCTTGTATTTGTACGCTTTTGTGAAAAATGTAATAGAAATAATCCTTATAAATTATAAAATATAAACATGGAATTTGATGGAATTAAAAATTTTCGTGATTTAGGTGAATTACATACTAAATCTATTAATAAAATTCTTTGTGGAAAGTTATATCGATCTGCTGATTTATATAAAGCGACAGAAAGCGATATCAAAAAGCTCAAAGAAGTATATCATTTATCTATGATAATAGATTTAAGATGTGATTTCGAAATTTTAAAGAAACCAGATCCAAAAATCGATGGTGTAGATTATATAAATATTCCAACAATTGATTTTGTAAAAGATAAGATGGCACATAATGATGAAGAATTTATCAAAGGAAATTTCCCATTATCTGAATCTTATCGTGCGATGGCAAAAGATGTAGCAGTGCATGAACAATTGAGAAAAACATTAGAATTAATAAATAATTATGACTACTCTAAGGGATCAATATTGTTCCACTGTGCAACTGGTAAAGATAGAACTGGTATCTTAGCTGCAGAAATTTATAAAGAACATAATTATGATTGGGAAGAAATTGTTGAAGATTATTTAAAAAGTAACGAAGCATTTAAAGATTACATTGAAAATGCTCCAAAGTATGTCTATTCCATTACAAAAAGTGAATTAAAAGCAAAACAAACATTAGATTTTTATCAGTTAAAAAGAGAATACATTGATTATTTCAAATATGGAGCTAATTATATGAAAAAAGTAGTTTTATTAGGTGATTCAATTAGACAATTGGGTTATGGAACTGTAATTAATAAATATTTAAATGAAGGTTATGAAATTTGGCAGCCTGAAGACAATTGCCGTTTTACAAGCTATACATTCAGAATGCTATTTGATTATATGGAAAATATTAAAGATGCAGATATCATTCACTGGAATAATGGTTTATGGGATATTTCAGTATTTTTTGACGATGGTAGAGAATTCACTCCATTACCGGTTTATTTAGATTATCTAGATCGTATATCTGATGTTTTACTAAAAATCACACCTAATGTTATCTTTGCTACAACAACACCAGTTGCTGATGATTATCCAAAGTGGAACAATAATGAAACTATTGCATTATATAATAGAGAAGCAATTAAACTTTTAACCGCTAAAGGCATTCTTATTAATGATTTGAATTCAATTGTAAATAGCGATAAAAAAACTTTTATTTGCGAAGATAAAATTCATCTATCTGCAACTGGAAAAGAAATTATTGCAAAGCAAGTTGCAAAAGTTATTAAGGAAATTTTATAAAATGCTTGAAAAGAAATTTTTCATTAGTTCATCTGACGCTGATAGATATCAAGAAGCTAAACTTTCTTCTTTGTTTAGATTTTTTCAAGATGCTGCAACTGAGCACGCTGAACTTTTAGGAATTGGAAAATCTTTAACTCTTGATGCCGGGTTGGCGTGGATTATTTCACGTATGAAAGTAGTTATGTATCGCTATCCTAAATATGAAGAAACAATCATTATCAAAACGTATCCTGGAGATAATAAATTTTTCATCTTTCCTAGATATTTTGTAATCGAATCTTTAAATGGAGAAGTATTAGGAAGATGTTCTTCTTTATGGGCTGTAATGGATTTAAAAACTCGCAAAATTTCTTTTGATCCGTTTCATAAAAAAGAATTGCCGAGTGAGCATATGAAAGATGAACTTGATATGCCTGAGAAGGTTAAATATTATGAATGTTCATCAATTGAAAATAGAAAAGTTCGATACTCTGAAACTGATTTAAATGGACATTTAAACAATACAAAATATATCGAGTACATCGTCGATGCGTTTTCGCCTGATATTTATAAGAACAAAAGAATTGTTGAGTTAATAATTAATTTTGAAAAAGAAATTTCCGAAGATAATACAGTAAATATTCAGATTGATTCGAATAATGAATTGAATTATGTCTTTGGAAGTATTGAAGGTTTACCTTCATTTACATCTCAAATTAAATTTGAAAATCGATAAAGAGGTTTTATAAAAGCCTCTTTTTTAATTTATTAATTATCACAAACCAAATATAATATTATTCAAGTTATAGATGACTTGGAGGTTTAGTATGAATAAATTTACAAAAATACTATCGATTTGTTTATCAACATTATTTTTATCTTCTTGTAGTTTTTCTTTTCCAGAATATGATACAAGCCATGAATCTTCAATAGTTGAAGATGATAAACCAAAATCTATTTCTTTAAATAAAACCTCCTTAACATTAGAAATTGGAGAAACTTTTGAACTTACATATACAATTTCTCCAAATACCACAATTAACAAAGATGTTACTTGGGCATCTAAAAACACATCAATAGCTACTGTAAATAATGGTGTTATTACAGCCGTTTCAGCTGGAACAACAACAATTACAGTTACACCTGTTGCAAATAAAAATGTTTCAGCTTCATGTACTATTCGAGTTAATGAAGTCCCAACTATAAAACCTTCTTCAATTCAATTAAGTGATGAATCAGTCTATTTAAATATTGGAAGCACTCATACTTTAACGTGGACTGTTTTGCCTGACGCTGCAGATAATAAAAATGTGAAATGGTCTTCATCAAATGAGTCGATTGCTACAGTTGAAAATGGTGTAATTACCGCTATTGCCAAAGGTAATGCTAAGATAACAGCTACTTCTATTGCAAAATCAACTGTTTATGCTACATGTTCTGTAACTGTCACTAGTTCAGACGGAAAAATTAAATTAGATTATACATACAAAGATGTAGTTAAAAATAATTATTATTCTATTAGTGCATTGCCTTCTATAGGAGAACCGAATATTCTTGTAATCCCAGTTTGGTTTAATGATTCTAGTACTTATATCTCATCTTCAAAAAAGGAAACTTTGAGAAATGATATCGAAAAAGCTTATTTTGGAACTAAAGAAGAAACGGGATGGCATAGTGTATCTTCATATTTTTATGAAGAATCACGTGGCAAATTAAACATTCAAGGTAAAGTTTCTTCTTGGTATGAATGCTCCAACAATGCTGCTTATTATTCAAATACATCAAAAACTAATACTTTAGTTAAAACTATAACCGATTGGTATTTTACCAATAATCCAAGTGAAAAACGTTCAGATTACGATTTTGATAAAGACGGATATCTAGATGGAGTTATGGTTATTTATGCTTATCCTGATTTTGATGTCTTAAATAATGATTCATATGATAATTTATGGGCTTATTGTTATTGGATCCAAAATACATCATTAAAGAACGTGACAAATCCTGGACCAAATGTTTTCTTCTGGGCAAGTTATGACTTTATGTATGGAACTGGAAATACTATATCTCCAAGTTATCATAATGGTGATACATCACATTGTACTATTGATGCTCATACATACATCCATGAAATGGGCCATGTTCTTGGACTAAGTGATTATTATGATTATTCAAAACAAACAAAACCTGCTGGTGGATTCTCTATGCAAGATTATAACGTTGGAGGTCATGACCCATTCTCAGTAATGGCATTAGGCTGGGTCGATCCTATTGTTGCTACAAGTGAGGGTGAATATGAAATAGGATCATTCCAAGAAACAGGCGACTTGCTTCTTGTTGATAATTCTGGATTTAGCAATTCTCCATTTGATGAATACATTTTAGTTGAATTATATTCACCTACTGGTCTTAATAAATTCGATTCCCAATATAAATATAATAGTGCATATCCTCAAGGACCAATGGAAGCTAAAGCAAGAATTTGGCATGTCGATGCAAGATTAATTTCTTATAAAACTTATCACATAACTTCAAATCCACTCGATGGCAAAGTTGAAACAGCTATGACGAATACATGCTTTGCTGAAGGATGCGAGGAACGTATGTCACCTCTAGGTGAAGAATATTACGACTATAATTTCTTGCAATTAATCAGAAGAAGTTCTAGTGCAAACTATAAGGCGAATGATTATTTAAGTAGTGGAAACATGTTTGGTGCAGGCTCTTCATTTAATTTGAATACATTTAGCAAACAATTTGTTAATGGAACAAAATTAAATAATGGAGAATTGTTCCCATTTACAATTAAAATCAATTCTATTTCTAGTGGTGTTGCAAAAATCTCAATTACTAAGTAAAGGACGAAATATATATGGAACCAATTAAAATCGATCAATTAAATAAAGATTTAGAAAGTTACAAAGAAGATTCTAAAAATAAAGTAATTAGACATGCGTTAAGTAAAACTGCTTTGTCTGATGTTGCTTATTCTCAAGATGAATTAGCAAATATGGATTTTCAATTTGATATCGATATCAAAACATTGCCAGTAGCGGATCAAAAATCATCAGGTAGATGTTGGATATTTGCAGCAACTAATTTATGTCGTGAAATAATAGCAAAAAAGAATAATCTTGATTCATTTGAATTATCTCAAAGCTATGTTGCATTTTACGATAGATTAGAGAAATCAAATTATTGTTTAGAAACAATTATTGAACTTTTAGGCAAAGATTATGATGATAGAGAATTATCTTATATCCTAATAAACGGCATCTCTGATGGAGGTCAATGGGATATGTTTGTTTCCATTATTGAAAAGTATGGTTTATGTCCTAAAAATGTATATCCAGAAACATACACTTCTTCTAATACAAGAGAAACAAATACATTGATAAACTTCAATATTCGTAAATTTGCTTCTGATGCTCAAAAATTATATAAAGCAAAAGGAATTGACTCTGTTAGAAAATTAAAGAAAGCAGTATTAAAGAAAATATATTTCTTATTAGTTAACACCTATGGTGTTCCACCAACAAGCTTTGATTTTGAATACACTGATAAAAATGGAAATTACCATTTAGAAAAAGGCTACACTCCATTATCATTTAAAGAACAATATATTGGTTCACATTTATTAGAATACGTTTCAATTATTAACGCTCCAACTGAATCAAAACCATTTAATAAAACGTATACTATTAAATATCTTGGAAATGTCGTTGCAGGAAAAGAAATTGTCCATTTAAATCTTCCTATGAAAAGAATGAAACAAGTAATTCTTTCTCAACTTAAAGATGATCAAATTGTTTGGTTTGGTAGTGATGTTGCATTTTATCGTGATAGAGTAAGTGGGGCATGGGATGATACAAGATTTGATTATATGTCTTTAACAGATATGGATTATAAAATGGATAAAGGCGAATCTCTAGATTATCGCGCTGCTCAAATGAGTCATGCTATGTGTATTACTGGAGTTGCGCTTAAAAAAGGCAATCCGACAAAATGGAAAATTGAAAATTCTTGGGGCAGTGATAATGGTGTTAAAGGTTATTACATTATGTCTAGTTCCTGGTTTGATCAATTTGTATTCCAAGCTGTTGTTAATAAAAAATACTTATCTCAAGAAGAATTGAAGGCATTAGAAGAAAATCCAATTGTTCTTAAACCTTGGGATCCAATGGGTTCTTTAGCTTAATTTTGTTTAAAAAATCAAAATATTTATATTTTAATTTAGAAGACTTTGCACAATTTTAGTAAAGTCTTTTATTTTTTTATTGCATTTTAATTTTATTTCTATGATAATAAATAAGCGCTAACTGAAATGGACCAGTGGTGTAGCGGTTAACATGTCTCCCTGTCACGGAGAAGATCGCGGGTTCGATTCCCGTCTGGTCCGCCATTAGCGTTTTTTTAAAGAGATGGCTCGGTAGCTCAGTCAGTAGAGCATCAGACTGAAAATCTGAGTGTCGCCGGCGCGCTCCCGGCCTGAGCCACCATCTGAAATCAAAACACATTCGAAAGAGTGTGTTTTTTTCTGCTTTTTAATGATGAAATACAATTGAAATAAGTTTCTTTTATAAATAAACTTAAATTAGATAAAGATATGAGGTGTGCTTATGGATTTTAATTTACATAATTCACTCGTGACACAAGTTAATGCTGAAAAACCTAGAAGTTACTACATTCCTTTTAAAAATAGAAATTTTTCTTTAAACATGAAGGATAGCAGTGAAGCAACTATGCTCACTAAATGGAAATTCGCTTATTTTCCTAAATTCGAAGAAAAACTAATTAAAATTTCTCCAGAAAAAGAAATTGAAGTTCCATCTTGCTGGCAGATTCTTGGCTATGATTTTAATCAATATATAAATATTAGATATCCATTTCCTTATAATCCACCTTATATCTTAAAGGATATTCCTTGCGGAATTTATGAGACGGAATACTTTTTAGAAACCAAAAAAGATAGATATTATATTAACTTTGATGGTGTTGATTCTTGCTTTTATCTTCTTATTAATAATAAATTTGTTGGTTATTCAACTGTATCCCATTCTATAAGTGAATTTGATATTACTGATTTTCTTCATAAAGGTGTTAATAAAATCAAAGTGATTGTTTTGAAATACTGTCAAGCCAGCTATCTAGAAGATCAAGATAAATTAAGAATGTCTGGTATATTTAGAGATGTATATATTTTAAATAGACCTGAAGACCATATTTTTGATTATAAAATTACTACTGATTTTGAAGATGAAACTGGTTTTATTGCACTTGATATCGATAAAAAAGCCAATATTGAATTATATGATGGAGAAAATCTATTAATTTCTCGTACCGCCAAACAAGCTAGATTTACTATTCCAAATGTCAAATTATGGTCAAGTGAAGAACCTAATCTTTATCGATTAGTCATTGAATATAATGGTGAATATATTGAAGAATTTGTTGGAATTAGAACAATTAAAATTACAGGTAATATTTTCAAAATTAATAATCAGCCAATTAAATTTAAGGGTGTTAATCGTCACTCAATGACAATTAATGGCTATGTAGAAAACAGAGAAGATTTAGAAAAAGATCTTCATTTAATGAAGAAATATAATATTGATACTATTAGAACCAGTCATTATCCGCCTCACCCATTATTAACTAAGCTTTGTGATATTTATGGTTTTTATGTGATTGAAGAAGCTGATGTTGAATCTCATGGTTCATGTATGTCTAGTGGACATTGGATTAAAGAAGAATATTGTGATATTGCAACTAATGTTCTTTTTAAAGAACAAATTATCCATAGACAAGAAAGGATGTATCAAAGAGATAAAAATAGACAGTGTGTAGTTATGTGGTCTATGGGTAATGAATGTGGATTTACATTTGATAAAAGAGATTCAAACTTTATGTTTGCTTCTGATTATTTAAGAAAAGTTGATAATCGGCCAATTCATTTTGAATCAGCATTTGCTTTAATTAATGAATATTCTCGAAGTCTTAAAGCTACAGATTTGTTTTCTTGCATGTATCCGGGATATGATTTCTGCGAATATTACGAAAAAATGAATTTGAACATCCCTTATTTCTTATGCGAATATTCGCATGCAATGGGAAATAGCTGTGGTGATATTCAACATTATGTAGATAAATTTTATCAATATGATTTCACTTGCGGGGGTTGCGTTTGGGAATGGTGTGATCATGGCATTATTGAAGGAAATAAACAATTCTATGGCGGTGATTTTAAAGAAAATCTCCATGACAGCAATTTCTGTGCAGACGGACTTGTATCTTTAGATAGAAAAATTGTTCATTCTTCTTTATTGGAAGTTAGTGAAGCTTATTCACCGGTTTATGTTTATTTCGAAAATGGAAAAATATATTTTGAAAATAAGAATTTTTTCACAAATCTTTCAAATTTAACATGTAAATGCTTAACAAAAGTAAACGGAAAAGCAATTAACGAGATTGAAATTAATATTAATTCAATTAATCCAGGCGAAAAACGTCAAATAGACATCGAAATTCCTTTTAATGTAAAAGGATTCGTAACTTTAGATTTTGTCTTTGAAAATGCCAAAATAGGGTCAAAAAATATAAAACAGATAATTATTTCTGAAGACTATCCATTAATTATTCCAAAGGAAGCAAAGGAAATTGCAATTTCCAACAATAAAATAAAGGTTGGCCAATACATAGTTACTTTAAATGATAAAGGCTTAATCTCCTGTATTAAAAAAGGAAAAATCCAATATTTAATTAAAGATATGAGATTTAATATATGCCGCAACTTCATTGATAATGATAGAAATGTAGCATATGTATTCAAAGATCTATTTATGGATAGGGAAGATGTTAATTTCTTTACTATTAAAAATGAGGTCAAGAACAACTCCATTGAAATTACTGGATTTATAACCTACTATTCCATTCTACCTTATGCCGAAGTTAAACTTGTTTATTCTTTCTTTGAAGATGGGGTAATAAATGTTGATATCAAGGCTATTAAAGGAAAACATATTCCAGAATTTACTAGATTTGGTGTAACTCTTACTCTTTCTAGAGACTACACAAATGTTAGATATTTTGGCTCAGGTCCTTATGAAACATATGAAGACAAACATCATTTATCATCTATTAGCTTATATAATGACCAAGTAGAAAATATGTGGAATCATTATGTGAAGCCACAAGAAAATGGAAGCCACTGTTTTACGAGAATGGTGGAATTAAGTAATAACAAAAATTCATTAGAAATCTCTTCGAATTCAAATTTCTCATTCAGCACATCGATATATAATCAATACGCATTGCCTGCTCATGACTATGAGCTTACTGATAGTGGAGAAGTTTATCTAAACATTGACTATCGAATGAGTGGAGTTGGATCTAATTCTTGTGGCCCTTCAATGATGGATAAATATCGTATATTAGAAAAAGAAATTCATTTCAATTTTAATATTAAAGCAAAATAAAAGGATGAATCGAATCATCCTTTTATTTATTAATAAATATTTAATTAATATTTCATCTTGTCTTTAGCAAGAACGTCGTGAGCTCCACCTTCTTTGATGGAATTTTCACTGACTAATGTTAAGACAGCTTTTTCATGCAATGCTGGGATTGATAAAGCGCCGCAGTTGCACATTGTGCATTTTACTTTATGCATACTTAATTCAACGTTATCTTTTAATGAACCAGCATATGGAACGTAACTATCAACACCTTCAACAAATGTTAAGTGATTTGATTCGCCATTATCATATCTTTGCCAGTTCTTTGCTCTAGCACTTCCTTCGCCCCAGTATTCTTTATAATAAATGCCATTCAATAAAATCTTGTTAGATGGAGATTCATCAAATCTTGCGAAATATCTACCTAACATAACGAAGTCAGCACCCATAGCTAATGCTAATGTAATGTGGTGGTCATAAACAATGCCGCCATCAGAACAAACCGGAATATAGATACCTGTTTCTTTGAAATATCTATCTCTTTCTTCGCAAACTTCAATTAATGCGCTTGCTTGTCCTCTACCAATACCTTTTGTTTCTCTGGTAATACAAATAGAACCGCCGCCAATACCTACTTTAATGAAATCAGCACCTAAGTCAGCTAAGAATCTAAAGCCTTCCTTAGAAACAACGTTACCAGCGCCTACTGGAACATCTGGATAATTTTCTTTTATCCATTTAATTGTATTTTTTTGCCATGCTGAATAGCCTTCACTAGAATCTACGCATAAAATATCTGTGCCTGCTTCAACAAGCTTAGGAACTCTTTCTTTGTAGTCTCTTGTATTTATACCAGCACCGACAATAAATCTTTTAGAATCATCTAATAATTCATTAGGATATTTTCTATGATTTTCATAGTCTTTTCTAAATACGAGATATTGAAGTCTATTATTTTTATCAACGATTGGTAATTGGTTGATTTTGTTATCCCAAATGATATCATTTGCTGTTTTTAAAGAGATATCATCTCTAGCGACAACTAATTTATCAAATGGAGTCATATATTTGCTAACTGGATCATTAGTGTCAACTTTACTAGGACGATAATCTTTTGAAGCAATGATACCTAATAAGACACCATTTTTAGTACCGTCATCAGTAACTGGAATAGTGTTATGACCAATTCTGCTTCTTAATGTATTGAGCTCGCCAATAGTGGTAGTTGGAGACACATTTGCCATTGATTCAACGAATCCAGCTTTGTACTTCTTAACTTTTTTAATCATCTCTGCTTCTTGATCAGGAGTTTGATTAACGTATATAAATGAGATACCACCTTCTCTTGCTAAAGCAACTGCTAAATCAGAACCTGAGACAGATTGCATGATTGCAGAAACTAAAGGTATATTCATTTTGATTTTAGGTTCTTCGCCTTTTTTATATTTTGTAATAGGCGTAGATAGATCAACATTGCCAGGAATTGCTTGATCATCGGAATATCCAGGAACCAATAGATATTCATCAAAAGTGTGAGAAACATCATTTAAGATTTTTGCCATTAATTTGTTTCCTCCTTATTTTTTAATAAGTATGATACTCGTAAACAAAAATAAATTAAATAGTTATTTAACAAAAATAAAAAAGATGCCACTTTTTAGTAGCATCTTAAGTCTTATTTTCTTAAAGCAACGATGTCTAATAAATTTTCGTATAATGCTAATCTTGTTAATAATCCGACTCCACCAGGAACAGGTGTTTGTAATCTAACAGGTAAATTAGGAATAGCGTCACCATGTAAACCAGTTTCATCTCTAGAAATACCAACATCAACAATTACTGCATCTTCTTTAAATTTATATTTATTATCTAAGAAATGTTGTCTTCCAATAGCAATAACAATAATATCTGCATTAGCTAAATATCTTTGCATATCTTCAAATGTTGTTTTGCTATGAAGAACTGTGACATTACAACTTGCTTCTAATAAGAGATGTGCCATAGGCTTACCAACAATATTGCTTCTACCAATAACAACAGCGTTTTTGCCAACTAAAGGTACTTGTTCAAATTTTAAATAATTCATAACGCCTTTAGGTGTGCATGGAGCTAATTTGCTTAATGGATGGAAACCGTCAACATCTTTAGCTGGTGATAGTGCCATTTTTACATCATCTTCGTTAATTTGTTTTGGCAAAGGCATTTGAACGATAAATCCATCAACTGAATCATCGTGATTTAACCTATCTATCACTTTCATTAACTCTTCTTGAGTGGTTTCGATTGGGAGTTTAATGAGCTCTGCTTTAACTCCTAATTCTTCAGCGTCTTTTAATTTGCCTTTGACATAAGCGTTGCTAGCTGGGTCTTCGTTAAGCTGAACAATTGCAATGCATGGTTTATTTTCCATTGCGGCAACTTGTTCTTTGATTTGTTCTTTTCTTAATTTTACGTATTCTTTAATGATCATTATAATGGCCTCACAATTGTATGTAATTCTCTTCCGTCAAATCTTTTAACAGTTATTCCTGCTAATGTGAGCATTTTTAAACTTGCTCTAGTAGAAATGGTGTCTTGATATTTATTGTCTTGGAAAATTACTTCTTTAATTCCAGTTTGAACGATTGCTTTTGCACATTCATTGCATGGGAATAATGTTACATATAATTTACAACCCTTTAAAACAGAACCATTTCTTGTATTTAAAATTGCATTGAATTCCGCGTGACAAACATAAAGATATTTATTATCTAAATCTTCACCTTTATTCCATGATAATCGGTCTTCGTCTAATTGACGTGGCATGCCATTATATCCAATGGATACTACTTTATTTTCTTCATCGACAATGCATGCTCCAACTTTTGTATTAGGATCCTTACTTCTTAAGGCACTCAAAGAAGCAATGCCCATAAAATATTCGTCCCAGGAAATATTACTTTTCTGCATGATTTATAATTCCTTTCTTTATATAAATATAGGATTAAGAAAAAGGGCTTACACCCTTATTTCTCATTAATATCAATAATTAGCTTAGTCATTTCTTCAGGGGATTCTTTCATTCCTCTTTCAATCCATTTCATCAATGAATTAAATAAGCCGCCTGACATATAACTTACGAAATATGGATTGTTTTTAACATCTTTCATATTTGAGAATTTAATTTTTGATGTGATGTATTTTGCGTAATTATCGAATTGGAAGACTAATAAGATTTCTTTTTTAGCTTTTTTAAGCATGCGTAATTGTCTAGCATTTTGTTTCATATATTTAAATACTTCACAATAGAAATCTTCTAAAGTTGGTTCTTTAAGTTTGATGAATTCATCAAAAAATTCTTCGAATTTAGTATCGCAATAAACGACGAAAATATCATCCTTTTGATTGTAATAACGATAAAAGGACATACGTGAAACATTTGCTTTTGCACAGATGTCTTTTACGGTAATCTCGTCGTAGTTCTTTTTCAATAACAATTGATAAATAGCTAAAGAGATTAATTCTTTAGTTTTTGCACCATTTGAATTTCTTCTCATATAAGATCCTCTTGTATCAATGATACTTTGTTCTTATGTTACACTTTTTTTATACACTTGTAATTATTTTTTTATTTGTATATGTTATACATATGGAAAAGACAGTGAGAAAAATTAAAAAATCAGAAAAAGAACAATACATTAAATACATGGAAAAATTCGATTGGAAATTAATTGACCAAATCGATAAAAATAACAAAGTTATTATGTCATTTGAAAGAGATGACAAAACACCTTATTATTCAGAACTAAAAGAGATAGAGAAAATGGCTATTGTCAAAGTCATTCCTCTTTATGTTTTATTGATTTTGATGATTGTTGGATTTGCTCTATTAACATCTTTTATTATTGCTGCTAAAGTTCAAGGCGAATCATTTAATACTTTATTGTTCATGGGAATTTTAATGATTCCAGCGTTATTAGATATCTCAGCAATGGTGGTCATTTCTTACATTAGAAATAAACAAATAACAACTTATATGAATGAAGAAGTTAACATCAGATTAAAAATCAATAAATTACTAGATGAATTGAAAACAAAATACGATATCAAATAATCTCAAAATATTTATTAAAAGTAAATTATCTTTGCAAAAAAATAAGAAAGTCGTTATGAAACGGCTTTTTATTTAAAATAAATATTGACATAGTTCGCATACGAACCTAATATTAATTGATTTTAATCAAGAGGAGGGTTTTGTTTTATGTTGAAATTAGTAGATATTAAAAAAGATTACATAATGAAAGATCAAGAAAATGTCCATGCTTTAAAGGGTGTTTCTTTGAATTTTAGACGTAATGAATTTGTTGCTATTTTAGGTCCTTCTGGATGTGGTAAAACGACATTATTAAATATTGTTGGTGGTTTAGACCGCTATTCAAGTGGTGACCTTGTTATTCAAGGCGTATCAACCAAAAATTATAAAGATAGAGATTGGGATACTTATAGAAACCATTCAGTTGGCTTTGTTTTCCAAGCTTACAATTTAATTGCTCATCAAAATGTTTTAGCTAACGTAGAATTGGCTTTAACAATTTCTGGTATCAGTAAATCGGAAAGAAAAAGAAGAGCAATGGAAGCCATTGAAAAAGTTGGCTTAAAAGGTAGTGAGAAAAAGAAACCTAACCAAATGTCTGGTGGTCAAATGCAAAGAGTAGCAATTGCTCGTGCATTAGTAAATAACCCAGAAATTTTATTAGCTGATGAACCTACTGGCGCTCTTGATAGTGAAACTTCAGTTCAAATCATGGACTTATTAAAAGAAGTTGCACAAGATCGCTTAGTTATCATGGTTACTCATAACCCTGAGTTAGCTATGAAATATGCGACAAGAATTGTTTCCATGAAAGATGGTCTCCTTCTCTCTGATACAAATCCTTATGATGGCGAATCAGCAGCAGAAAGAGAAACACAAAAAGCTAAACTTGTCGAATCAAAAGGAAATAAGAAAAGAACATCTATGTCATTTGCTACAGCGACCGGATTATCTTTTGCTAACTTAATTAGTAAACTTAGAAGATCAATCCTTGTCACAATTGCTGGATCAATCGGTATTATTGGAGTTGCTTCCGTATTATCAGTTTCACAAGGTGTATCTAATTATATAGATAATATGCAAGATGATATGCTTTCAGCATATCCTTTATCAATTTCTGAAACATCTGTTGACTATGCTTCTTTAATGTCTGGTTTATCTGGATTCCAAGCCAGCGAAGCAATTAACTGGACTCTTAAGAATCAAGTTGGTGTTGATTCAATGATTGATTATTTGATGAATAAATACCAAGATTTTACAAGCGTTAAAACTAATGAAATTAATGATGATTTACTAGCATATGTTGAAGCTATGCCAGAAGAAGCATTATCTGCTTTATCTTATGATTATGGTCTAGACATGACTAATAACGTCTTTACTTCATTTAAGAGAAATGATGCAAGCGAACCTTCTATGATGTCAATGAACGGTATCACTCAAATGTATATCGCTGAATTAAAAACAGTTGATGGATTTGCTCAATACGCAATGTTTGTTGACTTATTTACAAATTTCATGAACCAATTACCTGGTGAAGAAGAATATATTCTTTCTCAATATGATTTAGTTGGTGAAAACTCACGGTTTGCTACAGGTGCTGATGAATTAATGCTTGTTGTTGATGATAACCAAACATTAACAGACATCCTTTTAGCTCAAATGGGTTTCTTCCAAGAAGATGAATTCTTAAATTTGGCTAAATATGCAATTGAAGAAAATAAAGAAAATCCAAACCAAGAATTATTAGATAAATACGATTATCCAAAATCATTTACTTACGATCAAATTCTTGGAAAAGAAATGATGTATTATCCTCATGATTCTATTTGGGAATATAAAAATGTTGTAAGACAAAATGTTAAATTTACAATTTCTATCGATACTGGAGAAGAATCAACAAAATATACATTTGATCTACTTTATAATTCTGCAACTGACACATTAGAAGGTAGCGTTCTTATGGGTGAACAAACAATTCCAGGCATTACATTTAGCAGAAATGGTGTAAAAGATTCTAGTAATCCAGTATTAGGAAATTGGACTGGAACTGGATTAGTACAAATGTTCTCCCTCAATTTAGCGATTGATACTTCTTATAACAATGTTGCAACTTTATATATGACTACTATGTATGAAGGTACACCAATAACAATTCCTCTTCCTTCAGTAAGCTATACATATAGTAATAAAGATATCTCTGGATATAGATATTCTGCTTCAGCAGATAGTGCGACTGGTGGTATGCCAGTTAAGATTGTTGGTATTTTAAAAGCAAAAGAAGATACTAACTTTGGTTCATTATCTAGAGGTGTATATTATACAAAAGCATTAACTGCTAAGATGATTGAAGATTCTATTTCTTCACAAATTATTTCTAATCCATCTCATGGTTTAGAAGCTTATATTGGTAGTGACGCAGAAGCTGATGGCCATTATAAAGCATATGTTACATACAATTACACAAGTTGGGCTAATGGTGATGACGCCGCTATTTATGATTTACCTGGTGAATCTGAAGCACTTAATGGTGGTTCTATTATGAGTGCAATGTTTGGTGGTGGAAATGGTAATAACTCTGACACTGATAGAGCGTATTTACGTTCTTTAGCAGGTTTAGCTTCTAAATTACAAAATGATGAAACATATAAATTTGTTGATGTTCCACAAAAGATTTCTATTTATCCTAAGAGCTTTAAAGCAAAGGATCAAATTACCGATTATTTAGATAAATGGAATAAAGCAGGTGACATTGAGGTCAACGGTCATGTATTGACTTTAGAAGAAAGAGAAGAGTTAACATATGTTGATACAATTGAAATGATTATTACTGTTATCGATACAATGATTAATGCAATTACAATTGCTTTAGTTGCGTTCTCTTCATTATCTTTAGTTGTTTCATGCTTCATGATTGCTGTTATTACATACATTTCAACAATGGAACGTGTTAAAGAAATCGGTGTTATCCGTTCTTTAGGTGGACGTAAAAAGGATGTATCAAGATTATTTATTGCTGAATGCTTAATGACTGGTTTATTCTCCGGTGTATTTGGTATCGCAATTACAGCAGTTCTATGCTTAATCTTAAATATTATCGTTGCTCCAATGGGTGTATTTGGTATCGCTTCATTAACTCCAACAATTATTATTGTTATGATTGCGTTATCAATTGTCCTTAACGTATTATCTGGATTAATCCCATCAATGAAAGCAAGTAACCAAGACCCTGTTATTGCTTTAAGAAGTGAATAATTTATAATTAAAATATGAAAAAAGTAGGTATTGTGTCCCTAGGATGCGCTAAGAATCGTGTTGATAGTGAGAACATTCTTGGTTTATTAAATTATGATAATTATCAACTTGTCGACAATGTCGAAGATAGTGATATTATCGTAGTCAATACATGTGGCTTTATTGAATCTAGTAAAAGAGAATCAATTGAAACTATTTTAGAAATGGCTTCATATGGAAAAAAACTTGTTGTAACTGGTTGTTTAGTGCAACGTTATTATGACGAGATTAAGGCCGCAATTCCGGAAATTGACTTAATTATACCAATTCGTGATTATCCTCGCTTTAACGAGCTATTATCAACATTAGACGATAGTATAGAAACAACTGGTGGCCTTAGAGATGATCTTAGAGTAGTTTCTACTGGTCCTTTCTCTGCTTACTTAAAGATTGGTGAAGGCTGTGACAATAGATGTAGCTACTGTGCAATTCCAATTATTAGAGGTGGATTTGTTTCTCGTCCATATTTTGACATTATTACTGAAGGCATTAATTTGGCTGCAGTTGGAATTAAAGAATTAATTGTTTTGGAACAAGATACAACAAAATATGGTATCGATTTAGAAGAAAATAAAAATATAGTCGATGTCTTAAAAGGATTATTAATGATTCCAAACATTGACTATATTCGCTTACTTTATTTATATCCTGATGAAATAACTGATGAATTAATCGAACTCATTGGTAAAGAAGAAAAATTAACTCCTTATTTTGATATCCCAATTCAACATAGCGAAACAAAAATATTGCAAGCAATGAATAGACGTGGTGATAAAGAATTTTTAAGAAGTCTATTTAAAAAGATTAGAGATAAAGTTCCTAACGCAGTTTTAAGAACAACTGTAATGGTTGGTTTCCCTGGCGAAACAGAAGAAGATTTTAATAATTTAAAAGAATTTATCAAAGAAATCGGTTTCGATCATTTAGGTGCATTTACTTATTCACGTGAAGAAGGAACTGCTTCTTTTGATTATCCAGATCAAATTGATGAAGATATTAAGAATAGAAGACGTGATGAAATCATGAAACTTCAGCAATCCATTTCTTATAGAAAAAATAAAGCCCATATTGGTGAAACAATGACAGGATTAGTTATTGGAACAGAAAACGGACATTATTTATTAAGAAGCTATTGGAATGCACCTGATGATGTTGATGGAAAGATATTCTTTAAATCTACAAAAGAACATCAACTTGGTGATAAAGTTAAAGTGAAAATCGACAACGCTTTTGTCTACGATTTAATGGGATATGAAGAGATTTAAATTCTTTGATATATATCAAATTATAATCACTGCTATATTTGGAACTGGTATTATTGGCTCATCTATTTCAAACGTTGCTGCAGCTGTTTATATCTTTATGCACACAACTTTTGACGAATTTAATAATCCAGTTACTCCTGAATCTATTCCAATCGCATATTCAATTGGTTACACATTCTTTTTATTAATTGCTGTATTAGGTGGAACCTGGTTCTTTATTAGGCTTATTACTTTTAAAAGTAGAAAAAAGGAATATTTAAAGGATGAAACTATCTAAATCTATAATTTTACTTCCTCTTATCTCATTGACTTGCTTGTCCTGTTCAAGCAATTCGGTTTCTTTTGAAAGATTCAAAACAAAAGTATCACACTTAAGAAATAGCCCATATGTCCGTGCGGTGGTGAACTGCAAATATTATGATATTGATGGATATTGTTCTTTTTCAAAAGTTCTATATAGAACAAAGCAATATTCTTATTCTGGTAAACAAATCGACGATGGAACAAAATTTTCGACCGTTGATAAAGTTATTCATGATAAATATGACAAAATATGCGTCGAATTTGCAAATATCAATGTAAGAGATTTTGCTGATGAGCCTTTATATAGAACATATTCAACATTGCCTAACTTAAAAATTAAAGAAGATAATAATAAAGCATTTTATATATATGAATTTAATAAATTTGGCGATTTGACTAAACATTATTATTATGTAGACGGAATGATAACTGAATGTTTCATTTCTTATTACAAAAATTATGACAATGTGGGTAAGTAGTATGAAGAAATTTGTTGCTATTTTGTTATGTACGGTTTCATCTTTAAGCGCTTGCTCTTTTAATAACAAAGTTACATTTAAAAAGTTTAGAGAATACGCGGTAACCCATTATCAACAAATTCATTATAACTACTTAGTAGCTGATATTAAAATCAGCGAGGGCAAAGAGCATGCTTCTGGACTTGTTGCAATAAGCCACTCCTCAATATCTAACGAAAGAGACAGCCTTCATTTTTCATGACGATACCTTTTCCGCATTATATAAAATCGATCATGATTTATTTGTACTCATATCATCTTTTGAAAAATCAAAAGTATTTCCATTTATTGATATGCAGTTAGAAGGAGCTAAATATTATACAGGCGATGGATGTAGAATTGTTATTTCACAAGGACAAAATAAAGAAGAAATTGTATTTAATAATAAGTGTCATGTTAAAAAGTATTATTTAAAGGAAGGCAACTATACTTTAAAAATGTCTTTTCCTACGAAAATAATCTAAATAAATATGCTTGAAAACTTTAGAAGAAAAGTATACATTTAATGCATCGCAATCGGGTATCTAATATCCGGTTGTGTGGAATATATATGCCTCCTTAGTTAAATGGTATAACGGGTCCATGGTAAGGACCTATCGCTAGTTCGATTCTGGCAGGAGGCACCATCTTAAAAAAATAAATACGATACGTTTAGTATCGTGTTTTTTTTCACTCAAAACGACACCAAACAACACGAAACGACACTTTTTAGCAAATGCGAAATCTTAAAGTTTGCATCCCATATAGCGTGCTTTGTCGATTTCATAATTTTTTACATAGTTCGACGTCCCTCACAAGAGTGATATGTTCGAACTTATCAAGCGAGTGAAATTTCATAGACAAAGTAACACCTCTCTAGTTGCCTAGGGAGGTCTTTTTACGTTTTGCCCATTTCTATTTGTTAATTAAGATTCCTATCTTGCATTTGAATATTGTTTTCCTTACTTTGTAGTCTATTGAGGTTTCAAACGTTGGGGTCAATTGGTTCTTTTTGATTCCCTCTATATTTGGATTTCCCATTACCAGAAACACGTAATCTTTGTTTTTGATTATCGCCCTAGGGAATACTTGTCTGAAATCAAAATCATCAATTGAGTCAAATTCAGAAGGTATTTCTTTAACAGCATCCATTATCTTCTTTATTCTGAAACCGGAAGAAGAGGCGATTGCCATCTCGTTTTGAATGAGGAGTTTTTCTTTCGCGAGTTCTCTTATTTGCTCGTTTATTTCCTTTTTGATTTCATCATAGAACTCGCCTGATTGGTCTTTGTACTTATTGGCTTTGGCTCGTAAGTCATTTATTTTAGATTCGACGCGTTCTAAGCTTTCGTTCAATGTAGATGCATCTTCGCTAACGAAGATTGTTTCAAGCTCTCTCTTTAAAGAAGAGGAATTAATTCTTATGAATTCTAAGGCCTTAAGTATCGCCGATTCCATTGTGCTTACCGCGAAATTATCAGACCTGCATCTTTTGGATGCCGAGTTCGAGGCGCATATGAAGAACTTGTGAGTGGCTTTGCCGTTGTAGTGGTTCGTCTTGATATGGTAATTGGAACCGCAGTGAGGGCAATAGGCATAGCCTGTGAAAGTGGTGAATTCGTTTGCCTTTCGCTCGCCTGGCTCATAGGTCGCAATGCCGAATCTGATTCTATTATTGTCCATTATCTTTTGGACGCGTTCCCATTGCTCCTGGCTCACGAT
>JAZRYE010000033.1:0-65169 GCA_045600585.1 Bacilli bacterium | reverse complement strand
TATTAGGACCGCCAAGTCAAAGCTAATAATGCCCTCAGAAAAGAATCTTTACGCTCTTCCTTTCATGAGCAAAACAATTATAGCATTAACATACATTTTAAGTCTTATAATTTATCACTCACCTGCAAATATGGATATTTTTAAAATATATAATTTAAAAAAATTATTTTTAGCTTAAAATATAATAGATTCTTTTGAAAGGCTTTAATTATGAAAAATAAATCATTTGTCTTTGTTTTAGGGATGTTATCTACTGCTTTAGCTATTCCATTTGCTAAAGGAGACATGATCGTTTCAAAAGCCGATGGCGAAACTGTTGATACCGGAACTTTTGATGTTGCTAAAGTTCAAAGCAGCAATAATAATCTTGGCTTTTATTTTGTTTTAGATAGTACTAATTCAGTCCCTTTTGATCCAAATTGGTCTTATACATCTTATTGTTCAGAAGGAGCAGTAACTATTATTTCTAATGGAGTTTCTACTTCTACATCAGTACCAATCAAAAAGATTAGTCAAGAATTGTATTATTTGTGTTTATCTGATGTTGGAAAAGAAGCAACAGAGGATGGATATACGGTTGTTTTAAATGGTACTTGGTCATATTACCATACCGATACTAAGACTTATAAATATACAATTAACTACTCTGAATTCTCTTTTGAAAATAATTCATGGTCTAAAAATATCACCGGTTATTCCGATAGCGAACTTGAAAAATATGATGTTGTAACATTAAAAGATTGTGGTATTCCTGATTTCGGTACTAGCCAAGCAACTGACTACGAAGGAGTTGGTGGACTTAATGGCTCTTCTACAGTTGCTACATCAAGTGACAATGTAACTAATTCATTAGCTTTAAAATTCTATTATTCAGCTGATAGTCTTGTTCAAGACGGAAAAACTATTGATATTCGTTTTAGATCTAGAAATGCATGGGATGGTTATCACTTTGTATTTTGCAATGCTTGGGGCCCAAACGGCGTTATTGCTTCATATGTAAATAACACGAATATTTCCGGCGATATTCCTTTAGGATTTGAACCTGGTAAAAAGATTTTAATTGAAGTCGGCGCTATTGATATTAAGAATACAAATAATGTTTGGTTATATATTAAAATCAACAATAAGTTGTTATCTTCTTGCACCGTTGAAAAAGTAGCAAACTTCGATGCTCCAAGAGTTGGTATGTATGTATGTCCTACTGGTAATGGTGCAACTCAACATTTTGAATCTACAAATGATGATTATAAAAATGTAATAAATATTATTGATACTCCAGTTTACGATCGTTCTAATGGCATTAAAGGATTTTATTTCTCACTCGAGAATAACTCTATGCCATTTAGTGATGACTGGAATACTAGATTTTATGCATTAGATAAAGATAATATTGCTATTAATGGTGTTGGTTACCATACATATGGAAGAGATGCTATTGTTAAAACTTCCGAAAGTGAATATTACACAATATTTTCTGACCACGATATTGTTCCTACTAAAGATAGCTTTATTTCTCTAGAAGGTGTTTTTAGTAATTATGCAAATGGTAGAACAACCGCTTATAGAATTCCAGAAATGGGATTAGTCTTTGACGGATTAAACTACACACAAATTGCTAATCCTCGTAGTTATTTATCTAATTTAGTTGATTATGATATTGATTTTGATGATTATGACAGCGATAGACTTGTTGACTTAGAAGCCGCGATTGAAAGTACAAAATCCGCTATTACTAATGCACCTACATTAGCTAAAGCATATGTTGCTTATGCAAATGGTAAAGTTGCTGTTGAAGAAATTGCTCCAAACGATGACATTGTCCAAGAAAAATTAAGAATATTAAAAGAAGAGACAATTACTGTTTTAAGAAATTATGTTTCTTTAGAAGATTATACCGAATCTAATCAAGCAATTATTACAAGCATTATTGATAATGCAATTAACGCAATTAATGAAACAACTAATAAAAATGTTGTTTTGACATTATTAGAAAATGCAAAGAGAGCAATTGATGAAGTCCCATCTAAACGCACTGATTGGGAAAAAGATGTCATTGATCAAGTTGATGGATTTGAAGCTCATTTAGAGAGTTATGATATCGCATCATTAGAAGATATTAACCATGACACAATGGAATTTGCTGAAGATGGTGATGGATTTTACAGTGTTGGTAATCACGATACATTTAATACATTTGCTGCTAGTGAAGGTAATACTAACGGCAATGTTATTTTCCAATTTAAATACCTATCAAATTCTTTAAAGGGTGGTAAATATGGAAGTACTGCCTTCATTAGATTAAGAGGTGAATCTTATTTCGGATATAGATTTAATATCGGTAGAGAAAATGGTGATGTTTCTATTGATAGATTCTATTCCGATAGTAAAATATCCCAAGTTTCTATTGCTGGCTCTGTTTTAACACCAAATGTCGAACACATTGTTCAAATTGGTGCAATCGATCTAAAACAATTTGATAGAACTTGGTTATTTATCAAAGTTGATGGAAATATTGTTTGTAACGTATTTACTGATTCAATCGACTTTGCCGTTAATCCTAGAATTTGTTTTGCTGATAGTTTTGTTGCTGAAGGTGTTAAAACTACTATTTCTAACTACGGAGAAGGAACAACATGTTCAAATAACGCTATTAATGTCGGAAGAGCAAAATTAAGTCAAACATCTTCTACAAATAGAAAGATTTATTTAACTTTACCTGAAAATGATTTGCCATTTGATGCAAGTGGAGAAATAACTTATTATCCAACCTCTAAAT
Organism: Bacilli bacterium; assembly: GCA_045600585.1. Lineage (GTDB taxonomy): Bacteria > Bacillota_I > Bacilli_A > RFN20 > CAG-826 > JAZRYE01. Next base: position 62,393 of record JAZRYE010000033.1, on the reverse strand, counting down.
CATGCATTAAAGTCAATGGCGTTGAAGTTGCAAAACCTTCAAAATTTGCTTTAGCGAAACTTTCAGAAACAGAATATTGTTTGAATTTAGAAACTAATAATATTCCTTCTATTAATGAGAATGATGAAATTGTTCTTTCTGGTGTATTTGCTAGATATGATTCTGATCAATCTAAAAAATTATTATTCTCTATTATGGATACAACATTTATTTATCATAGTAATGGATATGAATATTTTGCTACATTAGAGGAAATTAAAGTTGATGCAATTTTCGAGTTACAGAATTATAGTAACCCAGCTTTATATGATGATGCTGGTAAGGCTCAATTAGACGCTGCTTTAGCGAGTGGTATTGCCGCTATTAACGCTGCTACAAGTGCTGAAGAAGTTGCTGATGCTTTAGCAAATGCTAAACAAGCAATCGATGCTATTGTAACTATTCTTCAAGCTTATAAAAATGATGCAATTAAAGAAATTAAAAATTACAAGAATAGTGAGTTAAGCAATTATCGCGATGCTCAAAAAGAAGAAATTGCTTCTATTAAAGAACAAACAATTGCTGATATTAGAGTTTCAAAATCAACCGACGAAGTTGACTTAATTGTTTTACGAGCAAAACAAGCAATTAACTTAGTTAAAACTGATGCTCAATTATTAGAAGAAGAATTAGTTGAATGCAAGCTAGATGCAAAAAGAGAAATTCAAAATTTCTATGGAGAACTTGATCTCGATGCTTATACTGACGAAAACGTCGAACAAATTAATTCTTTAACAACAAGAGCTTTGGCTGATGTTGAAACTGCAACTTCTAAAGAACAAGTTAGAAGTATTGTTGATACATATAAGAACGCTGTTGCTGCTATTGAAAAAATTAGAGGTGGTAGTAATCAAGAAAAAGAAGACAAAAAAGGATGTGGCGGTTCTATTATTGGAGCAACTGCTGTTCTAACTAGTGTTTCTGTTCTTGGTTTAACATTAATTTTATTAAAGAAAAAAGAAGATAAATAAGGAGTTTAACTATGAAAATACAATTATCACGTGTTTTAGGATTAGCTGCAATTGCAGCAATTGTTGGCACATTACCAAGCTGTGGTACTGTTAATGGCGGGAATGAAGAAGATGTTACAAAAGCAAATCTATCAATTGCTACATTTGATGGTGGTGTTGGTGTCACTTGGCTTGAAAACGCTGCTAGAAGATTCGAAGAAAGATATAAAGATGCTGATTATTTCCAAGATGGAAGAGTTGGTGTCAAAATCTCTATTACTGCAAATAAATCTTATGATGGTAACTACTTATTAGAGTCATCATTATCTAAAGACATTTATTTTACAGAAAGTGTCGACTACATCAACGTTGCTAATACTGGTAAATATTTAGATTTAACTGAAACATTTAATGAGAGGTTAACTTCATATGGAGAAAATAAATCAGTATTAGATAAGATCGATGATAATCTTAAAGGCTTCTTATCTAGACAGGGAAAATATTACGCAGTTCCTTTCTATGATGCATTTTATGGCTTCATTTATGATGTGACACTCTTTAAAGATAGAGGATTCTATGTTTCTAAGAGTGGTAGTTTTACTTCTAACTTAAGCAATTTAAGTTCAGGTCCTGATGGAGTTGAAGGAACGTCTGATGATGGTTTACCTGCAACTTATGAACAATTCGAAAAACTTTTAAAAATTTTAAGAGATAATGATATTACTCCTTTATCATATTCTGTTAAGTATGATGAATATATCTTACGTACTTTAACTAACTATTGGATGAACTATGAAGGCACAGAACAAGCCCAATTAAATTATGATTTCAATGGTACAGCTACACATATCGTTGATGGTTTTGAATCAGACGGCACTCCTAGATTAGTCAATAGAACTATTTCATTTGCTAATGGCTATGATTTACAAAAACAAGCTGGTAAATATTATGCATTAGATTTCTTACAAAACATTTTATGCGCTGACGCTAAAAACTATGCCGGTGCATCTACTCATACTGGTGCTCAATCAAGTTTCGTTGAAGGCAAACACTATGGTGATTCTTCTGCTAGAGCTATGCTAGTTGATGGTTCATGGTGGGAAAATGAAGCAAAAGACGCATTTACTTCTCTTGAATATAACAACTTCGAAAGAAGTGACTATGCATTAATGCCAATTCCACATATTGATGCCTCACGCATTGGTTCAAGACAAACAATCCTTTCTCAAAATAACTCATATGGTTTAGTTGCTGCAAATACAACAAACCCAGAACTCGCTAAAGAATTTATGAAATTTTTGCATACAGATGCAGAATTATCTGCATTTACTGCTGCTACCAGTATGACAAGAGCTTTAAATTATGATATTGCTTCTTCTGATTTAGCAAATGTAACAAGTTATGGTAAATCTTTAGTTGATTATAAAAAGAACTGCAATATTGTTTATCCTTGCTCTTCACTGCCAGAAGTTATCAACAATGCTTCATATTTCACAACTGACTCATGGGCTTGGTCAAGCCGCATTAGTGGTAGTGATTATAAAGATCCATGGACATATATGACTGAATCTAAAACACCTAGTGCAGTTGATTACTTTAATGGCTTATACAAATTCTTTAATGATTCTTGGAGCAACCTCAAGGCTTAGTTTATGAAAAGCAAAACGCTAAAGGGTAATACGGGTAAAAGATATTCTCGAAAAGATTTAATCTTTTATTGCTGCTTACTTGCTCTTCCATTGTTACAAATAGCAATTTTCTATTTTGGTGTTAATATCCAATCATTTTTCATGGCGTTCCAAACTTATAACGCTGCTGATGGTGGCATTTATGAATGGGATTTTGCTACAAACTTTAATCGTTTCATATCTGAAGCTAGCCAATCTGGCTTCTGGATTATGGTGCGTAATTCCTTTGCTGTTTGGATTCTTACTTCTTTAGCAGGAACAACAATCGCTGTATTTTTCTCTTATTATATTTATAAAAAGAGAGCTCTATATAATTTCTTCAAGTTAGTGCTATTTTTACCAAGCATTCTTCCTGGTATTATGATTGTTGTTATGTTTAGAACATTTATGGGTGAGGCAGTTCCTGCTTTTGCTCAACTTTTATTTTCAAAAGAAGTTCAAGATGTCTTTACAAATGGTGATTTAAGATTCTGGGTTATTACCTTATTTAGTATTTGGTGTTCATTTGGTAGCCAAGTTTTGATTTATACTGGCTCCATGGATCAAATTCCAACTGAAGTTATCGAAGCAGGTAAACTTGATGGAGCTGGTCCAATGATTGAATTATTCAAGATCGTTATTCCTTATATTCTTCCAACTTTGACTACATTCTTAGTTGCTGGTATTGCAGGTATCTTCACTAACCAAAATGGCTTATATTCATTCGTTGGTGATAGAGCAATGCCTCAAGATAGAACCATTGGTTATTACTTATATATTCTCGTTTCTGGTGATGCAAATGGTAAGAGTGGATATTGTTATGCTTCTTTCTTAGGTCTACTTTCCACTTTAGTAGCGTTACCTTTAACATATCTTGCTCGTAAAGTAGCAAATAAGGCGGTGAAATAATATGAATACATTAGCTCGCAAAAATAAATCCGTCACAAAAGGTAGACCAAACGTTCTTACCATCATTTTATTTGTTTTATTAATTGTTTATGTAGTTGGTTTATTTATTCCAATTATTTGGTCTATTATTGTTTCTTTATTAGAAAATCAACAATACAAAGTATTCTATTTCTACAAAGCATTTAAGAATTTTAAATTCCAATTAACATTCGATAACTTTGTTAATGCATGGAAATATTTAACTGTTACATCAATTGAAACTCATAGACATCCTGAAACTACATATAATATTTTAGGATTGTATAGCAACTCAATTCTTTATTCTGTTGGCTGCGCTTTAGCGTTTACAATTGTTCCATGTGTTGTTGGCTATGCCGCTGCTAGATTTAAATTCAAATTCTCAAAAATTATCTATGGATTTGTCATTGTTACAATGGCTTTACCAATTGTTGGAAGCATGTCTTCTGAACTTAGAATGGTTAGATTCTTAGGAATTGATGAAACATTCGTTGGTATGTGGATATTAAGAGCGAACTTCCTATCCATCTATTTCTTAATTTTCTATGCTCAATTTGAAACTATTCCATTTGAATACACTGAAGCAGCAAAAATTGATGGTGCAGGTAATGCTCGTATTATGTTTAGAGTAATTCTTCCACAAGCTTTAGGGACTTTAGTTACCGTATTCATTCTTACATTCATTACTTATTGGAATGATTATCAAATTCCATTGGTTTATTTACCAAGTAAACCTACTGCAGCATATGCAGTTTATACATTCTTTAATGTTGCAAAAGGTGGCAATATTACATCTTTGATTACTGTTCAAATGGCTGGAACAATCATTATGACATTACCAATCATTGCTGTATTCGCTATCTTCAATAAAAGAATTAGAGTTGGTGTTTCTATGGGAGGTATTAAAGGATAATGAAAAAGAAAAATCTTTTATTTCTCGCATCTTTATTTACATTAGGAGCGATTGTTAGTTGTTCCAGCAATGAATTAACTACTAAAGTTTATCTTCTTCAAAGAGAAGAAAATAATGTTGTTCATTTAGGAGATTCTATTCAAGTCGAAAGAAGAAGCCTTGAATTTAATGGTGAAATTAAGGAAGCGATTCCTCATATTATTACACCTTATGATAATGTTATTAGTGGTGATTCATTTGTTGCTAATGAAATCGGATTATATCGCATTGTTTATAAAGCTTATTTTGGATATGAAGAAGTTAGCCAAACAGTTAATTATTTGTGTCAATTGAGAAGTTCTGACTTATTTGAAATCAATGATAAAGTAACCCCATCAAACGGTTTTTATAAATATAATACAAATAAAGTAACACATAGTGGTGCTATTTTTGATGTGGCTTCTGGTAACAAGATTACTTATAAAAACTATATTGATGTTTCTTCCTTAAATAGCAATAATCCTTTTATTGATTTAATTGTTGAACCAAACCAAATTGGTAGTTCCGATATGGGAACCATTTCTCTTAAATTAGTTGATTCTATTGATGAAGATAATTATGTTGAAATCCTTCTTTTTGATAGTGGTATTGTTGATACTTATGGAGAAGGCACATATATGCGTGCTGGCTTTAATGGAGGCATATATGCTGGTAGAGAACAATATGGTTCTTCTTATATTTGGCATTATTCTTCTTATGGCGCTTCTGCTTGGTCTTCCTTTAGAGCACTTCCAAATAATAATCCAACCCATGATTTAAAATTATATTTCGATTATAACGAAAAGGCATTTTATGCTTCTCCAGCTCTTTTTAATGCTGATTCAAATTCCAAAACACTTGTTAATGACTTAGATAGCAAGGAATTATATCCCGCTTCTCCTTGGGAAGGATTTAAATCAAATAGAGCAAAATTAGTTATTTCTTGTTCAGAAATTTCTAGCGGTTCTGGAAGACTTCTAATTAAGTCTATTGGAGGTGTTGATTTATCTCCTTTAAAACTAGATGATACTGTTGCTCCAACAATTGAAATTAACTATAAAGAACAAAATCGTCTATCAATTCCTAAAGCAGTAGTAGGAACACCATACAAAATCTTTGACGCGACTGTTAGTGATAATTTTGACCAAGACTTAAAAGCAACTTATTCTGTTACTTATCGCGATACAATTAATAAAGTTGATATTGATGTTACTAATAAAGATGGTTATTTTATTCCAACCAAGGAAGGTAACTACACAATAAGATATAATGCAAAAGATCGTTCTGGTAATGTTGCGGAAACGAAAATTGTCCGTGTCGCTTCTTCTAATACTATAGATACATTAATTTCATCTTTAACTTCTACAAATACAACAACACAAATTTTTAAAGAAGTAGCAGTTCCTGCTGTTTCTATGGTAAAAGTTGTTGGAGGTAGCGGTAAAGCAATTATTGAAAGAACAGTTTATGATCCTGATGGAACTGAGATTGAAATTTCTAATAATTCATTTATTCCAAATAAAGTTGGAGAATATATTGCTTTTTATGAAGCTACTGATTACATTGGACAAAAATCAATTTGTTCTTATACGGTTGAAGTAACAGGTTTAACTGAACCAACCTTCGTTGGAGATATTACTTTACCTAAAGTTTTAGTTAAGGGATTTAAATACCAACTTCCTAATTATGAAACTGTTGAAACCGTTGATAACCAAGTAAAATATTTAACTCCAAATATCTTTGTTAATGGAGAGAGATATCAAAACTATTTTATTGCATCTGAAAATGATATGACAATTAGTTACCAAGCAAATGGGGAAACTGGTTCTACTAGTAAGAATTTTGTCATTCCAGTAATTGATGGAAATGAAGGAAAAAATCAAATTCCATATTTTTATGGAAATTTTGATGTAACTGAAAATTCTGATGATATTACTTTATCCGCTTCTAGTGATGCATCTTGTTTATTTGCTACTAAATTAAATAGAAGTGATTTCTCTATCTATTTCCAAGAAATTGAAGGGTTAAATAATTATAAATACATTACTTTCAAATTAGAGGATGCCTCTAATAAGAACGTCTCACTTACTTATAAAGTATCTCGTGAAGGTGATGATAATGTTTTACTTCTTCCTACAGGTCAAGAAGTTGCATTTGCGGTAAGAAGTGGCGAAATGAGATTATTATATAACGAAATTTCTAAAGGCATTTTTGATGCTGGTAATATTTTCGTATCTTCCACTAAAGTTGATGATAAAGGTAATCCGTTTAATGGATTTAAAGATGGCATTTATTTAACAATTGGTTTAGAAGGAGTAACTTCTTCCTCATCTATTAAACTAACTAAGATCAATAACCAAATGTTAGGTCATAAAGATGAAGGTGAATATGTTATGGATATTGGTAAACCTTCCATCGTTTATAATTCTGAATTCATTATTGAGCAAAAGGAAAATAATGATTTCTTCTATCCAACTTTTGCTGCCTATGATGTTTTAAATGACATTGTTGAAACTACACTTAAAATTACTTCTCCAAGTAAGAAAGTCCTTGTTGAAGGAGATTGCAGCTGTACTGATACATTCAAAATTACTGAACAAGGTACATATTCTATTCAATATACAGCAACTGATGCGGTTGGTAATGTAACTAAGCTTATCAAATCAGTTTATGTTTACGATGAAACAAATCCTGAATTAACAGTTAAAGACATGAATAAATTAGAATACAAAGTTGGTGATTCCATTGCTGTTCCTACTTATGTAGCAAGTGATAATTCTGGATCAGTAACTGTTGATGTTACAGTAGTCTTACCTGATAGTCAAATCAGATTGTTGACTCATGATGTTGATGGTGAAATTACTTATTATTTAGTTGATAGAAACATCTACTCATCTTCATTTATAGTTGATAAAACTCATTTTAGGGCTGAGCAAAAAGGAACATACATGCTTAGATATTTAGCATATGACAGCTTATATAATACCGTCGCTAAAGAACTTAAGTTTATTGTTAAATAGGAGGAAAGATTATGAACAAGACATTTAAAATCGTTTCATTATTAATGTTAACATCTTTCTCTATTATTGCATGTAAGGGTCCTGAAACTGATGTAGTAAGTTCTGAACAAGGCGGCGAAATCATCAAAGATAAATTCCTCGTTAAAGGTGGATTATCTGATTATTATGTCGTCCTTCCTGAAAGCTGTGGCGATAAGGTTAGCTATGCTGCTAGGGAATTTGTTGATTATATTCAGGCTTCTAGCGATTACACATTATCAATCATTTCTGATAAAGATGTTAAAAAGGAATATAAATATGTTTCTTTTGGCGATACAATTCAATTCCAATCGACATTTACCGATATTGATTTGACAGAATTAGAAAATACTCAATCTTCTTATTTCATCTCAACAAATAATGACAATATTTATATCACTTCTAATAAAAATAGCCGTGGTAATGGAGTTTTATGCGGAACATATGACTTGCTCCACGAGATGATTGGATATAAATATTTTGCAAAAGACGAAATCTATTACGATCTTAAAGAAGATATCAATCTAGTTAAATATGATGATTTATTTATCCATTACTCTTTTGATTCAAGAAGTATTGGAACACGTGAATTAACTTTTAATGATGAAAATAATACACGCTTAGGCTTGATTAATATTTATCGTGGTCAAGAATGGGCAGAAACATTATACGGCCATTCACAAGTTAGAGCTTTCTTAAGCCCACAAGATCTCGATGATAATGGCGTTCCATATGGTACCTCACATAGAGATTGGTTCCTTAATGCAGGAACAAATTATATGTACAATCAAATTTGCTGGTCATCTTATTTAACTTCACCAGAAATCATCGATGTCATTGCTAAGAAATTCATCTATTATTTCCAATTATATAAAGACGCAACATATTTTATGTTTGGTCAAGAAGATAATAAGACACCTTGCACATGTGAAAGGTGCCAACATGCGATTGAAGAACACGCAGGTGCATATTCTGGACTTCAAATTGAATTCATGAATCGTGTTATTGAAAAAACTGATGCATGGTTAAAAGAAAATCAACCTGGAAGAGAAGTTAAATACGTTGTATTCGCATATTATTTCTCGAAAGAACCACCAGTGAAAAGCGATGGAAAAGGTGGATATATTCCTTATAGCGATTCTGTAATCCCTAATAAGAATATTTTATTCTTCTATGCTGCCATTGAAGCAAATTACCTTTGTCCATTGGATTCTCCTATCAATGCTGAAACTTATTTCAATCTTTCAAGATGGTCTCGCGTTGCTAGTGGACAGATTATGATTTATTTATACGATGTTAACTTTCATGAATATTTTGTTAATTTTGCTAACTTCAATGTTGTTAAATCGATGTATCAAACATGCTATGACTTAGGCGTTTCATATCTATATACTCAAGGAGCAATGGATTCAGGAACAACTTGTTTTAGCGAAATGCGTGCATACGTCGAAAGCAATTTAATGAAGCACTTATCAAAAAACTATGAAGAATTAGCCAAGGATTTTATGGAACATTATTATAGGGATGCATATCCATATATCAATGAACTATATCAAATTAATAAAGATAGATTTGCATATTGGATTGCTGCTGAATCAAGTATTGGTTCAATCTATGGAAATATAGGTACTACTAAAATTTGGCCTTCTTCTGTTGTTAGAAAAATGGATAAAGCTATTTCTAATGCTTTAGAAGTAATTACAAAATATGAATCATCAAATTCTGGTTTATATGCATTATTAAGAAATAGAATAATGAAAGAATATTTATCAGTAATTTATTTAAAAATGACTTTGTATCGTTCGACATATACTGATGAACAAATTGAAGAAATGAAGAATATTTTTGAATATTATACTAACTACTACGGCATTACCGCGACTAGTGAAGGCGGTAATTTAAGCGGCATATTCTAAGGAGGGAATAAATTATGAAGAAAACACATCTATTATCTTTATTATTCATTCCGTTCTTACTTGGTGGATGTAATAATTCTTCCAATGCATCAAAAGAGAGCGGCACATCAACAAATGTTACTGAAGCTAATATTTCCTTAACCGAAAGCAAAATTTCTCTTATGGAAGGCGAAACCCATCAATTAGAAGCTATTGTAAAAAGAACTGGATCACTAATTTTCTGGTCTATTCGCGATAACGATATTGCCTCTATTGATGATGATGGCCTAGTAACTGCTCTTAAAGAAGGCGAAACAATGGCTTATGCAAAATGCGGTAAAGACGTTGCTATGTGTGCAGTAAGAGTCAATAAGTTAGATGCTTCTAGTGATTTATACTTAATTAGTGATAAGACCTCATTCAATTTAAATATTAACGATACTTTTGAATTACCTATAGTCGCAAAATATGGTTCACAAGTAGTGGAACCAACATACACATATTTTATTAGTGATGAAGCGATTATATCTATTTCTGATAAAGTTATAACAGCATTAGCAAGTGGAACGACTTTATTACTAGTAACTGGCACTTATCAAGATTTAACAGCAGAACTCTTACTATCTATTAACGTATACTAAATATACAAATAAATTTATTTAATAAATAAGTCATAACATTCTTAAATATATTCTAAAAGGGATTTTTATTTTGATTAAATTTTAAAGTTTAAATTCTATTCATTCTAATGGGGATAAGAAAAAATGTACCCCCATAGGAATGAAGAGTACCATTATTTGTGGTGCCTTCTTTTTCTGGGCCTGTTGAAACAAAAGTGAATTTAAGTGGGCAATCATAAAAATCCTATATAGGCTGCAAACTTAAAAGTGAAACCTCTCATGAGTTAAAACGAGGGGTGGATTTCTAACTTGGACGGATGTAACCATTTCCAGCGACTGTGTATAAGCTTAAACTTCAAGATGCTTGATAGCCATCAACTTTTCCATTTATATGGCTATAGATATGGTTTGTATTGCTATTCTCTGTTTTTTAAAAATATCCCTTTAAATACGTCCTACACTCTCGAAATCATCGTCAACTTTTGCTTTAACGATTTTATTTATAGATTTAGCATTCACCCCAACGACTGAAACAGCAACTAAGCCCATCGCATAATAGTAAAGCAAGATAATAAAAATATATTTTTTGCGACACTTATATTTATATTTGTATAATATTGTCAATTATGGATAAAAGAATTTATATAGCTATTGATTTAAAAAGTTTCTATGCCTCGAGTGAGGCGAGTGAAAGAAATCTCGATCCTTTGACTACCAATCTAGTTGTTGCAGATTTATCTCGCACTGAAAAAACTATATGTTTAGCAATATCTCCATCAATGAAAGAACTTGGCTTACCAGGACGCGCTAGATTATTTGAAGTTATACAGAAAGTTAAAGAAATAAATGCCATAAGAAGAAAAAATGCACCAGGTCATCGATTTACTGGAAAAAGTTATAATTCTATAGAACTTAAAAATAATCCTTCTCTTGAATTAGATTATGTAGTTGCCTGCCCTCAGATGGCTAAATATATAGAAGTAAGCAGTAAAATATATAGTATTTATCTTAAATATATTAGTAGCGAAGATATTCATGTTTATTCCATTGATGAAGTCTTTATGGATGTAACTACATATTTAAATATGTATAAAATGACAGCTCATGAACTTGCTATAAAAATGATCAAGGATGTTTTAAAAGAAACAGGTATTACTGCAACTGCCGGTATTGGAACTAATCTATACTTAGCTAAGGTTGCTATGGATATAGTCGCTAAACATATGCCTGCTGATGAAGACGGCGTGCGAATTGCTGAACTTGATGAAATTAAATATAGAGAATTACTTTGGGATCATAGGCCTCTAACATCGTTTTGGAGAGTGGGAAGAGGATATGTTAATAGATTAGAAAGTAATGGAATGTATACGATGGGCGATGTAGCGAGGATGTCGCTTGTAAATGAAGATAAATTATATGAAATTTTTGGTATCAATGCAGAATTATTAATTAATCATGCTTGGGGTTATGAACCATGTACTATTAAAGATATAAAAGAATATAAATCTGATAATCATTCTCAAGGTATCGGACAAGTTTTATCATGTGGATATCCTTATGAAAAAGCCAAGATAATAGTTAAAGAAATGGCGGATGCTTTATCTTTGGATTTGGTCGCGAAGAAAACAGTTGGAAATGTAATAACATTATATATGGGATATGACGCTGTTAAAGATGGGTCGTATCAAGGTGAAATGGGTAGTGATTGGTATGGCAAAATCGTACCCAAAGCTGCTAATGGAAGCATTCAATTAACAAGATATACCTCGTCTACAGAATTAATAAGAGAAGCAACCGTTAGATTATTTGAAAGAATAATTAATAAGAATCTTCTTGTCCATAGAGTAAATATAGCGATGGGGAACGTCATTCCTGAAGAGAATGTTAAGAATCTAGATTATGAACAACTAGATTTGTTTTCTGATTTTAAAGAACAAGAAAAAGCTAATGAAAGATTAGAAGAAGCATTAAAAGAAGAAAAGAAATTGCAAGAAACAATTCTTAATATTAAGAACAAATATGGTAAGAACTCTTTAATTAAAGGCACTGATTTACAAGAAGGTGCAACTACAATTGAAAGAAATCAGCAGATTGGAGGTCATAAAGCATAATGGGTAAATACGATGATATTATGTATTTAGAGGCTCCAATTTCTAAAACTCATAAGCATATGTCTAATAACGATAGAGCTGCACAGTTCCTTCCTTTTGCTGCGCTTACAGGATATGATGCCGCTATATTAGAAACTGCAAGACAAGTAGCAGAAAAGAAAACTATCTCTAATGAAATCAAGTTAGCTATTGGAGAAAAAATAAATAAATTAAATGAAGTAATTAAAGCTCATCCATCAGTCTGCATTACTTATTTTGAACAAGACCTAAAGAAAGATGGTGGCAAATACAATACCATCGAAAGCAATATTCAAAAAATAATCTTTGACGAAAAAACTTTAGTTCTTTCAAACGGTCAAAAAATTAGATTTGATGATATTTATTTACTTGAATCGCTGATTTTTGAATCGGATATAAATTATTATTTTTAATACATTTTCAAAAAATATAATTAAAACTAATTTAAATGTTTTTGGAGGTTTTTATATGAAAAAAATAATTCCATTATCAATAATCATGGCAGCACTTTTATGTGCTTGCACCAATAAAAGCAACACATCAATTGATTCATTAGGCTCTAATAACTCAGATACTTCTGAAACAACTGAATCTAGTGATTCTTTGCATAATCTGTAATTCAATAGAACTAATAAAACTTCTCGGTTAATTCGGGTAGTTTTTTGTTAGTTGTCAAAATATATTTATATATATAGAATAAATATGAATTAATTACAGGAGATCCATATGAAAGGTAAGAATATATTTTTATTTATTGGTTGTTCTTTGATAGTGGGCGGAGTAGCTATAGCTTTAGCTCCTAAAAGTGCTTTTTCTACTAAAGCAGGAGAAGAACTATATCATGATGGAAATCATTATATCGGAGTAAGTGCAACTCAAACTGAAACTGGCGTACATGATTATTATGTATGTTGTACTTGTCATGAAACATTTTTAGACAAGGGAAGCATTAATAATGTTTGGAAAGAAGCTGGAACTGCTAGTGACGATACAGTTAATTACGTAAGAAGTAATCCAACTGATATTAGATATGCTCCAAATTATGTGGCTCCATTAACATCTAATGGCGCATTCATTTATGGCAATGGTGGCGAAACTATTATCAAAAGAGCAACTGGAGAAGGAAAAGCTGTATTTAGTGAAACTCAAGTAAACGCTTGGATTGATAGTGGTGTTCCATCTATTTCTTTTAAATTGAGTTTTACCCCTGCTACTAAGGATGGAAAACAATATAAGACAGTTGTTAATTCTAAGGTAGGAGAATATTTAAGCGATACTACTGGTGAAAAAACATATGAAGTTAGTTTAACTAGAGGAAGAGTAGTCTCTTTATATACCGAATTAGGTAGTGAAGGAGCTGATATTCCATTTACTTTGACAGAATTTAAATTAGGAAAAGCTGTTGAGTCAATTACTTTAAGTGATTACACTGATTCAGTTAAATTTGGTAAGCCATATAAATATGATGGAAAAGTTACAGTCAATTATGAAGATGGTACTAAAGAAGTAGTAACTAATTATTCCGTTGATTATTCAACTTTAGATAGATTCCATACAGGTCCTAATACCGTAACCGTTAGTTATGCGGATAAAGTTGCTCAAGCAAATGTTAATGTTACTTCTAGCGATGAATTAAAAGTATTAATGATCGGTAACTCTTTCTCAATAGATACTATGCAGTGGTCTTATCGAATTGCTAAATCGTTAGGTGTAAATGACATAAAGATTGTCAATATGGCTATTGGTGGATGTTCTTTAGCTACTCACTGGAACAATATTCAAACCGATGGGGCAAAATATGAACATTACATTTATGAAAATGGATGGAGATGTGATTCATCAACTGCTAAATTAAGCGATGCGATTAAAGAATATGATTGGGATTTCATTTCTTTCCAACAAGTCAGCAATGATAGTGGTATGCCAAATAGCTATGAACCATATATTACAAATATTGCTACATGGTTAAAAAATAACGCAACTAATAAAGATGTCAATTTAGTTTGGAATATGACTTGGGCTTATCAAAGTGATTCAACTCACGCTGCATTCCCTAACTATTCTAATAATCAAATGACAATGTATAACGCTATATGCAATACAGTTCAAACTAAGGCAGAAAAAGTTGTCGATGTAGTTGTTCCTAATGGTACTGCTATTCAAAACGCTCGTACATCTTATAAAGGCGATACATTAACTAGAGATGGCTTCCACTTAGATTTAGAACTAGGAAGATATATTGCAGGTTTGACATTTGTTTCTAAATTAACAGGTCAAGATCCAACAAATGCAACATATATGTCTCCAGGAATGGTTTCATCCGACTTAAAAGTTGCTGTAGAATCTTCTAAAAATGCAATCGATCATCCATATCAAATTACAAACAGCAAATATTTAACTGAACCAAAACCTGAAGATGATTTATTTGAATATGGTCCAGTAAGCTATACTGATGGCTATTATTGGAATATTCAAGAAGGATATCAATTAACTGCTTGGTCAAATACTTTCTGTGCTTCTCAAGCTTTCACAAAAGAAACATTACCAGTTGGTTCTTTGATTAAAATTGCAGATGGATATCAAATTAGAATTGAAAGATATTCTGATTTTGATTTCAATCTTAAATCATCAAGATTTAATAACAATACAGGCTATGTATCTATTACTCAAGATTTATGGGAAGATTATAAATACATGGCATTCAATGTTTCTAAAATAGGGAATGCTTCCATGAATGGCGATTATGAATCTACACATAACGCTATTAAGATTTATACTCCAACACAAATGGAAATTGAGAATGTTACTTATTTAAAATTAGGCAATGTCTCTTCTTGGACTAGTGGTAATCCAGAAATCAACGTTGAAGGTTTAGGCTTACCAAAATTAAAAAATGATGGAACAATTTCCGATTCGTCAAAATATAAGATTTTCTCTGCTCAAACAGTTAATTCTTTCCCTTCTTGGTGCGAAGTAACTAACGGAACACCTGCTAATAGTGAATATGCTTTCTCCGCTCCATTATTTAGAGAACGCTCTTTCACTAATGGTGAAGAAATTCAAGTTAGTAGTAAGTGCTTCTTATTTAGAATTAATGGCAAAACAAGTAGCACAAGAATTAGAATCAAAGGCAATGAATCATTCACTCAAAATGGCCATACTTATCAATTTGATAAAGACTACACATTAGTTTATGATGGCACTACAACAAATTCATCTTGGAGTGTTGAAGAAGTTACTACATTAGGAGTATCTAATGCTGTATATACATGGTCAAGCGGTAATCCAACATTTATAATTAAATATCTTTCTAATAATCCAAATAGAATGATGAGAACATCATATGCAACTTCTCAACCATCATATATGGATATTGCTGGTGGTTGTAGCTTTACTAATTTATCATATGGCTTTGCAACTGATTACAATGCTGATATCTCATCAAAATGGTTATTAAGAGTAGCAAATCCAACAACAATTGGTGCTTCAATCTTATTCAAAGGTGGTGTTGAATTCAGAGTTAATGGATTTAGATATGTCTTTGACAAAGATTATCAATTTGTTAGAAAGTCAGATGGCTGGGCAACTGCTAATGTTGTTATAAATAAGATTAGTGTTACCGATGTATTTACATGGACTAATTTCTATAACATCGAATTAAAAATTACATATCCAACATCTGATATGCCAAGAATTGAAACCAGTGGAGCATCTGATTCAACTCAACCATCATATTTAAAAATCACAAATTCTTTGCAATTTAGTAATATTCAATGGAACTTCAACGGACCATCTATGCATCAATCTGTAAGTGAATGTTTATTGATTAGATTTGTCGACGGCACTAAAGTTGAAGGCTCTCAATTCCAATTATTGGCAAATAAGTCATTCACATTTGGCGAAAATACTTATCAATTTGATAGAGATTACACATTTACATTCACAAATAATGAATGGGTGATGGAATAATTGCTAATAACAAAAATAGGGCGCGATTTCGTGCCCTATTACTATAGATTTTTATAAACTATCTTAAACCGACTTTACGGTAAACTTTAGATAATTTCTTTCTTGCGAAGTAAGTAGCTTTATTTGCTCCTTCTTCTAAAACCCTTTCAATTAAGCCTTCTTGCTGGATTTCTTTGACTCTTGCTTGTAATTTACCAAGTTCATCGCAAACGACGTCTGCAACAGCTTTTTTGAACGTTCCATAGCCTTGTCCAGCGAATCTTTGACAAATAGAATCAATACTTTCACCAGATAAAGTAGACATGATGACTAATAAGTTAGAAATACCTGGTTGTTTTTCAACGTCATATGCAATTCTATTTTCTAAGTCTGTTACCGCAGACATAATTTTCTTTCTAGTGACATTTAAGTCTTCTAATAAGTAGATTGTTCCTTTATCGGACTCTGATTTACTCATCTTCTTGTCTGGATTGCTTAATGAAGCGATTTTAGCGCCTTCTTTTCTTGTAATAGGTTCCGGAACTTTAAATGTTTCGCTATAGCGGGAATTAAATCTAATTGCAATATCTCTTGTTAATTCAACATGTTGTTTTTGATCAATTCCAACAGGGACATAGTCAGGATCGTAAAGAAGAATATCTGCTGCCATTAATGTTGGATAAATATAAATGCCGGTTGGAATAGATTCATTGGTTCCTAATTTGGCTGTTTTGTCTTTGAATTGTGTCATTCTTGATAATTCACCCATATTAGAATTACAAGTTAAAATCCAACCCATTTCTGCGTGTTCGTGAACATCGCTTTGTTTGAATAAAGTTACTTTTTCTGGATCTAATCCACATGCTAGATAAACAGAAATAAGATCTTTTGTATTTTTTCTTAATTCTGCAGCGTCAATTGGAAGAGTTAATGAATGTAAATCAGCAATAAAAACAAACATTTCATATTCATCTTGGTAAGATACGAATTGTTTAATTGCTCCGATATAATTGCCAAGGGTTAATTGTCCAGTTGGCTTGATGCCAGATAGCATTCTCTTTTTTGCTACTTGTTGTTCCATATCTATTCTCCTAAAAATAAAATCCCTAGATGTAATACATCTAAGGACGAATAATCGCGGTACCACCTTAGTTCACTTAATTTAAGTGCACTTTATCTCTATTACGGGAGAACCCGTCTTGGCTACTATTATTTCGCCTTGCCCTCCGTAGCCCATATTATCTACAGTGTCTTGTTTAGCTTCCATCATCCTAAACTCTCTATAAAGACCTTCGTAGTTTTTTTCTACATCATTGGTTTGGTTATATTTTATCTTATTTTATTAATTTGTCTATAAATTAAGTGTAATATATACTTAATTAGGATAACGAAATGATTAAGATTTATACCTCTCCATCTTGTAGTTCTTGCCGCAAAGTTAAAAAGTGGTTCGAAGAAGAAAAAATACCTTTCGTAGAAAAGAATATTTTTGTGACTTCTTTAAGCGAAGCAGAATTAAAAGATATGTTGGTCAAAAGTGAAAATGGAACAGATGATATCATTTCTAAAAAGAGCAAAATTGTTAAAGAAAGCGGCGTTGATTTAGAATCAATGCCATTAAGTCAATTGATACAATTTATAAGAGACAATCCATCTGTATTAAAAAGACCGATTATGGTTGATGATAGCAAAATTCAAGTTGGATACAATTCTGAAGAAATTCGTGTATTTATTCCACATGCTAGACGAATAGCTGAATGGGCATGTAAAGATTGCAATTGTCCAAAATATAAAGACTGTCCACATAAACAAGATGAATAAAAAAACTCAACATTGCAGTTGAGTTTTTTATTTGATTTCAAGAGCTTTATTAATTGCTCGTTTTGATTTTGACTTGTAGTTTTGTGTCATTTCTATTTCGTGCAAATCACAAAATTCTTTAATTATTTTATTAGCGTGGTCCAACGAAACTTTTGATTCAACTTCGAGATCATAATCAGTGATGTCGCCATAAGTATTTTTATCTAAAACATATTGATAATCATCAATGCTTATTTCCATCCTCTTTGTATGCAATTCCGCGATAATCTTTAAATTTAATGGATTTAATCCATTACTTAATAAATATGATTTAACTTCTGCGTCTGGAAATATATTTTTGTTTAATAATAAATCTTCCTGGATCTTTGTTAATTTATCAGTTACTTCTGTGTCGCCTGAATTGCCTTTGATCTTGATTGTTAACTCGGAACCTTGGCCATAGATTTTTCTTAATCTAAGCATGATTCCATTTTTTCTTAAGTCTAAATCGTTTGTTTCAAAATAGATGTTGTGAATTGAAAGAATAGGAAAGAATTTGTATCGCTTTATAAATTCAGCGGCAAGTTCAAAATATTTACTTTCAGTTATAAAAGTTCTTGCTTCATATTCTTTGATAGTAGACATTTTGATACCTTCTTTCATTTAATATGATACAATATTGATGCGTTTTAAGAAAGAAATTAAGTATGGGAAGAAAAATAGCTGATTCATTAAGTGAATTCTTAGGGAAATATGCATTATATATTTGTCTAGCTTTAGTGGTGATTATAGTAGTAGTGATATTGCTATTAATATTCGCTGGCAAAAAGAAAAAGAAACCTCTTGTTAACTATGATGTTTGGATTGAGGCTTTAGGCGGTAAAGAAAATATAAAAGAAGTTACCGCTGTTGGTTCAAGATTAAATCTAATTCTTAACGATAAAGAAAAAGCCAACCGTGAACAGTTGACTAATCTAGGAGTAAGTAGTGTTGTTAGTATGAGCGGTAAACTTGTTCTTGTTATCGAAGATAAAGCTGAACAAATTGCAGATAATATAAATAAACAACTTATTTAATTAAGAAGGCCTAATTCAATTAGGTCTTTTTTTATGTCTTCTGTAGGGAATCCAATTACGTTTTTAATCGAACCTTCTACGGATTTGATAATATTGAATTTTTCATTATCCTGAACACCGTATGCTCCGGCCTTATCCATAGGAGAACCGGAATCGATATATTTTGTAATTAATTCATCTGTTAAATTGTTAAAGTGAACATAGCTGATTGAACATTTTGTTAATATTGAACCTTTATAAAAGATTGAATAACCAGTAATCACTTCATGCTTTTTATTTGATAAAGATTTTAGGATATTAAAGGCATCAATTTTATCTTTAGGCTTTCCGATAATTTTATTATCGAGTACAACTATTGTATCTGCAGATATTACAACATCATCAAAATGATTAGAAGCTATAAACTCACCCTTTCTCTTGCTGATATCCTTGACAGCTTCGATGGGTCCTAATTTATAAGAAGAATCTTCATCTATATTTGCAACTTCAATATCAAAAGAGGATGTAATATCCTCTTTCATTAACATTTTTCTTCTTGGTGATTTACTAGCTAAAATAAACATATTAATTTTTGCTCATGATGACTGGAATAATCATTGGACGGGTATTGTTCTTATGATAGAAATAGTCTCCAGCAACTTCTTTTATTAATGTTTTAAGTTCACCATAACTTGTTTTTGTTTGTAATTTTTCATTAATAGCGGATTTAAGTAGTGCTTGGCACTCTGTAGCGGCTTTTGTTCTACTCTTTGTAATAATTCCTTTAGTAAAGATCATTGGTGGAGCAATTAGCTTGTTTATTCTACTATCTAACGAAATAGTAATCGCCATCATACCATCATCAGTTAAAATCTTACGATCTTGAATAACAGCATCGGCTAATCCATTAATGTCTTTACCATCAATATATGTATTTCCGTGTTCTACTTGATAACCTAAAGACACTTTATGTCTTGCTAAAGTTAAACAATCGCCATTATCTAATACGAATGTATTGTCTTTTTCTACTCCGACAGTAGTAGCTAATTCAGCGTGAATTCTTAACATACGATATTCACCGTGCATAGGCATGAAATATTTTGGTTTAAATAATTTTAAGACAAGTCTTAATTCTTGCTTTGCTGGGTGACCTGATGAGTGAATATCAGAAAGAATTGAATTTGTTACAACATCTGCACCAGCTCTTGATAATTGATTAACAACATGGTCAATCATAATTCCATTTCCTGGAATTGCGCTTGATGAGAATACAACAGTATCACCAGGTTGAATATGAACATCAGGGTGATCACCAGTTGCGATTCTAGAAAGAGCCGCCATAGGTTCACCTTGAGAACCTGTACATAAAATTAAAATTTCATTTGGTTTATATAGTTTGATATCTTTTGAAGAAATGATGAATGAATCAGGAACTGTGATGTATCCATATCCACGAGATATTTCGACAGCCTTTTCCATACTTCTTCCTAAAATAGTAATTTTTCTGTTGTGCAAAACAGCAGATTCACAGATTTGTTGGATACGAGAAATGTTTGATGAGAAAGTTGAAATAATTAACCTTCCTTGAGCGTCTTCAATTACTTGGTTGATTGAATCATAAACATTTCTTTCACTTGGTGTATAGCCTTCATTTTCAGCGTTAGTGGAGTCGCTTAATAAAAGATCAACTCCTTGTTTTCCGAGTTCTGCAATTTTTGTTAATGCAATGTCTGGTCCTACTGGAGTTAAGTCGACTTTGAAGTCACCAGTTGAAACAATTCTACCTTCAGATGTATCAACTACAACACCGAAAGAATCTGGAATTGAGTGAGTAACTCTAAAAAAGCTAACAATGAATGAATCTACTTTGTATCTAGAGTTTTCATCGTATTCAATGAGTTTAGTTCTATCTATTAATTTTTGTTCTTCAAGTCTTGATTTAATTAAAGCCAAAGCAAGCTTTGGAGCAAAAATATAAGGAATGTTGACTGATTGCAATAAGAAAGGAATACCGCCAATATGGTCTTCGTGTCCGTGCGTGATGAATAAAGCTTTAATTTTGTTTCTATTATTCTTTAAGTGAGTGAAATCTGGAACGATGTAATCAATACCTGGAAATTCGACACCAGGAAAACGTACGCCTGCGTCAATGATGATTAATGTGTCATCATTTTCTATACAGTACATATTTTTGCCTACTTCACCTAAACCGCCTAAAGCATATATTGAAACTGGTTTTGACATAGTTTTTTCCATATAGATTTCCTCCTCGGACATTATGGTATGTTCGTTTGACTTCAAATATATTATAGCATCTTAAAAAGATGTCAAATTATATTTTATAAAATATTAATAATTTTAAATGATTTCTTCATTCATGACAGGAACGCTTGGACGATCTTTATTTATTCTGTCATAGAAGAATTTGCCATCTAAATGGTCGTATTCGTGTTGTAAAACAATTGCATCGAATCCTCGTGCTGTAATAATGATTTCTTCATCTGTTAAAGCATTGTATGCTTTCATTTTAATTTTGTGATAACGGTGGACTAAACCTGGATGGTCTTTATCAACTGAAAGACATCCTTCACCTTGTGATAATGCAGCTTTTCTGATTGATGTTTCGATGATCTTTGGGTTAACTAATTGATATTCAACATAGCCTCCTTGACCATCTTCGTAATATATTACAAACATTCGTTTTAATAAACCAATTTGAATTGCAGCCAAACCAACTCCAGCACGTATATTATGCTTTTTTGCATATTCTTCATCTTGTGAAAGTCTTAAATGTTCACTCATTGAATTAAGAACATCTCTATCTTCATTACTTAATGGTAATTCTACTGGTTGAGATTTTTGTCTCATTATTGGATTGGTGTCTTTAATAATTTTAATTTTCATATATGAAATTATACCATATTTTGATTAATAAGAGAACAAAATGTATAATATTGCTTATGCAAGACATTTATTCTTTATCATACGAATTAAAAAGAGCTATAGAAGAAGATCCTCGTATTAATCATTTAAATAGAATTGAAAAAGAGATGAATGAAAATGAAGAGGTCATGGCTTTAACCTATAAAAAGGATAGAGCTAATGATGATTATTCTGATGCTTTGAATCATTTTAAGGAAGACAATCCTATTGTTATTGAATCTCAAAAAAGATTTTATGAAGCAAAGAAAAACCTTGAATCTCATCCTATAGTTAGAGAATATTTATCTGCTTATCAACAAGTAAGAATTCTTTATGAAGAGATTAATAAATTATTATTTTCTATTTTAAATAGGAACTTATGTGAGGATAATAGATAACATGAGAATTATTGGTGGATTATATCGACATAGATTAATTTCTTGGCCAGATGACGCTATTCATATTAGACCAACAAAAGATCGCATTAGAGAGGCTATTTTTAATGCTTTAGGTAATATTGAAGGTAGTGAGGTGCTTGATTTATATTCTGGAAGTGGAGCAATGGGAATTGAAGCTATTTCTCGTGGATGTTATTTTGCTTCGTTTGTTGATATTAATTCTGTTTCTTTAAAAACAACTAAAGAGAATATTAATTCTTTAAAAATTCCATCAAATCAGTTTGAAATTCTTGGCATAAGTGATTTTGCAGCATTAGATAAATTTACAAAAGAAGAAAGATCATTTGATATAGTTTTCCTTGACCCACCATATAAGGAAGGAAAGTATCAAGATGTTATATCCTTATTAATAAATAATAATATATTAAGAGAACATGGTATAATCGTATGCGAATCTAATCGCTTGCTTGATTTAGATGATTCTCTATTTGTAAAAAGAAAAGATTATAAATATGGAGAGATCCATGTTTCTATTCTTTGGAGGTAGTTATGGCAGTTGCAGTATATCCTGGAAGTTTTGATCCAGTTACTAATGGTCATTTAGAAGTATTAGAAAGAGCGCTTAAGATCTTTGATAAAGTAATTGTTCTTATAGCAATTAATCCAAACAAAAAAACCAGATTCTCAATTGAAGATAGAGTCGTCATGATTAAAGAGGCAGTTGCTGGTTACAAGAATGTTGAGGTTGATACCTATTCAGGTTTAACAGTTGAATACGCTGCTAGCCATGGTGCTTCTCACTTGATTCGTGGCTTAAGAGCTGTCACTGACTTTGAATACGAATTTCAATTAGCTTCTGCAAACGATTATATTAATAATCAAATTGATACCATATTTCTTATGAGTAAGGCTGAAAAATCATTTATTAATTCATCAATGATTATGACTTTACACGAAAATGGTGTGGATGTCTCCGCTCTTGTTCCTGAAAGCGTTAATAAAAGATTAAAATAATTTATTTTAATATAATGAAAGACGCCATTCTTCCGACTGGCTCTTTTTTATATGCTGAGTAGCATAATTCATCGGTAACTGTATCAACTAATGAATCTTGGATATTCGCTTTTAATATGCCTGCTTTTTGTAGATCAAGTTCGTTAGCTAAAGATAATCTGAAATGCGAATTAGCAACACACTTATTAAACTTAGCTTGTTTAATTTCTCTAATTGAAGCCTTATCAACTTCAAATGATTTTTCTCTTCTGCATGGTCCCACGAACACTTTTATATTCTCTGGATTAAGATTTTCTTTTTCACAAACTTCTTTTACGGCTTTATATGCGATATGCTTCATTGTTCCCTTGAATCCAGCATGGATAATTCCAACTAATGGAACTGTTTCATCAACAAAGAATATTGGTTCACAATCAGCGTGGAATATTCCTAAAGGTACGCCTGTTTCTTTTGTATATAGGGCATCAGCTTCAATGCCACTTTCAAAAGATTTTTCTCCAGCACCTAAAACATTAGGTCCTACTTCCTTAATTACATCGCTATGAGATTGGTGGACGAAAACGAACTTTTCTAGAGGAATATTTAATTCTTCTGCTAGTTTATTTCTATTTGCGATTACATCTTCTCTACTGTTTCCAATTTGAAAAGCCATATTACCTAATTCAGTAGTAGTGGTGATTGTGTCGCATCTATATGATAATGGCCATGTATTAAATATTTTCATAGTAATTAAAAACCGTCACAATGGACGGTTTATTTCTCCTTTTATTATTTATCAGCAAATTTGCCTGTATGATTCCAGCATTCTGTTAATGTATATGCTTTATCAAATTTAGTGCTTCCATCAATACCGAATAAGATTTCGCTTATACCGAAATCATTTGTATATTCAGGAGCTTCTTCTGTGAAGTCAATAAGGAATGTTGTTGGAGATGTGAAGCTATCAACATCTGATAAGTTTTCTAAACTATCTGTATAAGATGAACCCTTGTAAATAGCATATGGATTATCTTGAATACCTTCCTTAGCCCATTCAAATACTGTGTAGTGATTTGCAAAGCTCTTCTTGAATAAGTTTTCACTGTCATCATCTAATGTATCAATGAATACTGTGTATAATTTGAATCCTTTGCCATCATTAATTGCATAACCATTGTTTGCTTTGCCCCAGTTTGTTTGAGCTGTTTCAAAACCTTCATAGTTTGTTTCGCAATCTGCGCAATGTTCTTGAATGAATGAGATGAAGAATTTTTCACCATATTTTGCCTTAGCATCAGCGTTTTCCGGATTTTCAAGATATGTTAATAAGTTATCAACATCGCTCTTTTCATCGGCAGCGCCATCTAAAGATACTTTATATTTTGTGTAATATTTAGTAGCTGCATCGCCTTCTTTGAACCATCCTTCAACCCAGTTAATGATATGTGGAATGGAGAAGATAATAGCGAAGATACCACCAACGATTAATAAAGGTTGAACCCAAGCTGTATCTCTAATCCAGCGTCCGATACGAGCGAAGAATCTACCAATTGCTCTTAATACTACCATGTTAATTGCCTCCTATATATACATATAGCGTGAATATCTTATCATTTAGAAAATTTAATTTCAATATAATAATACGCGGTTTTCATAGAAAACTATGTATGTTGTGTGCATCCATTATACGCGACCTGTATGAATTTATCATTATAAAATCTATTTTGTTGTTTTTTTGCCAACTCATATATACAATACATTCCGTAAGTATGAGATTTAATAGAAAAAGATTTCACAAAAAAATAAATAACTTCATGTTTGATCACTATGTTCTTAGAGAAGTTCTATCAAACGCTTGGACATGGACTGTTGGCTTAGTTGCTGCTGCTGTTTTTGCATTTGGTTTTACTTGTTTTACAACACCTGCTTCATCTGACGGCTTTACAATTGTTACTGGTGGTGTTTCTGGCTTATCTCAAGACTTAGCTTTAACTCTAAACATTTTTGGAATTGTTTTAGGCAAAAATATTCTCCAAGCTATTGGCTATTTAGGTATTAACCTACCAATCATTATATTTGCATTCTTTAAATTAACAAAAAGATTTGCTATTCATACATTCCTAAATGTCGCTGAGACATCACTTTTAATTATCTTATTCTCAAGTTCTGGTTTTACTGATGCAATTAGATCTAATGCTTTTATCACATCAAGCATATTAACTAGAGTACTTGCATCAGCTGTTTGTACAGGTGTTTCCAGTGCTCTTGCATTTACTGTTGATATCTCTTGTGGCGGTATTGATGTATTCTCTTATTTCTTATCAATGAAAAAGAGTACAACTGTTGGCAAATATGCAATTATTATCAATGCATTTATTGTTGGCGTTTATGCAGTCTTATTATCCATTAACAATCCAGAACAATGGACAAATTCTGTTGTATCTATTTTATATAGCACATTGTATTTGTTCGTTTGCGCGCTGGTTATTGATTTTATAAATGTTAGAAACAAGAAAGTGCAAATTAAGGGAATCACTACAAACGAAAATATGCCTCAAATATTGATTTCTCAATTCCCTCATGCTGCCACTGTTTCAAAAGGCAAAGGTGCTTATAGTGGTGCAGATAGATTTATCATTACAATGGTTGTCAGTTCCAATGAAGCGAAGAGAGTTGTTTCTGTCATTAAAAGAGCTGATGAACATGCCTTTATTGAAGTAACTCCATTGATTCAAGTTTACGGTAATTTCTTTACAAAACCTATCCAATAGTTGATATAAATTACATATAAAATTCCAGTTCATTATAGAGCTGGATTTTTTTAACCTATCGAATAGAAAAATAAAACAGGTCTTATGGCCTGCTAATTTCTTTTGGCGGAGAAAATGGGAATCGAACCCATGCGGGACTTACATCCCCTAGCAGTTTTCGAAACTGCCCCCTTCAGCCGCTTGGGTATTTCTCCTTGTTTGCTCAATTATAGCACAACTTAAGTTGAAGTTTGAGATGAAATGCTGATAAATTATGACTCTTTAGTAGTCAAATTTAATTTATTGGTCTATAATATTTGCCGTTATGACTTGGTTTGATTTCACAGATATAACATTTGTAGCCTTCTTTACGACCTGCGTTATTGTGCTCGGTCTTTTGATTAGCTTTGCTATTTATATTGGCACTGATTCATTAAAAGAAAAGATTTATTTAAATAAAATCTCCAATGAAACCAATACAATTAGAATTTATGTAATCAATGTTAAAGAAAGCACAGCGCTTTATTTTAATAAATCAGATATTAGACATAAGAAGACAATCCCATTAACTGACTTTTACTCTTTCTTTCATATAAATGATCAAGAAAAAATCAAAAACTGGATCGTTTCCATTTCATTGGATCCTACTCATGCAGATCAATTTTTAGAAGCTGATGCAATTGCAGAAAGAGGCAAGGGAACATTCTTCTCATTATTAAAGTTTATTAAGTTCAATCCTGAAAACGGCTTAATTCATTTAGAAAGTCACTTATTAAAATTCATCACTCCATTAAATAAAAATAAGAAAAAGAAACACGGTATTCCTACCGGTGCTGTTCCTAGAAGTACAGTTGAAACTCTAATTAAATCTAACAAGAGTGGTAGGGGATTTACTTTTGCAATCAGATTCTTCCATGTTAGACAAAAAGTATTGTCATTCGATAAAATCGAAAGATACATGATAACTACATTGAAAAACTCTATTTTCCCATTTGCAAACGATAAAAGAGTTACAAGACAAATTATTAATGATGAAGAAAACGAATTATTCCTTATTGATTTGCATCTTGTTACACGTGATGACGCTCAAAGATTAGCAAGTTCTATTGCTCACGCTATTAAAAAATGCATTGGAGTTAATGGTTATGAAGGAACAGTAAGCTTCTCGATTGGTGTTATCGAAAATTTCCAATTCTATCATGACTTTGATTTTATTATTAAAAAGGGTCAAGATGCTTGTATGATTGCACAACATAATGGTGAAGAAATTCTTATGTTCCAAAAAGCTGCTGCATCAATGGTTGTTAAAGACTTCAGAGAAGATATTGAAAGATTATTAAAGAATCCACTTTTAATGAGAATCAATTATCGTCCTATTGTTGATGTATCTAGGATACAAATTCTTGGATATTTCTCATATGTTCAACCATATGATTCTCCATTTGCTTCTTATAGCGATTTGATTAGACATGCTGCTACTATTGATAAGAATAAAGAATTATTTGTAAATATTGCTAATAGAACAATCGATAAATTCTTCAATGAAAGACCTCAAATCATGGAAAGAGAATTCTTAAGACTCTTCCAAAGAGTGTCTCTTGTCGACTGCGACAATATGCTTGAAATTTTACCTCAAATATCTCACACATCTGATATTCATTTAGTCCTTGTATTTGATGAACAAGAAATTAATGAAAACTCATCAGAACACGAGAAATTAATTGAATACTTATCTAATTACCATTCATACGGCTATGAAATAGCAATGTTAATGAAAGATAAGAACTTATTGCTCGACCACGAGATATATAAGAACTTTGATTACTTCATTGTCGATGCTCATATGTTAAGCGATATTAAGAAGAACCAAAGAACAAGATTATCAATTCACTCATTAGTTGAACAACTTCTTAAATATAAGAGACCAATTATTGCTACTGACTTAAAAGACAAGCAATCAATTGAATTGACAATTAAATCAGGCATTACTCTTGTATCAGCTCAAGACATTTGTGCTGCTAATGACATGCTTCTTCCAGTTGAAAAGAAGAAGATGGATAGACTTGTGGAAATTCACAATCCTACCTATAAACCTAACTAGTTACCGAAAGGAATTTATATTTATGGCAAACGAAAACAAACAAATTAAAAACGAATCCATTACACGTCAAGAAGACGACTTTGCTCAATGGTATACTGATGTATGCAAAAAAGCAGAATTAATGGATTATACTTCTACTAAAGGATTTATTGTTTATCGTCCTTATGGCTATGCCATCTGGGAACAAATTCAATCCTATTTAGATAAGAGATTCAAAGAAAGCGGGCATGTTAATGTCTATATGCCTTCTGTTATTCCAGAATCATTACTTCAAAAAGAAAAAGATCACATTGAAGGCTTTGCACCTGAATGCTTAGTAGCAACTCTTGGTGGTGGTTCTCATATCGAAGATCCATTATATTTTGTTCCTACTTCTGAAACATTGTTCTGTGAACACTATGCAAAAGTTATCTCCTCATATAGAGATTTACCGATGCTTTATAACCAATGGAGAAGCGTTATTAGATGGGAAAAGACAACTCGTCCTTTCTTAAGAGGCGCTGAATTCTTATGGCAAGAAGGCCACACAATGCACGAAACAGAAGAAGAAGCTAGAACAGAAGCTTTAAGAATGTTAGAAGTCTATGATGACTGTGGTAGAGACATATTAGCTATTCCTTTTGTAAAAGGAAGAAAAACTGACAAAGAAAAATTTGCTGGTGCTGAAGAAACATATTCTATTGAAGCTTTAATGCCAGACGGAAAAGGATTGCAAAGTGGTACAACTCACTATTTCGGAACAGGATTTGCAAAAGCATTTGATGTTAAATTCCAAGGAAGAGATGGTCAAATCCATAATCCACATCAAACATCATGGGGTGTTTCAACACGTTTATTAGGTGCTGTCATTATGGTTCATGGTGATGATAATGGCTTAGTCTTACCTCCAAACGTTGCTCCAACTCAAGTAGTTATTATTCCAGTTGCAATGCAAAAACCAGGAGTAATTCCTGCAGCTAGAGAAATTTATAAGAAACTTCAAGAAGCTGGTGTAAGAGTTAAATTAGATGAATCTGATAGAACACCAGGTTGGAAGTTCTCTGAATATGAAATGAAAGGTATTCCTCTAAGAGTTGAAATCGGACCTAGAGATATCGAAAAAGGCGTTGTCGTTTTAGCTAAACGTAATGATGGAGTTAAAGAAGTCGTTGAAAACGCTAATATGGTTGAAAGGATTAAGGAATTACTCGAAGTCATCCAAAAAGAAATGTATGAAAAGGCACAAAGATATCTTCTCGACCACGTTACAGAAGTTACTTCTGTCGAAGCTCTTGGTGAAGCAGTCAATAATAAAGGCGGCTATGCAAAGATGATGTGGTGTGGCGATGTTGAATGTGAAAATAAGATTAAAGATCTCTATCAAGCTACATCTAGATGTATGCCATTCAATCAAATGCCATTTGCTGAAACATGCCCTTGCTGTGGCAAAAAAGCTAAAAAAGTTGTCTTATTTGCTAAAGCATATTAAAAATATTTTGAAATATCGCTCTCTTGTGATAACATAAGTGAGCGAATTGGAGTAGTACCCAAGTTGGTGAAGGGGCTTCCCTGCTAAGGAAGTAGATCGGGTAACCGGTGCGCGAGTTCAAGTCCCGCCTACTCCGCCAAAAAGAAATCAACACCCTTATGGGTGTTTTTCTTTTGTGGAGAAAGTGACTATGAACAAAAGCGCACTTATCATCTAATTTACTTAAAATATATGCTTAAATAAATTAGGAAAGACAAATATCTCTTTCCAGTTTTTGCCATAGATTAGAGGTGCATTTTAAAGTATTGTGCTTTTTTATTTATTTCGAATAATATTATAAATATAATATATATAGGATTATTTATATGAATAGATTATCAAAAACCATTTTTGCACTTTTATTAGTTAGTTTAGTCTCTTGCTCGTCAAAAGCCTCAACCGATAATGCTTTTGAAATTCATAATGAATTGCAGTTAGCTTGGCTTAATGACGAAGAGTCTATTTATAACATGGATACTTACGCAGATGGGACAAAAGAACTATCACAACCAAATGCATATAAAATTAGATTTGCTGACGAAAAGACAAACTCTAATTATTATAAAGTCGTTATAAGCGAATCTTCTGATTACTCACTTAATAAATATGAGTTCCAATCCTATACAAGAACATACGCTATGGATGCTGAGAACCTTAAGCTCAACACTCAATATTATTACAAAGTAATCGACTTAAATTCTAATGAGACTATTAAAGAATCTTCTTTTAAAACTAAAGACGGAATCATTAGAAATATTTATATCGATGGAGTTACTAATTGCCGCGATATGGGTGGCTATATCACTAAGGATAACCATGTTGTTAAGCAAGGCCTTCTTTATAGAACTGCGAGATTAGGTGATTCTGATTCTGCTATAAACATTACTGAAAAAGGAAGAGATATAATGCTTAATCAATTAGGCATTAAATCAGAAATCGACTTAAGAAGTGAGACAAATATGGATCACTCATTACTAAGTCCAGAAACTAACTATTATCATTATCCTTTTGTAACTGATAATAATAAATTTTTATTTATTAATAGAGAACTAGCAGTTGATGTTTTCCATAAATTAGCTGATATCAATAATTACCCAATGTTTTATCACTGCGCGATTGGCACAGATAGAACAGGCGCAGTTGCATTCAACTTGTTGGGTTTATTAGGTGTTAGCTATAAAGACGCAATTAGAGATTATCTTTTCTCCAATTTTGGTTTCATTGGTTCCTTAAGAGAAATTCATAATCTATGCCAAGACAATGTTGATTTTGCTTCAAAAGATGGAATTGAAAATTTCCAAGCAACAACAATTGATTATCTCGTTAATGAAATAGGTGTTTCAATGGAAGACATTACATCTATTCAAAATATACTTTTAGAAAAATAAAATTTATTAAATAAACTTTATGAAAATAGCAATCGTTGGAGGCGGAGCAAGTGGAATATTTGCCGCCATTAAAATAAAAGAAAAACATCCTAACTTTGTTGTTAGTGTTTTTGAACACAATGAAAAACTATTAAAAAAGATCTATGCCACAGGAAATGGCAAATGCAATTTTGCTAATGTAGGATCTTTAGAAGATAAATATAGTAATCCTAAATTTGCTTTACCAATTCTAAAAGAATATGACTATAAAGAACTAATTTCATTTTTAGATAGTTTAGGCATTCATAATAAACAAATAGGTGAATTAATCTATCCGATAAGTGAAAGTGCGGAAACTGTCGCAAAAATGCTTTTAAAAAGAGTTTCAACTTCTCAGATTGATATTCATTTAGAAGAAAAAGTTATTGATTATAAAAGTGAAGACAAAATTACATTAACGACTTCCAAAGGCAAGCGTGTATACGATAAGTTAATTATTGCTGTCGGAGGTAAAGCTGCCCCTCAACTTGGTAGTGATGGAAACTTATTTAGTGCATTAATTAATCATGGATATAAAGTTGAAGAAATGAATCCTTCATTATGTCCAATCGTTATCAAAGAAGATGTTAAAAGACTTGACGGAGTGAGATGTAAAGTTGAGGCTAGTTTATATCAAAAAGATAAACTTATTCATAATGAATCTGGAGAGCTATTATTTAAAAAAGATGGCTTATCTGGAATTGTGATATTTAACTTATCTCATTATATTAATGAACTAAAAGATATGAATGATATTAAAATCCATATCGATTTTGCAAAAGGATACAAAGTATCAAAAGACCAATATGAAGAATATGTGAACAGCAAACTTGCGGATTATCTATCATATAGAAACTTAGACATTAATAATGTCTTATTCACATTTAAAAAGATGTATGATTATCAATATGCTCAAGTGACATCAGGTGGCATCTCTTTTGAAAATTTAAATGACGATCTTTCTTCGAAGATTGAAAAGAATGTTTATTTCATTGGAGAAGCGGTTGATGTCGATGCTGTATGCGGAGGCTTCAATCTTATGTGGGCCTTTGCGTCAGCAGAAAAAGTAAACAAAAATATCTAGGGAGATACATATGGCAAAAAAAGAAAAACTAACATTACAACAACAATTAGCAAAAAAGCAATTCCATCAACCAAATGGTTTTTTATATGGCTTTCTTGCTAAAGTGTTAATCAATCCGATTCTCGCACCAAAATTCCATCCTCATGTTGTTAGAAAAGATGACATTAACGATTGCAAAGGTCCATGTTTTTTAATTTATAATCACCAATCAAGAAGTGACTATTTATGGCTTGTTAAAGGAACATATCCTCGTAAGCTTAACTTTGTTACTGGCCATAATGAATTCTTTAGAAAGAAATTCGATGGTATTTTTAAAATTTTGCAAAACATCCCAAAGAAGAACTTTACAAATGACTTTACATCTATGAGAGGCATGAACCAAATTATTAAATCTGGTGGATGCGTATGTTTTGCTCCAGAAGGAATGTCTTCAATCTATGGTCATAACCAACCAGTTGTTACTGGTACAGGTAGATTTTTCAAATTCTATAACATCCCTGTATATCTAGGTAAAATTAAAGGCGGTTATTTAACTAATCATAAAGTTTGTTTAGATGATAGACTTGGACGAGTTGAATGTGAGATTAGTCTTTGCTTAACTCCAGAAATGATGAAAACAATGACTAATGAAGAAGTAGAAAACTACATTAATAAAGTGTTATGGCAAGATGACTACGAATGGCAAAAAGAGCAACATATCAAATGGAAAACAGGCGGTAACATCTGTTCTCATTTACATGACATCTGCTATAAATGTCCTAAGTGTGGTGAAGAGCTTCAAATGATTTCTGAAAAGAATTACATAAGATGTAATAAATGCGGAAATGGTGCTCATATGAATGATTATTATGAATGGGAACCATTTGATGACAGCTGCGTTTTAAAAGAATCTCCATCTAAGTGGGTGGATTGGGAAAGATGTGAAACTATCAAAGAAATTAGAGAAAATCCAAATTATTCTTTCTCTGAAGAAGTTGAAATTGGTGAACTTCCTAAATACAAGCTAATTAAAGGTAAAGACGCAACAAGCGTTAAATGCGGTAAAGGTGTAATAACAGTAGATCATCAAGGAATTCATTTTAAAGGAGAAAAACATGGTGAATCATTCTCACATGATTGGTCCTATGAATTGGTTCCAACTCTATGTATGTCAACAACTGCTGAATTCTTCGCTCTTTATATCAATGGCGAGTATTATGATTTCTTCCCTAAAAGACCAAGTACAGGAAAGATATTGCTATTAGTAGAAGAAATGCATAGATTACATGTAAACACATGGAAAAATTTCCCTTGGATGGATTACATGTACGAAGGATACGACAAATAAAAAAGGAGAGCATTGCTCTCCTTTAAAATGCCATAAATATTATTTAAGTATTACTTTATGGAATACTTTTTTACCTTTTTTAATCTTTAAGCCTTCTTTTAAAGTTTCAGTGTTATAAGAGACAAATGAGTTGCTAGGTTTTTCACCATTAACAGTTACTCCGCCTTGATCAACCAATCTTCTTGCTTCGCCTTTAGAAGCACATAATTTTGTCTTGACTAATAAATCCAATAAGCCAATTGCTTCTCCTACTTCAGAAGCATCAAGTTCTGTTGTTGGCATATTGGTATCATCGCCTTCTCCTGAGAAAAGTGCTCTTGCTGCGGCTTTTGCTTTTTCTGCTTCTTCTTGTCCATGGACCAATGCTGTTAATTCAAATGCTAAGATTTCTTTCTTTTCATTGATTCTTGAATCATCCCAATCTCCCATAGCTTCAATTTCTTCGATTGGTAAGAAAGTTAACATCTTTAAGCATTTCATAACGTCTGCATCATCGATATTTCTCCAGTATTGGAAGAATTCAAATGGAGATGTTTTCTTTGGGTCTAGCCAAACAGCACCTGAAACTGTTTTGCCCATCTTCTTTCCTTCGCTGTTGAGAAGAAGAGTGATGGTCATTGCGAAAGCATCCTTACCAGTCTTCTTTCTAATTAATTCAGTGCCTCCGAGCATGTTGCTCCATTGATCATCGCCACCAAATTCCATATTACATCCATATTTTTCATGTAAATAATAGAAGTCATATGATTGCATAATCATATAGTTGAATTCTAAGAAAGATAAGCCTCTTTCCATTCTTTGTTTGTAACATTCTGCTCTTAACATATTGTTAACTGAGAAACATGCACCGACTTCTCTTAAAACATCAACATATTTTAAGTCTAATAACCAGTCTCCGTTATTAACCATAATTGCTTTATCTTCGCCAAATTCAATAAATCTACTCATTTGTTCTTTGAAACAAGCAATGTTGTGCTCGATTGTTTCTTTTGTTAGCATAGCTCTCATATCTGTTTTTCCAGATGGATCGCCAATCATACCAGTTCCGCCACCTAATAAAACAATTGGTTTATTGCCTGCCATTTGAAGTCTCTTCATTAAGCATAAAGCCATAAAGTGACCGACATGTAATGAATCAGCAGTAGGGTCAAAACCGATATAGAATCTTGCTCCTCCATTATTGATTAACTCTCTAATTTGGGCTTCGTCTGTTACTTGTGCGATTAAGCCTCTTCTTTGAAGTTCTTCATAAATTCCCATAACTTCTCTCCTTAAAATAAAATCCTCTTCCAAAACGGAAAGAGGACGAATTAACGTGGTACCACCTCAATTTGAATACCTTTCGCAAGATATCCCTTACGTGTACTTGACACATCGCTATATCGGGCGAACCCGTCTATCCCTACTAATATTTCAGGAAGCAGCTCCAGAATGTATTCAACCTAACTATCTTATATCCTTACACCAACCGGATATTCTCTATAAAGCTTCATTAGGCCTACTTGTTTCCTTCATAGCCTTTATTTTAACGAAATGAATATAACATATTACAAAAAGAATTGTAAACAATTAGGTATTAAATTGATAAAATAGAGTCATGTCAGAAAAGAAACAAAAAAAGAATAAACTATTCTCATTTAAATATTTTGTATATGACTTTTCCAAATGGTTTATGGGATGGCCAGGACTTATTTGGTATCGAATGAAAAAGATATATGTTTCAAAAGAAGCAAAAAAGCATAACAAAGGACCTTTCATAATCGCTTCCAATCATGTTGGAATGGACGATGCTTTTATGGTGCACATTGCATTCATTTATAGAAGACTTCATTTTGCTATTGCAAAAGAATTCATGGAAATGAAATTTTCTCGATGGTTATTTAATCATTTTTTATGTTTTTCTGTAGATAGAGATAATTCCTCTTTTGGTGCATTAAATCCAATGTTAAACGAACTAAAAAAAGATGGTGCGATTGTTATGTTTCCTGAAGGACATATAAGTACTGATAACGAAGTTCACGAATTTAAAACTGGCATGACATTACTAGCTTATAGAAGCAAAGCTCCTCTACAAATGATGTATTTTGAAAAAAGAAAGCATTGGTGGAATTCATATAAAGTCGTCATAAGCGATACTTTCAACGTTTATGAAATGGTAGGCAAAATTCCAACTCCTGAAAAAATTAAAGAAGTAAGTGCTTTTCTTTATGAAAAAGAGATGGAATTAAGAAAGATTTATCGAGAACATAAATAAACTACATTATGAAATGGGAAATGGGCATACCTACATATGGAGATATTATTAGAACTAAAGTAAATGTTCTATATCATTTCGCCGTATATTGTAGTGATAAAGAAGTTATTCAATTTGGCAAAAATCCAAAAGATAAAGAATATTTTCTTTCTCATGAAATTGAAGTAATTGCAACTGATATAAAAGAATTTTCAATGGGTGAAGATGTTGAAATTTTATCTTTTAATGAGGACGATTTAAAGCTTATTCGTAACAAAACTCAAGTTGCAACTATTGCAAAATCAAGGCTTAAAGAGAAGGGGTATAATTTCTTTTATAACAACTGTGAACACTTTGTATTGCAATGTTTATATGTAAACCCTGAATTAGCTAAAAAAACTCATAATTGCGGTAGATTTGTGCCTAATTTTCCTATAAAAGTATATATTTCTAATTATCCTTTTATCGTTGATGATATTTCTATATATCCAAATGAACGTCAAATTGAGATCGATAATTGTTCTAACAAGAAAACTAAAGATGAAAAATATTATGTCTGGAAATTACTAGAATATGCGTTAAAAGACGGATTCAATTTGAATATTGAAGATTTAAAATTTAAACATGATGATAATGGCAAATGGGTCAGTGATAAAATATCTTTCTCTTTATCACATAGTGGAGAACTAGTTGCTGTTGCCATTTCTCAAATTCCTTATGGTGTTGATATTCAACAAATAGATGATAAAGATTGCCTTCCAATAATGGAAAGAATCCTCAATGACTATGAAAAGAAATGCTTACCCTACGTTCAAGACAATGGATTCTATCGAACATTTGCTATTAAAGAAGCTTGTTTTAAAGCGAGTAATGATTCTGGATTTGTTCCGAAACTTTATAATTCTTTAGTTAATAGCTATACAAAAGTAATACGTTATAAAGATACTGGATATATGCTTGCCCTTGTTGGAAATAACATTGATAAAGTAGAAA
This sequence comes from Bacilli bacterium, assembly GCA_045600585.1. Taxonomy (GTDB): domain Bacteria; phylum Bacillota_I; class Bacilli_A; order RFN20; family CAG-826; genus JAZRYE01. Next base: position 25,680 of record JAZRYE010000033.1, on the reverse strand, counting down.
TGCATCTTGTTAATGAATTGAAAGAAACTGATTTATGAAATATGTAATTACAATTGCAACTTTATTTGTTATTGGCTCTTTAACCGGCTGGGTAATTGAACTATTTTTTAGAAGGTTTGTTTCTCAAAAGCATTGGGTAAATCCTGGCTTCATGGTTGGGCCATACATTCCTTTGTATGGTTTTGGTACAGTAGCATTATACGCAGTCAGTAATATTCAAATGAATATTTCAAATAGTGTAATAGAAATTATTTTGAGAATATTGATTATCGGCGTGATGATGACTTTAATAGAATTTGTTGCCGGACTTATTTTTATTAAAGGAATGGGCTTAAAACTTTGGGATTATTCCGATAGATGGGGAAATGTTATGGGTATCATTTGTCCGTTATTTTCTTTGTTCTGGCTTATTGCTGGTGCAGGCTATTATTTCTTATTGAATGGTGTTCTTGTCGATGCAATTGAATTTATTAATGAGAATCTTATTTACACATTTTTTATCGGTGGAGTAGTTGGAGCAATGCTTGTTGACTTCTGTTATTCCGTCCATTTAGGAACAAAAATTAGAAGTATGTCTAAGAAAATCAATATGCCAATCAAGACCGATGAATTCAAAATATTTATCAAACAAAAATATGAATCTTTACATGAGGGTAATAAAAAATCTTTCGCTATGATTATCACCCATTTAAAAGACACTAAAGATGAAATTGAATATTTAACTTCTTATGTAAAAGAAGGAATTAAAAAGCCATCGAAATGGTGGAAGAAAAATAAAAAGGACTAATTTTTAATTAGTTCCTTGATATTTCTTTCTGAACAGAATTCATGTATTTCATTATAACTATGGAATACTTTTTCTTTTGTAATTTTATATATGTGATTTATGATTTCATCCATTTCGTTCATACTGCTTTGGTAGTCACTTTCCTTACTTCCAGCTACTTGTTCTTCCATGACAGTTATTAAGCATCTTCTATACATTGCAATGATTGACTTTTCTAACCAATAGAGGAATTTGCATTTTTGATGCATGGCTTCATATTTTTTACATTTGATATAAAGAGGCAACCCATCTTCAGGATTATGCCATAAATCGATAAAAGCATAATTGTAATTATCCATCTCTTTATTTTCTAAATAATCAAATGCGTCAGATTTGATAATTTTGATCTTTTCTTTATTTGGAAAATGAGGTAGCAAATGTTTCTTAAATAAATCGATAATGGTGGAATCTCTTTCAATGACAGTAACTGATTTCACATCTTTTTTATTAGACGCCATAAAGGCAAAGTATCCTAGTCCTAATCCAAATGTAACAACGTTACCTTTGACTTCTTTTATAGCGGGTTCCATTGTTTTCATTTCGTTAGGAGTGATGCACATCCAGATTGTTTTATTTTCAATCAAAGAAATAAATCTATAGCTTTCTTTAAACAAACCAATTTTAGAAACCTCGTGATAATAATCATTTTCTAAAATATCGATATCATCATAAGCGAAACATTGATATGGAGAATATTTTTCGTATGATAGAGAATATTTTCCATCTTTGATATTGTTTGCTTTAACGTATTTATTGTATGGATTATTAACAAATTCGCCTTTATCTAGAACTTTAATTGCAGGTTTAATGTATTTATCTGCAAGTTCTTGATTCTCTTCATCATCCATATCAAGTTCTAAAAAGTCATATAGGCTTGATAAATAATCATCTTTTAAATTTAATGATGATTTAAAGAATGACGGATCATCTATACATTCATAAGAAGCGGAGGCTAAAAACATATCTGCAATCGATATATTTATATCCTTTGCCTCGATTAATTTATTAAGTTTTTCTCTGTCGGATTTATTTAATTCAAATTTCATGAAAATATCTTATCATAATTTTTTATTGTAGGCATTTTATTTAAAAGAGTGTAATATTGAAATGCGCGAAAAATTATTTACTTAGTTTACTAAGTTTAAATAATAGCATTAAGTTAAACTACAAAGGATTTTAATTATGTCAACTGTATTAGGATATTGTAAATACTGTCGTACTCATAATGAGAAGTACCGTATTTTTCCTGTTAATACAAGTGCAGCTGTTTGCTATTGCCCTAGATGCATGACAGAAATGAATCCTCAAGACGCCGTTCAAGAATTAAACGATAATCTTAAACTTAAGATGATTGAAGCAAATAAAATAATGTGGTCATATAACGATTATGAACAAGCTTATTATGCTTATGGAGATATTCTTGAACTTGAACCTGATTATTATTTGGCTAGATTTGGAAGACTTCTTGCTCTTCTTTGTATGTCAAAATTAAGAAAGTCAACATTTGGAGCTTTCTACACAATGTTCAAAGAAGAATCTGTTAAGAAATTCCGCTATAAAAAGATGCTTGCAAATTATGTGCTTTTTTTAAAACTTGCTGATTCTATCTTAGATGAATATTTAGAAAAAGCTTTAAAGTCTTTATCTATTAAAGGCTACTTTTATAGCTCTGACTGTGTAATGTTATACATTACAAGAATTAAAGAAATCATATCTGTTAAAGAACTTATTCAACGTGAAATCAAAGCTTCTGATAACGGAGAAAAGAATGATATTACTTATTTATCATTAGCTAATAAAGTTAATGAATCAATTGATAACTTAAATGCTAGATTAGCACAACCTTTTATCTTAGCCGATGGCATTACTTATCATTTAGTTGACTATTTAAAAGATGGAACTCCTGTATTAGGAACAGATAATGTCAAAGCACAAACTTCTGTTGGCAAATATGTTTGTGGAACTTTAGGTAAAAAAGATCGTAAACAAAGAATTATTTCAGATGCTATTTATCCTGATAATACACGTATTTCGAAAAAAATTAAGGAAACTCTTCCTACAATTATTATATTTGCTTTATTCACTTTATTATTTGCCGGATTATTTACCGTAAATGCAATTCTTAATCTAGTTGAAATACCATTTGTTGGAAATGTTCCATTTATTGTTTTGGGAGTAATTACTTTAGGCATTTCAATCCTTGAAATTATCCTACGAATTACTTGGTCTAGAAGACTTAGGGGTCCGATATTCTATCGAGAAAACTATTTTGTCTTTAAATAATCTAAAAGCAAATGCAAAGCCTTTCCTCTATGGGAGGCTTTATTTTTATCTTCTTCTGTCATTTCTGAATAAGTTTTTCCAGTTTCTTTACAAACAAAGATTGGATCGTAACCAAATCCACCTTCACCGAATGGTTTTAATGCTATACTTCCTGGAACAATGCCTTCAAATACCAAAGGTTCTTTTTCGTAATTTACCATAACGATATCACATACGAATCTTGCTTCTCTTGTTTTGCCTTCTAAGGCCTTAAAAATATAGTCAAAAGTCTTTGGATAATCTCCAAAGCTTTGAGCAAATCTTGCTGAATGAATGCCTGGTGCATTATCTAAAGCTTTTATTTCGATGCCAGAGTCATCACTTATTACAGGTAGAGTAGTGTATTTAGCTACTTCCTTTGCCTTAATAAGCGCGTTTTCAGCGTATGTAAGACCATTTTCTTCTGCATCCGCTTCAATACCTACGTCTTTTAAAGAATAGACTGTAATGCCATGAGGAGTAAGGATTTCTCTCACTTCTCTTAATTTATTTTTATTGTTACTTGCTAATACGATTTCTAATTTCATAACTATATTCTATAGAGAAAGAAAAAAAGTAGCAAGTTTGCTACTTATAAACGTCACCTGGAGCAGGTGACGGGAATTAAGATATATTTACCACTTAATATCACTTTTTAATGTTTACTATGTAAGTATTACACAGCACATTTCACATATAAACACTAAATGTTACTAAATATCTTCGATTTTGCTACCCAATTATAGCAAATCTTCCAAATCTTTATTCTTTTTACTGTTGGTATAGTGAATGTAATATTTAAGCGTGGTGTCTAATGAGGAATGACCGAGGTGTTCTTGAACTTCCTTAACGTCATAGCCTTTATCAAACATACGTGTAGCAAAGGAGTGTCTAAGACCGTGTAATGTGATATGCGTAAGTCCTGCAATGCTCAAGTGCTTGTCTACAATGTCACGTATCTTGTGCCTGCTTACGTGTGCTCCGTTCGCTCCACAGAATACAAAGTCATCATCATTTAAGCAACGCTCATCAACATATTTCTTTAGTTCCTCCATAAATGTGTGGGGGATACGAACAATACGGTCATGACCTGTTTTGGTGTGTTCTTTTAATTTTCCGTGGTTATCAACTTGTTGATTGATGATGATGAAACTGTTTTCAAAATTAATTGCGCTTTTGCAAATGCCTTGCCACTCGCCTAAGCGTAGTGCTCCATAGAACATTGTAAGCACAGGTACACGCCATTCAGTGTCTTCATTATCGAATGACGAGATAAATTTTCTAACGTCATCTTCTCCGTTTTCAAAGAAATTTTCGTGCTCTTTAATCCTCGCTACTTCTTTCATAGGGTCTAATAAATCAATAGCCTCATCAGCCATTTCACGAGAAATTAATTTTCTCTTTTTAGCGAATTTGAGGAGGTTTTTAAGAGCAACCATTTTGTTATTCATAGTTCGTTCTTTAAGTCCTTTAGAAACCAAATTAGCCCTGAAATCATCAATGTTAGCCAAAGTAAACGCTTTATCAGACTTCATAGTTGGAGACAATACGGTGAATAAATAGTTTTTGAAACTCAATTTATAATTATAAATTGTTTCATCATCAATACCGTCACTCTTACATACACGATAAAACGCTTCACATAATTGCTCAAGTGTGAGCGAGTCTCCGTCGTGATAAGATATTTTCCTTTTTATTTTGTCCTTTTCTATTTCTTCGTGTTCAATGGATTGCATATAGCGGATACCAACTTTATTATCACCGCTCATTTTCCAATCTTTATTCTTAATGTTTACGTTTTGCCATTTACCATTAGGCAACTTGTATTTGTAATTAATGTAATAGGTGTTTCTTTTTGTATCTTTGATAATTGCCATAAAAAATCTCCTTTTTATTTTACTTAATATGGAGACTTGTTATAATAACCTTAGGTTGTTATTTAAGTCTCACGCAACCAAGAACCCGATATCCTTTGCCGAGGTGGGTTCTTTTCTTTTTACTTAATGTACTCGTTGATAAACTTTAATACTTTTTCTAACTCTCTCTCATCTAATCTAGCAAGTTCATTAATAATTTCTTGTTTTGTGCTTTCGCTGATGTTTGCATTTTCTTTTGACATATCTACTGACCTAAATATTGAGTATTCACCACGATATATACGTATATTTGTACTCGGTTCTTTTATCACCCAATCGCTTGAGGCGTGGTGTATAAGTTCCTCTTTAATTATATTTGACTCTTGTATGCGGTTTGCCTCTGACTCGCTTATATATGTGTGGTCATCATCTGAGAAATAAATTCCTAATCCTGAGTTTGAATAACCTAATAAGTAGTCGCTTGTTACATCAAAGAAACTTGTCAACTTCTGCACGTGTATCTCTCGCATAGGCTGTTTTCCATTTTCTATATCAGATATGGTAGCGTTACGCAGACTTATATATTTACTTAAATCACGTAGCGTTATATTAGCCCTGTTGCGAAGAACCTTGAGCCTGTTCATTTCATCACCTCCGTCGAAATCATTATAAAGGCTTGCTACATAAAACGCAAATATTTTCCAAAAAACTGAAAAAAATTTCAAATTACTATTGCATTATCAAAAAATATCATCTAACATATAGGTAATCCGAAAAACGGAGCAGAGGGGAGGAAAAAATGTTAGTTATTGATAGAGACGTTTTGAAATCTAAAATAGTTTTAAAGAAACTATCTAGGAGCGATATGTGCAATCTACTCTCTTTAAGTGAAAACTCTTATTATAATAAATTAAGTGGTAAGCGTGACTTCACAGAAAATGAGATTGCTATATTAGTAAAGAACTTTGGTAAATCAATTTTTTTTGCTCCTAACGGATACGAAAAACGTAGCATTTAAGAGAAAGGAGGAGACTTATGACAATCGAAGAAAAGGAAAACTACTTAACTAAAGCAAGTTACTCGGCAAAGGATATTATGGCTTTACTTGGTTGTGGACGCACTTGGGCTACTAAAGTTATGAATGAATGTAAAACAAAGTATTCAGGTGCAATCGCAGGTAGAAATGTTATTAAATCGCAAAGCTTTTGGTTACGTGAGGGAACAACGATTGAAGAACAATTAAGGCTTTTATCGATTGCTAAAAATTATGGTGAAAAATTACACAGTTGAAAAGTTTAAATCACGAGAAGAATGGCTAAATTCAAGAGGTCTCGGCGGGTCAAGTGCTAGTGCAATTCTAGGCAAGAATCCATATATGACATCGCTCGAATTATTTAGAGCAATCGTGTATCCGAACAAAAACGCATTACATAAGTACAACGAAGCAATGGCTTACGGTACAAAATGCGAACCATTGATTAGAAAGCAATTTGCGTACGATTTTGATGAAAAGTACAAAGTACACACGCCACGACAAAACGAAATGTATAGGCGTAAAGACAAACCGTACATGACCGCAACGCTCGACGGGTTATTACTCAACAAGAGCACAGGTGAAAAAGGTGTGTTAGAAATCAAAACACACGATATACGCAATAGGGCAGACGAGAGCAATTGGACGAGCCACATACCTGAAAACTATTACATACAAGTTCTACATTACTTACTTGTAGTAAATGACTGTACGTTCGCAATACTAACCGCAAAATTAAGATTTTTTGATTACTACGATACCGAAGGTAAAAAGTTGCTTAAAACTGAAACTAGATACTATTTCATAGACAGGAACGATGAGCAAGTAAAAAAAGACCTTGACTACTTAGAAAGAAAAGAAACGAACTTTTGGGAAAATAACGTACTAAAAAAAGTAATGCCGTCGTTAACAATCAAGTTATAGGAGGTAAATATGGCAGAAACACTTGAACTAACACCTGTGTTAGACGAAGAAACAGGAAAATACATTGTTAAAGACTTCAATAATGTTAGAGATATGGTCACAAGTTACATTGAAAAAGAAGTCAATGCAGTTATTGAAATCACAGACACTTTCGCATTAGCAAGCGTAAAGAAAACACGAACAGACATTCGCAAAAAGAAAGAAGCAATTACACAAGCAAGGCACACAAAGTAAATCCATTCTTGAAAGAAGCGTACATCATCAAGTACGGAACTACACCTGCAACAATCGTACTCGACTACAAAGTATTACAACAAATCGCTGAAGAGCACAAAGCGTACAGAGGTATGAAACACGGAGTAATCGTAGTCGACAAGGACGGTAACGTCGTAGAAAGACACGGCGAATACTGCTTGCCTAAGTGACTGTGATTTCCAAGTTGACGGAAACACTATTAAGTTAGTTGCCCGTAAAAATAACGAAACAGATGAAGACAGATTCAACTATTTGTTAAACAACTTAGGCGAAACAGTGCCTGTGTACTTAAACGAATTAAAATATGTGTCAGGTAGCACATTGTCATCTGTTGGAACTGAACCTTAATAAAGAAACTAAGGATTTCTTAAGCGCAGGCGTAGGTGGCAAAGAAGGCGGAAACGCTTTAGCACAAGGTATACTCACAGGAGGTGCTTCTTATCTCACTTATTGGTTAGGTAGAGGCTTAACTGAACTTGGAAATGCCATTGACGGTAAGAATAGAAAAGCAGACGCTTTTGTTGATACAGATTACAATCAAGTTAAAGACGAGAAATACGGCTTTGATACTTCATTAATTTCAAATACTGAAGTCGGTCAATTCGCAGGCGGAATCGCTCATTCTATTGGCGAAATGCTCCCTGCTATTCAAGTATCAGGCGGATTCAGCAAATTGGGTCAATATGGTCAAAAAGTGGTATCCACAGGTATTATGGGTGTTTCTAGTGCAGGTCACTCAACAAATGAAGCACGCCAACAAGGCGCAACTAGAGGTCAAGCAATTGGCTATGGTGCTTTAAGTGGTGCAGTTGAAGCAGGAACTGAATGGATTTTCCCTGAAGGTGGTGTTGGAGGTTCTAATATTGGCAAATCAGTTAAGAAATCAACTGTTAAAGAACTTCTTAACGAAATGGTACAGGAAGGCACTGAAGAAGTAATTTCAGAACTTTTAAATCCTATTCTTAAAAAAGTAACATACGACAAAGACGCTTTAGATGAATACAAAACAGGCGACTATTGGAAAGGTGTTGCTCTCGCAGGCTTATCAGGTGCTGTATCAGGCGGTATTATGTCAGGTATTTCTGAGATAAGTAACAATAGACAATTTGGTCGTGGTGCTGAAGTGTTTGAAAATAATGAAACAATTTCAGACTTATCTAAGCAATATGATAAAACCACCGATACAGAAACGCGTGCGCAAATCAAAGAACAAATCAATAATTTAATTGAGACTAATGGAAAAATCATTGAAGAAATGATGACTAGCGAAGACGCAAAAGTGCAAAAGCAAGCACGCAATATGCTTGATAGATTGGGTCTAACAAAGAGTGTCGATAATACTGTAAAAAAATTGGTTGTTTCTAAAGAAAATGAATCTAAGTTAAAAACAACAAGATTAGTTAACACAGACGGTACTGCTAAACTTTATTCAACAAAAAATGCTGATTATGACAATAATGTTGACGGCAATAGTTATTATTCAAGTATCAATTTAAAAGAGACTGATAGAAGTGATAACGGCTCTTTCGTATATTCTAAGAATCCGTTAAATATCAAAGATGTTAAAAGCGAATTATCATTCGAAAAAGTATCTTCTATTTTTGGTATTCAAAATTCGCTAAAGAAAACATATAATTTGAAATTGAACAACCAAGAAAATGAGTTGTCAGTCCTTAACTACATCGCAAAAAGGTCAGGAATGAATGTAAACGATGTCTTAGAAAAATTAGGTTATGATAGTATTGTCAAGAAAGACGGCTCCGTAACTATATTTAATAATAAAAATATTTTAGAAAGGAATGTTAAATATGGACAAATCAGAACCAACAGTAACAGTGAGATTATCAAACGGAATGCGAATGATAGTACCATTCAAGAACTACAAAGATACAGTCAAGAAAATGGAAGAAAATTTGAAAGCGCAAAAGACCAAAGAAACTACACAAGATTAGTAAGGGAAACTTTGCAATACAAAGAATCAGCAGTTGATGTTGCTGGTGAAAAAATTAAAATCAAACAAATTAATAAATCAGCCTATACTTCTGAAATGAAAGAAGTAGAAGATATGTATCATAAAATTGGTGTAAAAACCATTTTTGCCTTGGATTCAATTGAAAAAGAATTTTATGGTACTGAAGGATTTTATAGCCCAAACAAAGGCGAAATAGTGTTATTGTTAGATAACAATTATGGAGATATTTTATCTAAAGTAAGCAAGCACGAGTTTGTTCATGCAGTATTAGACAAGTTCTTTGGATATGCAACAACTAATATTAAAGACATTGTGGAAAGTTATCCTGATAAAGCAGAATTCCAAAAAGTCTATGACAGATACAACGACATTTGGGGAGATGAATATTCAGAAGATTCAATGCGTGATGTTTACATTACTGAAGAAATTATCGCAGACACTTATGCAGGCGTAGACAATATGCTTAATAAGGAATGGTGCGATAAAGTTGTCAGTGAAATTGATAATTTAATCAAAAAAGGCAAAGCAAAGGCAACAAGCGAATTTTATAAATCCTTATTAGAAGATGAAAGATACAAAAGAAGTAGTACTGCCCTTAAAAAAACAGACAAATTAAAGAATGAATTAATCCGTGATAGCGCAAACTTACATCACGAAAGCGTGTACTCAATCAAGGACATACGTGGTGTCGTGAACGACGTGCTTAAGTACGTAATGGACGACATTCCTACTATCGAAAAAATTAGGATTTACGACGGTAAATCGAAGTTCATTGATACAACTTTTGAGAATATCAATTTAAAAAATGATATGGACGCAGTTGTCAAGGATATTGTAGATACAATTGAGAAATCAAAAGCATACTACAAAAACGGCAATGGTGATTTAGTTGCTGTTGAAATGTCAACTTATGGTCAACGTTCTGAAATTGAAAACCGTATTAAAGAACTTGTTAAAAATAGCGGAAACAAGAGCACTTTAACCAAGTGGAAAGAAAAGTATATTAATACTATCAGAAAGTACGCTCAATACGTCCATAACAGAGCAATGCTCACAAGTGAGTATGTTACCGCAATTAAAAATCAAAAGACTTTAACTAAAAAGTTCGAAGATAGTAGAGCAATTAAGATTGGTGGCGAAAATGTCGTCAACGAAATCACACTTTACAAGAACTTAACTAAAGGTTTCTTATTATCAAAGAGTGAAAAAAACATTGCTCCAAGTTCATTTACTAAATTAGTTAATAACTTTGCAGAATATACTCCTGAAAATTATCAAAACTACTATGACCAAACATTAAGCGATTTGGTTGATACATTAGAAGAAAGTTTCGAAGACGGAAAATTCCCTGATAGAGAACCAACTCTCAAGGAAATACAATTATTCAATGCTATCCGTGGACGCATACTTACTCGAGTAAATCAACTTACAAGTGAAAAGCACTTAGAAAAAATTAAAAAAGCAATGGACGGAACTATTGTTGCAAACGCATTGGCTCCTACATTTGCTGATAATAAATATGGAAAACTAAAAGGTTTATTAGATACTGACATCGCTTTGCCTGTATTCTTAAGAAGATATTTAGGATATGACCACCCATTGGTTAAGCATTTAACTGATACATACTTCGAAGTTTCATCAAATAGAATTCTCAAGAAGTCTGAGTTCGAAAGATTTGTTTTAGAAGGCTTATCTAAAGAAGCAGGATTCAATAAAAAAGGAGCATTACTAAAAGAATTAAACAAGAAGACAATTAAACTTACTGATAGATACGGAAATACGTTCAACGCAACGCAAAACGATATTGTAGGCGCATATTGGACTTACTTAAGTGCGAAAGAACAATTGCTCAAGACAGGATTCAATCACTACAATGAGAAAACTAAAACTGATATGGACTTTAAATTCAGTGATAGCGATTATCAAAATATGTTCAGTAAGATGAATTCTAAAGTCAAACAATGGGCTGACTTGGTATTTAAAAAATATTACAATGGCGTTGACTATGACTACAAATCAAAGATTATCGAAGATTATTTCGGTATCAAAAATATGCTTGAAGTGCACAAAGGAACTTATGTAAATACACAACGTGTAGGACAAGTAAATACAGGTATTGGTGCTACAAGCATTTACGACGCAGGATACTTAAGCACAATGCTACAAGGATTCTTAAAGGGTCGTGTTAATAATAAAAACCATTATAAATGGAATAGCGCAACATCAATGCTTCAATCTAATATTGATAGCGTATCAAGTTGGGGCGAACAAGCACAATGGGTCGAAGACTTACGTGTTATGTTAAACACAACCGTGCCTGAAGCAGGCAACCATACGCTCGAATATTATTTAGAAAAGTTTGTTCCTAATTGGAAATCAGTATGGTCTCCATATCTAACTAAGATTGCTTTAGGAAAAGACATTGTTGAGAAAAAAGGTGGTGTCATTGAAAAAATTGGCAACATCGGACAAGTATCTGCATTAGGCTTTAACTTATTAGGCTCTGTTCCAAGACAATTGCTTTCTGATTATGCGTGGTTTATTGACGAACGCGTAACATTCGGTATGTGGTTAAAGACAATTCCTCAAGCAGTTTCAAATTTCTTCCGTATGGGTCAAATTAAACAATCTTTAATGGAATCAAACGGTTACTTTATTGAAAGATTTAACGAAGGCGATGTAATTAAAGCAATTATGAATGGCAATTTGCCTTCTACAATCGGTCAAGTTGTTTTAAAACCTATGGAATGGCTCGATAGCACGGTTGTATCTACGCACGGCTATGCTTTAGCACAACAAATCGTAAATCAAGGAATAAAGAATGGTACTTACGAATTTAAACGTGGCTCCAAAGAGTATGCACAAGAAGTCGCTCATGTATTACAAGGAATGACTATCTTAACTCAATCAAATAGTGACCCTATGTTTATGTCACGATTACGTAGTGGAGACGCAGGTGCTATAGCACGCGATACTATGGGTCGTTTCCATTCAGATAGTCAAAACAAAACTCAAGCAATGGAAGAAATTTTAGTAGAAAAGAAAGCCTCTAATAAGAGACTTGAAATTTACGAAAATAAGGCAAAAGATACTTCTATCTCAGAAGAAGAAAGAGTGTTTTGGAAATCTCAAGCAGACAAGGAAAGATACCATTTCAAAGCCAAATTTGGTAAGAAATTATCAAGCCTCATCATATCATTAATTCTCCAAGGGTTCGGAGCAGTATTCATTTCTCAATTTAAGAAGTGGTTTACAGGAAGAGAACAATGGGGTTATATCAATCAAAAAGAGACGCTTAGAGACGCTTTCTTAGAAAGTACGATAAATTGGCTTCCTTATGTCGGAACTATCGCCAATGCGATTGAAAACAACTCAGACGTGTCTGCATTCACAGTTGAGAGATTGAATAGATTAATCGACTGCTACAAGCAAGTGCAAACGGCTATTGAAACTAAAAAAGAAAATGACATCAAGAAAGCGATATTCAATCTTGTATTTAATGGCTTAGAATTGACAGGCGTTCCTGCAAACAACATCTATCAATTGTTTATGGGCTTGTGGTATCAAGTTGATAAAGAAGGTTCATTAACTGCTCAAAATTGGGTCAAAGGTTTAAGTTCTTCTTATATGAAAAAGCAATACACTGAATACGCAAAGACAGGTCAAACAAAACTTGCTACTGCTCAATTAGGTGCGTGGTCAAATATCTATGGTAATTCTATCAATGATGAAAAGACGCTAAACGAATTGGTAAGGTTGTCAGAAGCAGGATATAATGCAACTCCTTCGGCAAACGCAAAGACATACGTAAACGAAGTAGGCGACACGGTTAAATTCAATCGTGCTCAAGTACTCGCATATAATACAGCGTATGAAAAAGTGAACAAGGTAATTCCTGAATTACTCAAGATAGAAGCATATAAAACTTCTGATGATGAATCAAAAGCGAATATGATTAAGAAAGTTTACTCTTATTACGCAGATTATGCTAAGTCTCGTGCACTTGCTCAAGCACCTTCAGGAAGAATTGCTAAATTGCTATATTACACAAATGGTGACGTGGATATGGCTCGTTATATCTTAACAATGCAAGAACTTGGCTCATCTGCTACAAAAGAAGAAAAGGTCAAAAAGATTAACACATTACGTGGATATACAAAACAAGAGAAATTATTGCTCGCTTACTTAAGCGGTTACAATGTGTCTGAAAGTAACAAAACACTTCTTAATGGATTCTTAATTAAGTTGGGTTACGACAAAAAAGACATTTAGCACCCAAATTTCTCCCCAATTGTTACCCAAACATTAAAAAAGCACGAATTAATCGTGCTTTTATTTATAATGGAGCAGGTGACGGGAATCGGACCCGCATAACTAGCTTGGAAGGCTAGTGTTCTACCACTGAACTACACCTGCATTTCGGATAGCGATTTATATTATAAACCACTTATCCAAATTATCAAATTATTTTGTAATAAATTGTAAAAGTTGATTCTTATTTTGATATCCTAGTGTCTTTTTTACCACTTTTCCATCTTCAAATAGAATTAATGTTGGAATTGAATACACACTATATCTTTCTGCAATTTCCATTAAATCATCTACATTTACTTTAACAACTTTAATATCTTTAAAATCACCTTGTTCATCCATTTCTTCAAGAATTGGAGTTAACATGTTACATGGACCACACCAGATAGCATAGAAATCAACAAGTGTTTTTCCTTTGCTAATCGTGGAGTCAAATTCTTCAATAGTTTCAACATATTTAATCATAAATAGTTCCTCCTACATTCCTAATAATAATGTAAAAATTAAAAATAACAAAATGAAATGCATTGGATAATATATGTAAGAAGCAATATTAAACCATTTTTTGTTGTAACCACGTTTGCCGCTATAAAAGAAGATAAATAATCCTGCAAGCATACAAGCGTTTTGAGTTGGTATATCGAAAAGTGTATATCCCATTAAATGAATAACAAATAAAACTAATGAAACAATAATAAGAACTAGACACGCCATAATGTTATTAATTGTTCTTCCGTATGTTGTATCCTTTAAAGCTTCTGGATCTAATCCATTTAAGTTATGCTGCCATTTGAAGAATAAATCACTTAATGAATAAGATAAATAAAAACCAATAATTAAAACAATTCCATACCATCCACCTTGTGTTCTTACATAGTAAGGTAACCAATTTATCATTACTGTAGTATTAATTTCATATACATCGACAGCATATGAAACAATTCCAAAGGCTATTGGTAAAATAGCTAATGCTTTAATTCCTTTATTCTTATTAGAAATTAAATAAGCTCCTAATCCACCAAGAATTAAATCTAAAAAGATGTTTCCCATTTTTGGTATAACAATTCCGTTTTCATGGAAAAATGGCACAAAGTCAGTAATGATGTAGGACAAAGAAATAATTGAACCAACAATACCTAATCTAAGCATATATTTCCCAATGCTTCTTGTATGTCTAATTCCTTCTGCAATGCAAAAACAAAATAAAGGCAAAGATAATCTTCCGATAGTTCTCATTGCTAATGGAAGATATTCTAACCAACCATGAAAATAGTAACCCTGCAAAATGTATCCTATGTGATCGAATGTCATTGTGATTATTGCAATCAACTTTAAAATAAAGTTACTTATTATTAGTTTTGACTTTTCTTGGTTTTCAATCATTTCCATACTTTTAGATTCCTATTAAAATCATGATCAATGAAAATACATTGTTTATGATGTGGGCGGTAGTTGAACAAGCTAAACCTTTATGGCTATAAGCAAGCGATAAAATAAGTCCAGCAATTATATAAGATGGAACATTAACAAGTTCGTTTACCATGGTTTCTGTTCCGAAACATGTAAAATCAAAATGGATAAATCCAAAAATGATTGGAACAAGAATGTATGGTAAAAACTTATTGATTCTTTTTAATAATGTAAATAAGCCAAGTCGATAAGTTAATTCCTCACAAATTGGACCAATAAATCCTAAGAAAATAAGTGCTAAAAAAGGGAATGCTTTTGTCAAATTTTGTGCAGTTTGTTGATTTGCATTATCGCTTACATTAACTAATTGAGATATTAATAAGGAATATAACATCGTAATAACAATTAAAGTTACCCCGTAACCAATTCCGTAAATATAGTTTTCCCATTTCTTAAAATGCTGAAGAATCGATTTTATAAAAGGCATTATTGCTAATACTAAAGCTCCAAATAAGAAAACATATGAACCATAATCTATAACAGCTAAGGCATTTAAAGTTATCTCGTCGACAAAAGCAGAAACAATAAATTGCATCAAAACAAATAATACTTGTAGTCCAATCCATCCGATAAAAAAGACGCCTATTTGAAATACTGGAGGGATAAATGAAATGGATTTATGTGATTTAGGCAAGTTTAAATCATTCTTTTCTTTACAATTAGGGCATGTATAAAACGCTTCATCATAAGATGATTTACACTTTGGACAAATTTTATTTTTAAATAACATTCTCTTTATTTCCTAATGAAAAAACTATACACTAAAAATAGTTTCGTTTGTAGTCATAACTTTTAAGTTAAGACTAATTGGATTAAATTATGAAAACAGTTGATAAAAGATATGATGCATATGTAGAACTTAACAAAAGCAAGTTCTATGCGATTCTACTTCCATTAAATAATGCCGATGATTTTAAAAAGATGTTAATGGAAGTTAAAAAAGAACATCCAAAAGCAAAACATGTTGTTTATGCTTATCGATGCCAAGAAAAGAGCAAGTCTTGTGATGACCAGGAGCCAAAGGGAACAGCTGGTCGTCCTCTTCTTGAACTTTTACATAAAAAAGACATGAATAACTGTGTTATTTTTGTCGCTAGATATTTCGGAGGCATTTTACTAGGTGCTTCTCGATTACTTAGGACATATTTACAAGCAGGTATTGATGTTACAAATAAAGTAATTTAATGGAGGTTTATTATGGGTTGCGATCATAACTGTGATCATTGCTCATCCGCTTCTGGATGTGGCGATAAGAAAATTGAAAAAGCAAAATTAAATGACAGAAGTCATATTAAGAAAATTGTTGCTGTCCTTTCTGGTAAAGGTGGTGTAGGTAAGAGTTATGTTACTTCTTTACTTGCATCTAGTTTAAACAAAAAAGGATTTAAAGTTGGTATCCTTGATGCTGATATTACTGGTCCTAGTATTCCTAAGGCCTTTGGTGTTAAAGGAAATGCTTATGGAGAAGATGGCTTAATTCTTCCACTTCAAAGTTCAAACGGAATCAAAGTCATGTCTTCTAATTTATTATTAGAAAATGACAGTGATCCAATTATTTGGAGAGGCACATTATTAGGCCAATTAGTAAGACAATTTTATGAAGAAGTATTATGGGAAGAATTGGATTATTTATTAATTGATATGCCTCCAGGAACTGGCGACATTTCTTTAACTATTTTCCAATTATTACCAATTGATGATCTAATCATTGTTACATCCCCTCAAGATTTAGTTAGCTTGATTGTCACTAAATCAATCAAGATGGCTCAAATGATGGATATTCACCTTTTAGGTGTCGTTGAAAATATGTCATATATTGCTTGCCCTGATTGTGGCAAGAAAATCAATGTATTTGGTGAATCTCATATTGATGAATTTTCTAAAGAAATTGGTTTTGATGTACTTGGTAAACTCCCAATTGTTAGCGGCAACGCTTCATTAGTAGACCAAGGAAAAGTTGAAGAAATTGAACTTCCTGAAATCGAACCAGTTGTCGAAGCAATAATTAAATAAAGGAGGAAAGATTATGTCTGAATTACATGATCGTCGTAATAACTTCTTCGCTAAAATGAAAGAAAACTCTGTTGCTTTATTATTCGCAGGAGTCAGTAAAATTGCTAGTGAAGATTCCGAATTACCTTTCGTTATTAATAAAAATTTCTATTATTTTGCAAACATTAAACAAGAAAATAGCGTGATTATGTTTGTTAAAGGTGCATTAAGCCAAAATGTTTATCTTTTTGTTGATGAATATAATGCTTTAAAAGAAAGATGGACAGGCAAAAGACTTACATATGAACAAGCTAGAGAAATAGCCAGCATTGATAATGTTTACTCAAGAAGTCAACTTGATAGCATGTTAGATTTAGCATTAGCTAGAGAAAATAACCAATATGGACGCATTGATACAATTTATATCGATCAACAACCTGAATTAAAGATTGGTGATTTGTTTACTACCCGTGATTTTGTTTATCAACTTAATGATAAATACCCATATATAAATGTCGAAGATGCTTATCCTATGGTTAGAGATTTGAGAATGATCAAATCTTCGTTTGAAGTTGAAGAAATTGCAAAAGCAATCGCAAGAACTAATGCTGGTATTGCTAACTTAATTAACAATTTAAAACCAGGCTTATTCGAATACGAATTATCTGACATTTTCGAATTCTATGGGAAGTCTAAATATAGAACAAATATTTCTTTTAATACAATTACTGCTGCTGGTAAAAATGCAACTTGCTTACATTACCCATCACAAAATGATTTAGTTAAAGAAGGCCAATTAGTTTTATTCGATTTAGGCTACCGCCATAACGAATACTGCGCTGATATTTCCCGTACATTACCTGTTGACGGAGTTTATACAGGAATTCAAAAAGAAGTCTATGAAGCCGTATTAAACGTTAATAAAGCTGTTATTGAATATATCCGTGCTGGCATGACATTAAAACAAGTAAACGAATACGCTACAGAAATGTTAAGAAATGAAGCTATTAGTCGTGGCTTAATGGATGAGAAAGATGATATTAGAAAATACTATCCACATAATGTCTCTCACCATTTAGGACTCGATACTCATGATATTTCTCTTAGAGAAAGACCTTTAGAAAATGGTAACGTTATTACAGTTGAACCTGGCTTATATTTTGACCAATATCAAGTCGGTGTTCGTATCGAAGATGATGTTGTCATTATGAACGGAAGAGCTGAAAACTTATCTAAAGGTGTTAAGAAAGAAATTGTCGATATCGAAAGATTATTTAAGACAAAAGGAATTTAATTGAATGAAGAAATTTGTATTGGCTATTGATCAAGGCACAACTTCAACTAGGGCAATTCTATTTGACCACAACGGATTACCTTTTAAATGTGCTCAAAGAGAAGTTAAATGTCTTTTTCCTCAAAGCGGTTGGGTGGAAAGCGATGCCTTAAGCCTTTGGCTTTCTGTTATTGATGTTGTAAATGAAGTACTTATCAAAGCTAATATTAAAATCAATGAGATTGATTCTATAGGTATTACAAACCAAAGAGAAACTACAGTTATCTGGGACAAAAAAACAGGATTGCCTGTTGCAAATGCAATTATTTGGCAATCAAGACAATCCGCAGATATTTGTGATTCTCTAAGCGAATACAAAGAATTTATACATAAGAAAACAGGATTGCTTATAAATCCATATTTCTCTGCGAGCAAAATCAGATTCATTCTTGATCACATCAAAAATGGACAAGAAAGAGCAGAAAAAGGTGAACTTCTTTTTGGAACTATTGATTCATGGATTTTGTATAAATTGACAAACGGTCAAGTTCATGCGACTGATGTATCTAATGCATCAAGAACATTATTATTTAATATTAATGATTTAAAGTGGGATGAAGAACTATGCAAATTGTTCAATATTCCAATGAAGATGCTTCCTGAAGTCCATGGATGTTCATATCGATTTGGAAACGCTTCATTCTTCTCAAAGAATCTTCCTATTTGTGGAATTGCCGGTGACCAACAAGCTGCTTTGTTTGGCCAAACATGCTTTGAGAAAGGCGAAAGCAAAAATACATATGGAACAGGTTGCTTTATGTTATTAAATACAGGAGATAAGCCTATTTTCTCTAAGAATGGATTATTAACAACTATTGCCTGGGAAATAGATGGAAAAGTCTCTTATGCATTAGAAGGATCTGTATTCATTGGTGGTGCAATTGTTCAATGGCTCAGAGATGAAATGAAGATGATAGAATCTGCAAGTGATAGCGAAAACAAAGCCCTTGATTGTGAAGATAGTGGAGGTGTCTATATTGTTCCTGCTTTTACAGGCCTTGGCACACCTTACTGGGATGATGATGCAAGAGGAGCTGTATTTGGTTTAACAAGAGGAACCACAAATAAACAATTTGTTAGAGCATCTCTTGAAGCGATTGCTTATCAATGCAAAGATGTTTTTGAAGTAATGAAAAAAGACGCTAAGTTCCAACTCAAGTCTTTAAAGGTTGATGGTGGTGCAACGGCAAATAAATATTTAATGCAATTCCAAAGTGACATTTTAGAAACAAAAGTAATGCTTCCAAAATGTTTAGAAACAACCGCATTAGGGTGTGCTTATTTAGCAGGCCTTACTAGTGGATTCTTCAAAGATATCAATGAAATTAAAGCTATTCATTCTTATCAAACTATTTATCTGCCTTTGATGCAAAAAGAAGATGTAACTAACAAATATAACGGATGGAAGAAAGCTGTTAAAGCAACTAGAGCCTTCAAGTGATATTAGATTGAGAAAAAAACGGTCTCCAAATTGGAGGCTGTTTTATTAAACTTTCTTTTTGAAACTGGACATCAAAACGATAATCATTTGAATCGGAATTCCGATTAAGAATAATGGCCAAACATTAGCTTGGCTAGTGACTAAAACAGTCAGATAAATTGATGTAATAGTTCCCCAATCAAATGAAGAAAGGCAAGCAATATTAAATACCTTAGATCTAAATGTTCTTCTATTATATAGACCTAGTACAGCAGCGGATACAGGTATAGCCCATGAGAAGCTTACCCAATAACCACTCTTTCCTACTAAGTATGTGTAGGTAAAGATAATTACAGGAATCATCCATATGACAACAAATATCAAAGCAAGAGTGATAATGCGGTTTGTTTTAATTGCTGGATCTTCTTCTTTAATATATTTATCTTGGTTGGTTGAATGTGTTAAATAGTCGAGGGTGACACCATAAAAATCGCATAGTGATGAGAGTACTTCTATGTCTGGAAGGGTGTCTCCTTTTTCCCATTTTGATATAGCTTTATCAGAATAATTAAACTTCAAAGCAAGTTCAGCTTGGGTTAAATTTTTACTTTTTCTTAATTTTGTCAAGTTGTCGCCAATTACTTTTTTTAGATTGTCCATATGGGTAGAATATGCCAAAATATCCCTAAAATCAACATATTTTACCTATCAATTCTCTTTTTAGGAGAGTCGACTCTCTTTATCTACAATTAATAGATTAAGTTCTCTTATATGGGTACTTGCACACGTTAAAGAAACTTGTATTTAATGAAAACGGACAAAATTATATGGATAAGGTTAAGAAAAATTTTATTATCACAACATCTGTAATGGGAACCGTTTGCTTGGCTCTTGGCTTAACAGTTGGCATTCTTTGGGGTAGTGATTTCTTTCAGGAAAAAGTTGATTATAACGCTATGGACATCAACTCTTTGGAAGATAACAACAAAGCCACATTTGAACGCTATGAAAAAGCTGGTGGAGATTATTCCAAATTCACAGCCTATGAAATTGCAAATATTGGTCTAATGAAGGTTGGCATGCATGAGCATACTTATTCATCTTATTATGGTGAAGTTATTGCCGCAGGCGTTAAACAGGTCGTTAGATCAAGTAATGTTAAAGATGGAAATTTAAGATTTAAAGAAGACTTATCAACTTCATCTTTGGTTACTTGTGCATGGAGATTCTATCAAGATGAATCATATTGCAAGGTTTTCAAAGGTAAATATAAGTCATCTACATCTGCCTCTTATAAATCTGATGATTATACAAACTTAACTTTAGCTGAATATAACGACATCTGGGGCAAAGATTTATCTAGAGCTTCTATTTATATTATTTCTAGTAAAACTACTAAAGAGCATAAAGTTTCAAGAGATGGTGATAATTACGTGTTATCTATGGAAATGGATCCGGCTTATTGTGTAGCTCGTTACATTAAACAAATGATGATGACCTCTGGCTTAAGTAAAGCCCCAATATTCCATAGTGTTCACTTGGATATGAATTTAGATAAAGAATTGAATTTATTAAATGTAATAATTACCGAGCATTACGAAGTATCAATGTTTGGTGTTCATGATTCAAAAGCAATTGGAAATGAAAAATATACATATGATGACGATTCGTTTACTATCCCTCAATTAAATGAATTGGCTACATATCAGGAGAAATAATTATGAAGAATATATTTAAATCAATAATGATATCAGCAGGAGTATTAGTCATTAGCTTTGCCGCTGGCTTTGCTTCTCAATATAAAAAGCCACATAAAATCACTAGTGTCGATGAACTTGTTGTGCCAGATTCCCCACAACAACAACTTTTGGATTCTTTAGGCACAATTAAAACCTTTGATTGCAAAGCAAAAGTTCAAATTAAAACTGAAGCTAATGATGTTATTAATGTCAATTTTAATGGTGAAGGTGATGCTGAAGATGTTTCAAACATTGCATTATCTGGTCATTTAGACCTTGCCTATAACGGAATTGCTTTAGATGCAAATTTAGGCTATTTCGATGGCAAAATGTTCTTTGACTATAATGAGAATTATTTTAAATTAGAAACTTCATCATTATTGTCTTTTATTAATATGCTTCCAGATCTCGGACTCAATATGAACATGCCTTTAGACTTTGAAGAATTTGATATTTCAATCCTTCAAGATGCAATTCTTGGTATGGAAGATAAGACAGTTACTCCAAGTGGTGAATATTATTTCGTTTATAAATATAATGACGATTTGGTTCTTCATATTAAAACAAATGAAAATAATGAATTTACCGGTATTCGTACAGATTCATTCTTCTTTGAAGGTAATTTATTCAAGCTTGATGTTGATTTAGATAGAATCGCAAGAGAAGAATCTACTCTTATTAGTCCTCTTGAAACCGATAAAGCTGCTTTATATCAAAATTTTGAACCTGTATTTACAATATTTGATGATGTTTATCGTTTAACACAAAAAAGACAAGCTACTGTAAATATTGCATTTGATTTAAAGAAATTTGATGCTTATAACAATGCTGAAGACATCATTGGTACATCTATCGATTTATCATTAGATAAAGATAATGGCATTTATGGTATTGATGGAGAAATATTTGAAAATAATAGAACACATAAATTCTTATTCGGCTATGCTGATCAAAATATTTATGCTAACTACCATAATTTAAAAGTATCTATTCATCAAAATTCTATTGCTGGATTAGTTCAATATGCCTTCAAGAAGATTGGTAATGATACCATCTCTCAAGTGATTACTGGTGCTTCTGGCGCTATGAGCAACATCGATATCCTTTCTTATTTAGATAATGTTGGTAGTGTTATCAAAACCATCGGTATTACAGAAACATCATTCACAGTCACCTTGGATCCAACAGTTTTCAATTTTGATAAATTAGATTTTGCTCAATTTGATGTAGTTTTAAGATTTACTGAACAAAGCTTAGAATCTCTTATCATTCAAGGATTAAAGATTAATGGTTATGGTGGAGACATTGTAATATCTTTCGTTGATTTTAAACCAATTCTATTAGATAGAGATTCATATACTTCAGTTGACCCGGTATTATCTATTGTTGAAGGCATTGATAAATTACTTGATGATACAAGATTCAGAATTGAATTCGACGCAACTATCGATAAGCTCAATTCAGATGAAGATATTACATTCAATGGCGGATTACAATTTGATATTGCTAATAATTTAGGATATGGAGAATTGGACATTGTTGATGGAGCTGGATATCGTCATAACATCAAGTTAGACGTTCCTGCACAAGACAGGTTTGTATTTAAATACAACGATACATTATGTGGTAAGTTTGAAACTCAAACAATCATTGATATGTATGAATTGGCTAAAGATCTTATCGAAAATCCAGATGAACATTTCTTTGAATTATTTGGGGCTATGTTAAATACATCAATGGAAATGCCTGTTATTGACGCAATTACTGAACATGATTACGGCTCTATCTTTGCTACAGAAATTGTTAAAGATTTAATTGTTACTGATGATTATTTAGAAGCAACAGTTGCTCTAGATTTGCTTGGTATGGAAGATAAATTCATTACCTTTAGAATTAACTATAGCAACTATACATTAGAATCTATGTCTATCTCTGGTATTGAACTTGATGGAGCTAATTTATCTGTAAACTTCTATTTATATGAATTCGATGATTCTTTAGAAGCAACAAGATTAGATCCATACGAAGAATATATCGACTTCTCTCAAATTAAAGTTCTATTAGAACTTGGTGTAAATACTTCTAAATTTGAATATTATCACTTATCTGGTGAGGTTGCCTTATCACTTGGATCTCTAATCAACAAAAATATTCCAATTGATATGAAGATTAGAAATAACAAAGGCACGGTTGAAGTTGCAGTTGAATTCTCTTCAATTCCAATTATTCTTGCTGTTAATACAAACGGCGATCTCTTCTCAACATCATCACGTAAAGCATCTTTGTACTATTCAAATGATTTGCTTTATGTAAATCGTGTTGATAAGGGTATGGGCCATATTAACAATGCCGGTAGTAGAATTTGGACTTTAAAGGAAGTTTGTACACCTTCATATTTCTTAGATAATATTCTCGAAATATTTGTTATTGATATCCTTGGTGTTAGTGAGGGTATGATGAACACAATTGGTAGCCTAGCTAAGAATGAAAATCATACAATTCATTACGAAAAGATTTTAAAGAATTTCATTTATAATGAAGCAAGTTCTTATTTCTATTTCGATATTGATATTGCAGATTTAGCAGGATCTAACTCATTGAAATCTCTAACTTTAAAAGTTCATACTGCTAATAACGAATTAAAGAAAGTTGAAATTGATCTAAGCATTTCTGTTCTTATTACAATTAAAGTTGGCTTAGATATAACACTTGTTGATCGTGAAAAAGACTTAAATGATGGCAATAGATTAACAGCGTTAGAAAACTTTGTTACTTCTTGTAATGGACTATCAATTAACGAAAAGCATGTCTCAATGGCTAAAGCCTAAATATTGAATTAATAAATATAAATCTTTATATTTGCTCCTCTCCTATATAAAATATACGAATAAGAGAGGAGCTTTTTCTGCTTATGGAATTAAATATTTTTACAAAAAATGAATTTGATGAAGTAGCTAACGCTCTTCCTTTGCCTCCATTTTACGATTCTGACTATGTTTACGAGGTCTACGAACTCGCAAATGAAGGAATAAAGCAAATGAGCGATAGTAACTTAATTAAAGCTCCTACACGCCTAAATGACGTAGAAATTATTTATTATTGTCTTGGTGAATATCTTTATAGCGTTTCTTCTCGTTCTCCTGAAGAAATCGAAAGATTTAAACAAGACGAAAACATTCAAGCATCAATGGCTAGTGTTGTTGCAGACAAATATCTTTCTTTATCTATGTTCAATCATGTTGAAAGAAAGATTACAAATAGATATCTACCTCCTATATCATCATTAAATATTTATGTTAATTTTATGCTTAACATTTTAAATGGATATAAGAAGAATGACCCACAGTCTACATTAATTACAGACTTGCTAATTAAATCTTTAAGCATTACTAGATGTATTATTTCCCTTCTTGTTAATGGCTATGAAACAGAAGCTTTTGCATCTTGGAGAACTCTTCATGAATGCGAATCAACTCTTGTTCTTCTTGAAAGATATGGAGATCCATTGATTAATACATATTTAAAACATATGGAATATGGTATTGCCTTTAAAAATGGTATGGAAGATAAAGAAAAACAAGACGCTACCTTCTATCGCATGAAAGATGAAATGAGAGAATTAGGCCTTAAGAGCAAAGATATTAAAAAGTACATTGAATACGGCTTCTTATATAACATTCCAGGTGTAAAAGAAGATGAAACTTTTAAACTTAATTTCCGTGATGGTTTAGAAAGATTAGCGGGATTATCAAACTATAACAAAATATATGAATTAAGTAGTGAAATCATTCATAGTACACCTATTCTTATTTATTCAAATAAGGAATACTTCTATTTCATAACCCTTCTTAATACATACGAATCATTCTTTAGATTAGAACATAGCTTTTTAACTCTATTTTCTAAACGTGTCTCCCAAGATCAAATGAGACAATATCTAACTTTAAAAAGCGTTTACTTCTCTCAATTAGTAAATATTCATAAAAGAGAATTAGAAAGCTTCAAGAGCTGGCAAAAACAAACTGGCTCAAAAGAATAAACTAAAACGCCTTTGTAAGGCGTTTTTTATTGTCTGAGCCAGTCCTGCAAAGGCTGAGCGAGTTAAAACCCCAGATAGTCTGGGGTGGAGGTAGAACTTATAGTTTTGCCTAGCAAAAGAAAAACTCCTAAAATTTATATGCGGACCAACGCTTATAAATTGAAAGGAGTTATCATGTCGACTGACAACTTAAGTTTAGCACATACATG
>JAZRYE010000032.1:0-89212 GCA_045600585.1 Bacilli bacterium | reverse complement strand
AGTTACGAACTATCGAAGTTGATTCCAGAGACTTTTAAATCATCTCTTCCAACAATTGAAGAATTAGAAGATGAACTAAATGGTAAATAGTATGAAAGATGAAAGAATTTTGAAAATCCAACATAAATTGATTATTCAATTGGTTGAAAGGAGAAAAAGTTTAGGACTAAGTCAGCAACAAGTAGCGGATCTTGCAAATCTTCCTCAATCACAAATCGCGCGAATGGAACGTGAAGTCCTTTCTCCCAGACTGGATACAATGATTAAAATTGGAAATATTTTAGGAATAGAATTCGGATATATAGAAAAATAAACGCCCATTAGTGCAGTAGTGATAGCGATGGTAAATTCGCATAAAAAATAAGGCATAACTTCCGGACCATAAGCCTAGAGGCTATGCCTTTTCTTTTGGATTTTTTCAAAACCAGTACATACGATATACCGTTTTTATTGCGTAATTTGGCAATTCTGACAATATTTATATTGCATAAATTGGAAGATTCACCTATAAATATAATGCGTATTTCGATATAAGTTTTACATTACCCTCGCTTTCAGCACTGCCTATTAGTGCTGCTTATTTTTTGTTTTACATTAGTGATTGTTCATTAATTATGAGTTTAAATTTTAAGCCAAGCATTTCTGCTGCTTTTCGACATAAAACCATACGGCTTGTAAATATTTCGAAGTATTCCATAACCGGAGAAATCTTGGTATCGATATCCAATTTCAATTTGATAATTGTCTTATCAGTATTGATTTTTAATTGTGCTTTTACTACGGAGTAGTTAACTCTATCGTGAATATCGCTTTTTAGCTCGTTTCCGCTTCTTACACGACTTCTCCTTACATCTGACTTGTCTGCTATAATTAAGGCTGCAGAAATCGGATTTACAGGTACACCTGTCCCTTCATCGTGATTTCCAATTGCTGTAACGATATCCGCTGTTTCTGATGGGTCCATATCTAAATGATCGAGAATTCTAAACGCCATCATAGCCCCACTTTGGGAATGGTCAACTCTATTAATAACGTTGCCTATATCATGTAGATAAGCAGCGATACGAACTAATTCAACTGTTCTTTTATCATATCCTAATGTTTCTAATATATATTTTGCAGTTTCTGCAACTCTAGTTACGTGAGCAAAAGAATGTTCAGTAAAGCCTAAAGCTTTTAAAGATGCATCTGCTTTTTCAATATATGTATTTACTTCTTTATTTTTAATAATGTCATTATATGTAATCATATCTATCTCCTAGTCACAAATATTATAAAACATGAACAATTCGATAAAAGTAAAGATTATGTAAAAAACGCAATTACAAATAATGTAACTACGTCTTTTATAAATTACTTTAACTTGTTTGCAAATTCTTCTGCTAACGCTGGTAAGTTGAGATCTTTACCTTCATTTGGCTTCATTTCAAGTTGGAAGCCCTCTTTTTTTTCATATCTTGGAATGACATGAACATGGAAGTGTGGAACAGTTTGACCTGCAGCTTCATAACAGTTAGTTAAGATGTTGACACCTTTAGCACCAAGGAGTTTGATATCGACTTGGCCGATTCTTTGAGCGACATCCATAACTTTATGCATGATTTCTTGAGGAGTTGCTAAGAATGTGTCGTAGTGTTTCTTAGGAACAACTAAAGCGTGTCCTTTGGTAACCTGTGATATATCGAGGAATGCCAGGACATCTTCGTCTTCGTAAAGTTTGTAGCATGGAATTTCTCCAGCGATGATTTTGCAGAAAATATCTCTGTTATTCATATAAGTACCTTCTTTCCTATATCTAATATTATATATAAGAAAAAGGAAGGTTGTTACACCTTCCTAAATCTTTTTTAATAAGAACTATTTTTCGTCTTCGAATAATTCTGGGTAGTTGCTCTTGAAGTAATCATAGACGACTGTATCGTGATATGCACAACCAGCTTTTTCTAACCAGTATTTATTACTTAATGTCTTATAAGAATCATTTTGAGCAACGATCTTGACAACTTCGTTAACGAATTCTTCCATAACATCAGCACCACGGAGAGTTTTGTAGTTTTCTGATGAGTTCTTTGCAAATCTTGATGAAGAGACAGCTTCTTCAACTTCGACAATGTAGTATGTTGAGCTATCGTTGTCATAGAAGAGAATGTCATCCATTGGATCTGCACCTTGTTGTGTAGAAGAAACTTTTAAGTAGTTAGCGCCATTGATCTTTGCTACATATTGTGATTCGTTTTCTGGAACAGCGTATGTAGAAGTTTCAGAATTCCAACGATCAGCAGCATCTTTGTCGTTAACAGCGTTAGCAACTGAGATGTTGAATAATCTGTTTGTAATTGCGCTTGGTAATGTTGAGAGACCACCGTTTTTGATGTACCAACCAGTAGTTGTGTAATCTTCTAAACGGATATTATCTTCTTTAATCTTTTTACCAACTTCTTTTGTATATGTATTGCTACCTGTGAATTCACTTTCAGCAGATGAATCATAGTTGATATCTGTTGTTTTAGCAGTGATCTTATCGTAGTTTTCCATTAAAGCACCATATTTTGTGCCTTTGTAATAAGAAGTGCCGTCATTAGCTGTTGCTGTTTCGAATCCACCGCAGCTTGTAATCCAGCCTTCTTGTTCTGCTGTAAGGTCGATACCCTTCCAAACATTTGATAATGATTTGAATGTATCAAGAACTTTATCTTTTGCTACTTGGCCTTTAGAGACAACATTTTTAACAAAGTAATCCATTAAGTATGGAGCTGCTTTTGGATAATCAGTGTTATTTGCAATTGCGATAACGTTAACTTTACGAGCATAACTACGACCTAATGAGTTGTAGTTTTCATCTAATAAATATTGTTCAACTAATAATTGACGATAAATATCTGGAATTAATTCATCTTCAACATAAGTGATCTTGTTATTAGATTCATCTTCAGTTAATGCAGCGTTTTCTTGATAGTTTTCACGGTTTAATAATGCAGAGAATGAATCATGACCTGTGAATACTTCTTTATCTTCAACTTCTGTATAGAGTAATCCTTTATATAAATTAGTAGCAGTTTTTGGATCTGCGACTGCGTTCATTGAAGAACGTAAGCTATATAAGAAGTCTTTTTCAGAGAAGATGTTTCTCTTGGAATAGCTACCACCAGAGATTTTTGAATACATCTTTTCAGCGATTCTATCTTCAATAGTATTCCATTTTGCTGTAACACGAGCTTTTTCAGAAGCTGTAACAGCTGCATCTTTGTTTTCTCTATCTTCATCCCAATAAGCTTTATGAGATTTGATGAATTCAGCACAGACATCAGAATCAACGTTCTTTGCTGCTTCTTTTAATGTTGTGCCTTCTTTTGTTAAGACTTTGTTGTAGCCACCGATGACTGAGACTGCGTATTGATATAATACTTCGTCTAAGACGTCGCTAGCTAATGAGCCTTCACGAATACCGTCTAAAACGATATTCATTGTATTGTTGTAGATGTCTTCGTTACCGATAGTAGCGATTGGATCATCATAGTAGCCTGTTTTTGCGACGATTTCGTCATCTTTACAAGCTGTTGTTAAGCCAACAACGCTGAGCATTGCGACTGCTAAGCATTTCTTTAATAACTTACTTTGCATAGTAACAAGCTCCTCCCTTTTCGTATAAGCCTTCATGGCCTGCTTCTGTGAATCCGATGACGCAGCCTTCAGAAACCATACGATCTGATGTTCTATTAGCTTCTTGAGCTTCGAGTAATTCGAAGTATGTTTCCCAAACGCCATTCATACCTTTTTCATGGTTGTAAAGGTTATTTTCTTTTTGACGTGCGATGTAATCACTGATTGCTTCGCCTAAGTCTTTACCCATGCTTCCGTTGAATTGAACATCTAATCCATCAATCATATAGTTATATAAACGATAGTCATATGTTGCGTCGAAGCCTTTAATCTTATCTTTAACTGTCTTAGCACGTTCTGTGTAATCAGCTTTTGCAGAAGTTGCGACATAGTTAACGTATGTTTCTGCACCTTCTGGATAGTTCTTAGAACCAGGAACTTCTGTTGTGTAGTATTTTTCAAGAGCTCCATCAGCGTATTCGAATACTGATTTTTGCATAACCATTAAGTGGATACCGTATGTTGAGCGGACACCTAAGATGATTCTGCCAGCTTCATCAGTTAAAACTCTCATATTAGCATCTGTTGAGATACCATATTCTGATGCAGCACGGAAACCACACTTGCCATCTTCTGCTAATGCATATTTAGCACTTGTTGTATCGTATGCGCCAACTTCGTTTGGTAAAGCAGCCATAGTTGTATTTTGAGTTGCGTTAGAAATAACGAATACTTGGTGACGGTTGAGATATTTGTTCCAAAGAATATTTCTTGGGAATAAGATGCTGTTACCATCACAGATCTTTTCATTATCTAAGTCTGTTTCTAATTCAGCATATTCACCTAATTCTTCAATTGCTGAATATGGAACTTCTGTAATCTTGCTACCGATTTCATCGAGGTAGTAATCTTTAACAGATTTTGCTGAATCTTTATAATCACCAGAAACACCTAAACCTTTTAAAATTGTTTCGTTTGTGTTTTGTGTGTTGAGAATTGCATCATAAGTATAAATACCTAATTGGAATTCATTGACCATTTGTAATGAGCTTCCTGATAATTGAGTTGTCATAATGCCAACATCACCATAAGCTGTGTTAGATGTGTCTTCTGAATCTGTTAATGCAATAGCACCAAATGATTGTTTTCCATCAGCTAATTTGGAAACAGTTGTTGCGATTTTCTTTGCTTGTGCAGAACTTACTGTACCGTTGTAGTAATCGCTTCCGCCATCTTCAACCTTTAATAAGATGTGACGGATATGATAAGGGAATGCAGAGTCAATATCTGTTGTTGTTGCATTGCCGTCTTTATCGACACCAATGAATTCTTTAGTTAATTGAGCTTTGTTATCTTCATCCTTGAAGTACCAGTCTTCAATTTGGCTCTTTTCTAAATCATAGATGTAATTTTCTAATAATTCTTTTTCATCTTCGACACCCTTTGCGTCTAAGATTTCTTCCCATTCGTCTTCGTACTTTGTTCCGTTGTTTTTAGCATTTTTCTTAGCAGTATCTTTTTGTTCTTGAACAGAGTTCTTTGCTTCTGCTTCGATTTGCTTATAAGACTTTTCAGCTTTTCCTTCCATTTTGCCAGATTTGAATTCATAACGAATTAAGACTTCCAAAATTTGGTTATAGAATTTGGAAACGCCGTCACTTGTTTTGACATATTGGTTGTACATGTCATTTGTGATGACTTCAATGGTTTCACCGTCGTAGCCTTTAAATGAGACAAGAGCTCCATCGTCTTTAGTTAAAAGGCTATTACAAGCAGTGAGAGACATTGCAGCAATGAAACTAGTAACTAAGCCGAGTGATAGTTTACTTTTCTTCATAGTTTACTCTCCTTCTATTGAATATAGCGTTAATATCTTAAATATTATGGCTCCCAATTGCAACAAAAATTATTAAAATCAAAAAAATACTTACATAGTAAATGACAAAACGAGCTCAAAAAATGCCCAAAATGAATCAAAAGTGAAAAAAATTATCGTATTAATTGAAGATAATAAAATTCATGTTTAAAATACATTACGGAATTTGAGGTGATGCTATGTCAGTCTTAACTATTAAAAATTTACACGCAGAAGTCGAGGGAAAAGAAATTCTTAAAGGAATCAACCTCGTAATTAATGAAGGAGAAACAGTAGCCTTATTAGGTCCTAATGGCCACGGCAAGTCAACTTTGTTGAATGTTATTATGGGCCATCCAAAATATCAAGTTACTGAAGGTTCTATTTATTTAGACGATAAGGACATTCTTTCTTTATCAACAGATGAAAGAGCAAGAGCAGGATTATTCCTTGGTATGCAATATCCAAGTGAAGTTCCTGGTGTTATCAATTCAGACTTCTTAAGAGCTGCAGTCAATGCAAGAAGAGAAAAACCTATTTCTACATATAATTTCTATAAAGTTTTAGATAAGGCAACAAAAGATGTAAAAATGCCTTTTGACTTAGCGACAAGATCTTTAAATGAAGGCTTCTCAGGTGGAGAAAAGAAGAGAAATGAAATTCTCCAAATGATTTTATTAGAACCAAAAATTGCTATGCTCGATGAAATCGACTCTGGTCTTGATGTCGATGCAATGCAAATTGTTGGTGATGTTATTAAACAAGAACAAGCAAAAGGTAGAGGATTCTTAGTAATCTCTCACTATGCAAGATTATTTGATTTAATTAAACCAACAAGATCTGTAGTTATTATCAATGGTCGCGTTGCTATTGATGCAGGTCCAGAAGTTATTAAGAGAATCGATACAAATGGTTATGAATTTATTAAGACTGAACTTGGTATCGAAATCGCAAAAGAAGAAGCAAAAATGAATACAGTTTCTATTGGAACTTGTGCTGTTAAGGAAATGACAAAATAATGGAAAGAATTGTTTTATCTGACAATCCAAATGGTGTTGTTTTAGACACAAATAACTATATTGTTTCAAATGCAAAACAATTATCTTTTGTTATTAAACAAAATAATTCCATTAATTTATTAATTAATGGTATTTCAGAAAATGCATTGATTGATATCAATATAGAAGAAGGTGCTTCTTTAACAATTTCTTTCTTATCAACAAAAGAATTTGGAAACCTTAAATTCTTATGCAAATGCAAAAAAGATTCATCAGTCACTGGATACTTCGCTGATTTTAGTGAAGGCAAGAATTTTGGTGATGTTCAAGTTGATTTAAACGAGGAAGGATCTTCATGCGTTTGGCATTTAGCTTCTTTATCTTCTAAAAAGGATAATAAGAGATTTGATGTCTCTGTTAATCACAACGCAAGTAATACAAATTGCCAATTAGATAATTATGGTGTTTGTAAAGACGAAGCAAAACTTATTTTCTCTGGTATTTGCTCTGTCATTAAAGGTTCATCAAGAGCAGAAGCTCATCAAAACGCAAAGATTATGGTTTTTGATGAAAAGAGCAACGCTATTGCTAAACCTATTTTAAAAATTGATGAAAATGACGTTATTGCATCACACGCAGCAATTGTTGGAAAAATAAATGATGACCACTTATTCTATTTAACTTCTCGTGGACTTACTGAAGCAGAAGCTAAGGAATTAATTACTTATGGTTATCTCAAACCAATTCTTAATGGATTTAATGATGATTCTATTAAGGATGAAATTAATGGTCTTATTGAAGGAAGGATGTAATTCTTATGTATGATGTATACGAAATAAGAAAACAATTCCCAATGCTTCAAGGTAAGACTATGCAAGGTAAACCTTTGGTATACCTTGATAATGCTTCAACCACATTCAAACCTTCATGTGTTATTGATGCTATGAACAAGTATTATATGGAGATGAATAGTAATTCCCATCGTGGTGATTACGATCTCTGCTATAACATGGATGTTGAAGTTGAAAACGCTAGAAAAGCAATCGCCCATTTTGTTAATTGCGACTATAAAGAAGTTGTTTTTACAAGCGGTGACACAATGGGCATTAATCTTGTTGCTTGGGGTTATGGAATTAAATATTTAAAACCAGGCGATGAAGTATTAATTACCGAAGCAGAACATGCCTCAAATGTTCTCCCTTGGTATAAAGCTGCTGAAATGACTGGTGCGACTGTTAAATTCATTCCATTAACTGAAGATGGAAGAATTACAGCAGAGAACTTGGAAAAAGTAATTAACGAAAAAACAAAGCTAGTTGCTGTTGCTCAAGTTGGTAATGTTCTTGGCTATCAAACCGATGTTAAGGCATTAGCAAAAGTTTGTCATTCTCATAACGCATTAATCATGGTTGATGGAGCCCAATCAGTTCCTCATATTAAAACCGATTTCAAAGATTTAGATATAGACTTCCTCGTTTTCTCAGCTCATAAAATGTGTGGACCTACAGGAATCGGATGTGTCGTTGGAAAATATGACTTATTAGATAAGATGGATCCATTTATGACTGGCGGAGGAATGAATGCTAAATTTGATATGTGCGGTCATATTGAAAACTTAGTTCCACCAGCAAAATTTGAGGCAGGAACTTTAAATCTTTCTGGAATTATGGGATTTAAAGCCGCTGTTGAATTCCTTGAAAAATTAGGAATTGAAAACATTCATAATCACGATGTTGAACTAACACAATATGCTTTAGATAAATTGATGAATGTCGATAAAGTAATCGTATATAATAAAAACGCCGTAGGCGGAATTATTACATTCAATATTAAAGACATTTTTTCACAAGATGAAGCAACTCTTTTAAATTCAAAAGGCATTGCTGTTAGAAGCGGACAACATTGTGCAAAAATCTTAAATGATTTCTTAAAAACAAATGCTACATGTCGCATGTCGACATATCTATATACAACAAACGAAGAGATCGATACATTTGTCGATGCTCTAATTAATGGAGGTGACATTCTCGATGCCTATTTCTCTTTCTAATGATATGATGCGTTCAATTATCATGGACCATTATTCAAATCCTACTAATAAACATGATGCTCCTAGCGATGAATATAAGATGTATCATATGCACTCTGATAACTGCATTGATGACCTTAATATTTATTTATTAGTTAAAGATAATAAAGTTGAGGATGCATGCTTCAATGGTGTTGCTTGTACTATTTCAACTGCCAGCACTGACATTATGTGCGACTTATTAAAAGATAAGACCGTCGAACAAGCCGAATACATCATTAAACAATACGACAATATGATTCATGAACAAGAATTTGATGATGAAGTTCTTGATGAAGCTGTTGTATTCATTAATACATCTAAACAAGCAGCTAGAATTAGATGTGCCACAATTGGTTGGACTGCTGCTGATAACATTTTGAAGGTTAAGTAAAATGTCAGATAAAGATATTAAATTCCAAGAAGATTATAAATACGGATTCAAAGATAAAGACGTTTCTGTTCTTAAGACTGATAAAGGTATTAATGAACAAGTTGTTAGAGAAATCTCTCGCCTTAAAAATGAACCTGAATGGATGCTTGAATATAGATTAAAATCTCTTCGAGCATTTTTGGCTATGCACAACCCAAATTACGGTCCTGATCTATCTGGATTAGATTTTGATTCTTATACATATTTTACAAGACCAAGTAATAAAGAAGCACAAGACTGGAGTGAGGTTCCTGAAACTATAAAAAATACTTTTGGTAAATTAGGTATTCCTGAAGCTGAACAAAAATATTTAGCTGGTGTCTCCACTCAATATGAATCTGAAGTTGTTTATCACAACATGTTAAAGGAAGTAAATGATAAAGGTGTTATCTTCCTTTCTACAGATATGGCTCTAAAGCTATATCCAGATTTAGTTAAAAAATATTTCGGTACTTTAGTACCTTTTGCAGATAATAAATACTCTGCTTTAAATGGTGCGGTTTGGTCAGGTGGATCATTCATTTATGTACCAAAAAATGTACATTTAGATAAGCCATTACAAAGTTATTTCAGAATTAACAATGAAAAGAGTGGTCAATTTGAACGTACATTAATCATTGTTGATGAAGGTGCAGATGTCCATTATGTTGAAGGATGTACTGCTCCTACATATTCAAAAGAATCATTACACGCTGCTGTTGTTGAAATTATCATTCATAAAGGTGGTAGATGCCGTTATTCTACAGTTCAAAACTGGTCAACAAATATCGTTAACTTAGTTACTAAAAGAGCAATCTGCTATGAGAATGCTCAAATGGAATGGATTGATGGTAATATCGGTAGCCAACTCAATATGAAATACCCAGCTTGTATATTAGCTGGTGAAGGTGCTAAAGGCACATGCATTTCCATTGCTGTTGCAGGCAAAGGACAATACCAAGATGCAGGTGCAAGAATGATTCATAAAGCACCAAATACAACAAGTACAATCATCTCCAAATCCATTGTTAAAAATGGTGGAGTCGCAAACTATCGTGGAACAGTAAGACATGAAGAAAATGCAATCAATTGTAGAAGCCATGTCGAATGTGACACATTGATTTTAGATAAACTATCAAGAAGTGATACTATACCTAATAATGAGGTTAAAAATAATTCATCTTACATTGAACATGAAGCTACTGTTTCTAAGATTTCAGAAGACCAATTATTCTATTTGATGTCTCGTGGAATTAGTGAAAAAGAAGCTACTCAAATGATTATCATGGGATTCATTGAACCATTCTCTAGAGAATTACCTATGGAATATGCAGTTGAATTAAATCAATTAATTAAGATGGATATGGAAGGAAGCGTCGGTTAGTATGAAAAGCTACGATGTTATTGTTGTTGGTGGTGGACACGCTGGTGTTGAAGCTGCTTTCGCATGCGCCCATATGGGTCACGAAACCTTGTTATTAACTATTAATATAAATTTAATTGGCAATATGCCATGCAATCCCTCAATTGGCGGTTCTGCTAAAGGTATTGTTGTTAGAGAAATAGATGCTTTAGGCGGTATGCAAGGCAAATTTGCTGATCATCATTATCTCCAATTAAAAATGCTCAATACAGGCAAAGGGCCTGGCGTTCAATGCTTAAGAGCACAACAAGATAAAATTGAATATCCTGCATATATTCGTTCTGTTGCATTAAATACTCCTCATTTAGAAGTAAGAGAAGCAATGGTTAAATCCATTTTGCACGATGACACCAAAGTGTATGGTGTTACTTTAGAAAATGGAGAAGAAATTACTGCTAAAGCAGTCATTTTAACAACAGGCACTTACATGGAAGCACAAATATTCCGTGGTAATGATGTAAAAGACGAAGGACCTGATGGTCAAAGACCTAGTTTAGGTTTATCTCCATATTTGAGAAGTATGGGCATTGAAACCATTAGATTTAAAACAGGTACACCTCCAAGAATTAAAAGAGATTCTATTGATTTTACAAAAGCTTCCCCTCAACCAGGAACTAAAGGTAAATTAGCATTCTCTTATGAAACAACTGAATTTATTCCAGTAGAAGAGCAAGAACTCTGCTACTTGATTTATACAACCCCAAAAACACATCAAATAATTAGAGACCACCTTAAAGACTCTGCTATGTATAGTGGCTTAGTTACAGGCGTCGGTCCTAGATATTGTCCATCTATCGAATCAAAGATTGTTAACTTTGCCGATAAAGAAAGACATCAACTTTTCCTAGAGCCTGAATCTAGAAATAGTGACTCTATTTATTTACAAGGTTTTTCAACATCCATGCCAGTAGATGTTCAAGAAGAAATGGTTAGATCATTACCAGGTTTTGAGAATGCTGTGTTCTTAAAATATGCTTATGCTATTGAATATGATGCAATCAAAACTGAAGAATATGGCCCAACTTTAGAAATTAAAAAATGGCCCGGATTATATATCGGTGGACAAATTTGTGGTACTTCTGGCTATGAAGAAGCTGCTGCACTTGGTCTAATTGCTGGTATTAACGCTGCTTTAAAAATTGAAGGAAAAGAACCTTTAATCTTAAGAAGAGATCAATCTTATATTGGCGTTATGATTGATGACCTTGTGACTAAAGGCACATTAGAACCATATAGATTAATGTCATCAAGAGCAGAGTTTAGATTAATTTTAAGACACGATAACGCTGATTTACGTTTAACTGAACTCGGACATAAAGTCGGACTTATCAGTGAAGAAAGATACGCTAAATTCGTAAATAAATGCGAGAACTTAAAAAGAGCTGAAGAAATCCTTAAAACTGTTTATTTAGGCAAAAGAAAAGGAATTGAAAGCTATTTAATGAGCTTAGGATTTAACGAATTAAAAGGTGGTATCCTTGCCTTTGAAATTCTTAAACGCCCTGGTGTTGAATATCGTAAATTAGCAGAATTTATTCCTGAATTAGAAAACATCGAATTAGATGATAGTGGTGTTGAAGAAATTGAAGTTATTGCAAAATATGAAGGATATATTGCAAAACAAATTAGAGATGCTGCTAATATGGCAAAACTTGAAGAAATGAAAATTCCAAGTGAATTTGATTTTGAACATATGGATGGATTAGCTTTAGAAGCGAGACAAAAGTTAGCTAAAGTAAGACCATTAACAATTGGTCAAGCGTCACGTATTAGTGGTGTTAATCCTGCTGATATTTCTATCTTAATTATGAATGTTAGGAAGTATATGAATCATGAATAGAGATACTGTCAAAGAATTCTTAAACATTAGAGACATTCCTTTTGATGAAGCAAAGATTGATACTTTGTTCATGATTATGAAAAGCACCCTTGAGACAAATGAAAAGTTCAATCTAACTGCTATTAAAGATGAACCAACATTCTTGGAAAAGATGATTGTTGATAGTGCGCTTCCTCTTATTGATTCTGATTTTGATAACAAATCCATTATTGATATTGGAACAGGGGCTGGTTTCCCTGGTTTAGTTCTATATACATTAAATCCTAATATGAATCTAACTTTGTTAGATGCTACTAAAAAGAAGATAGATTATTTATCTGATTTTACAAAAGCAAATAGCATGAATATTAAATGTGTTAACGATCGTGTTGAATCATTTGCACAAAATAATAGAGATACATATGACTATGCAATCGCACGTGCAGTTGCTCCTTTAAATATCTTATTAGAATTAGTAACACCTATTATCAAAGTTGGCGGAACTTTCCTTGTCATGAAAGGACCTGGACTTGAAGAAGAATTAAAAGAATCTACAAGTGCATTAAAGAAATTAAACTGTCATCTAGTTAAGATTTATGAAGACGAACTTCCTGAATCTCATGAAGTCAGAAAGATTGCATATATTAGAAAAGATAAAGAGACAAATGTTAAATATCCACGTGACTATGCCTCGATAAAGAAAAAACCTCTTTAATATTTATTAAGAGTAGTGGATAATATTAAAAATGCTTCAGGGTCGGGTGCAATTCCCTACCGGCGGTAAACCCCGCGAGTCTATTGACTGAACTGGTGCGAATCCAGTGGCGACAGTAAAGTCTGGATGAAAGAAGGCAAATAGATTTAATCTATTAACCAAGATCCTGAGTTCAGGATTTTTTTATTAGAAGGAGGAACATCTATGGAAAAATCAAAACTCAGTCGACTTGCAAAATTAATTATTGGTATCGCTACCACGTTAATTGGTGCAGGCTTAATTGTTTTAGCGTTCTTTGTAAAAGAAAAAGAAACAACTACTACATGGTATTCCGCGATTGCTATTGCCGGAGCTTTAGTTACTTTTATTGGTGTTATGTTCATTTATCAATCATTCGCTAAAAAACACGTCTTTACCGTTAAAGAAGTAACGATGATTGGTGTTCAATCTGCATTAACTATTATTTTCTATTATATTGCTAGCTATATTCCAAAGGTTCCGTTTTTCCCACCTTGGCTTGATTTATTTAATGTGAGTGAACTTCCTGCTCTTATTACGACTTTTGCTTATGGACCGTATGCCGGATGTATCGTAATATTTGTTAGATTCTTAACTAAATTACCTGGTACATTTACCGTTGGAGTAGGTGAATTTGCTGATTTATTATTAGGATTATCACTAGTGATAATTACAGGCATGATTTATAAGAAATATCACAATCTTAAAGGTGCTTTAGTTGGCTCAGCAATTGCTATGTGCTTTTGCACTTTAATTGCTTGTGTTATTAACTGGCTTGTTCTTATTCCTGCCTATATAAAAATTGCAGGATTCTCAATGGAATATCTTGCTGGTGCTCTTTCATATATGGGTAATGTTACGGTAGAAAACTTTATGATTTATTACATCTTTATTGGTGTTCTTCCATTTAATTTATTACGTTATTTGATTTTATTCTTGTTAACGTTCTTATTATATAAACGCATCCATAAATTGCTTAACAAGATCACTGCAGAAAAAGAAAAAGAGCTTTCGTAAAAAGCTCAATAATAGAAAAAAGAGTAGAAAAAAACTAGGAAGTTGAATTCCTAGTTCTTTTCATATAGTTACTCTAATGAGATTGCACCAACTGGGCAGACATCAGCTGCTTCTTCTTCAGCTTCACCTGTAACTGGTTCTGCAACACCGGTATCACCAAATTTGAAATCATCTGGGTAAGAGCCTACACAAGCTCCACACATAATGCATGCATTTGGATCGATTGTTACTTTTTTCTTTGCCATTTAACAATGCCTCCTTAATGGTTTGACTAAATTATATCTTTTGATAGTCTCTTCTTCAACAAAAAACTATTTTTGGTATTTTGACTACAAAAATGATTCTAATCCTATTAGAATATATGCAGTGAGTGAAAAAATGGAAACAACAAGAGTAAATAAATACAAAAACTATAGATCATCTATTATCAATGAAACTGCTCCTGATATTAAAAATCCAAATGATGTAGTTAAGGATGAGAAAATCAAAAATACATTCTCTGGTAACACAACTACATCAACTCTTTCATATAATGAAGTTTATGGAAAAATCCATGAAGATGATATGAAACAAAAAGATGAAAGAGAAAAGAAAATGAGAAGAGATGAATTAATTAAAAAGAGTCTCATCATTGGTGGAGTAGTGGTTGTTATTGTTTTACTTGTTGTAACCGCGATTATATTATTTAGAAAGTAGAGGTGCCTATATGAATATTGCTGTTGCTATTGATGGACCTGCCGCAGCCGGTAAATCAACCGTCGCTAAGTTAGTTGCAGAAAAACTTGGCTATACTTATATTGATACAGGCGCTATGTATCGTGCTTTTACTTGGTATTGCCTTGAAAAAGGCATTAACTGCCAAGATGAAGAAGCATGCTGCAAACTCATCCCTGAAGTAAATATTGAATTAAAACCAAATCACGTAGTCTTATGTAATGGAATAGATGTATCTAGAGAAGTAAGAGAAACTAGAGTTTCTGGTAATGTCAGTTATATTGCTTCTTATAAAGAAATAAGACTTGCTCTTGTTGTCTTACAAAGAAAAATGGCAGAATCAACTTCTGTTATTATGGATGGTAGAGATATCGGAACATATGTCTTACCAAACGCTCAAGTTAAGATTTATCAAATTGCTAGTGTTGAAACACGCGCACAAAGAAGATATGACGAAAATATTTCTAAAGGCATAGCTTGTACTTTAGAAGAAATTCAAGAAGATGTAAGAAAAAGAGATTATATCGATTCTCATCGCGCTTTTGCACCTTTAAAACCAGCAGAAGATTCAGTATTATTAGATACCTCCCATTTATCTATTGAAGAAGTAGTGGATGAGATTATTAAAATTGTTAATGAAAAATTAAAGGAGAAGAAATAATGCCTAAAGCAGTTGTCGCTATTGTTGGTAGCCCAAACGTCGGTAAATCGACTATTTTTAATCGTTTCATTGGCGAAAGACAAGCAATCGTTGATGATGAAGCTGGTATTACTAGAGATAGACTTTACGCACCATGTGAATGGTTAGGCCATAAATTCTCCATTATTGATACAGGCGGAGTTGAATTAGCAAATCGTCCTTTTCAAGAACAAATTAGAGCCCAAGCTCAAATCGCTATTGATGAAGCTGATGTTATTGTTTTCGTTACTGATGGTAGAGTTGGTATTACAACAGATGACCGTGTTGTTGCTAGAATGCTCTACAAAGTAGATAAGC
Source organism: Bacilli bacterium (assembly GCA_045600585.1). Taxonomy (GTDB): domain Bacteria; phylum Bacillota_I; class Bacilli_A; order RFN20; family CAG-826; genus JAZRYE01. The sequence continues at coordinate 73,576 of JAZRYE010000032.1, read as the reverse complement.
CAGTTATTTTAGCAGTTAATAAGATTGATGAAGGCATTCATATGTCAGAAACACAAGAATTCTATGCCTTAGGCTTAGGTGAACCAATTGCAGTTTCTGGGGTTCACGGCATTGGTATTGGTGATCTTTTAAATAAGATTGTCGAAGTCATTCCTGAAGGGGAAGAAGAAATTGATGAAAACCAAGTTACCTTCTGCATGGTTGGTAGACCTAATGTTGGTAAATCATCATTAGTTAACGCTTTATTAAATCAAGAAAGAGTTATTGTTTCTAATATTTCCGGAACAACAAGAGACTCTATCGATACACCTTTTACTAGAAATGGTAAAAACTATATCGTTATCGATACTGCGGGCCTTAAGAAACGTGGCAAGATATACGAATCAATTGATAAATTCTCTGCGATACGTGCTTTAAAAGCTATTGAAAGAAGTGAAATTGTCCTTCTTGTATTAGATGGTAAAGAAGGTATTACAGATCAAGATAAACACGTTATTCAATACGCCACTGATTTGCATAAAGCAATTATAGTCGTTGTTAATAAATGGGATATTGTCGATAAAGAAACAAACACAATGTCTGATTATACAAAGATTATCCGTGATGAATATAAGTTCTTAGATTACGCACCTGTTTGCTTTGTATCCGCATTAAAAAAGAGCAGAATCAATACAATATTTGAAACTCTTGATATGGTTCATGAAGCATACTATACAAGAATTAAAACAAGTTTACTTAACGAAGTTATTCAAGATGCACAGTTTATGAACCAAACTCCAAACTTTAATGGAGGAAGATTAAAAATCTATTATGCATCACAAACAAGTTCTGCCCCACCAGAAATTGTCTTGTTCGTCAATGAACCTGATTACATGCATTTCTCATATAAGAGATATATTGAAAATAGATTAAGAGAGACTTTCAACTTTGAAGGAACTCCAATCAAAATAACTCTTAGAAGAAAAAAGAGAGAAAAAGGAGAAAAATAACCGTCAGCAAAATGACGGTTTTATTTTCAACAAATCGGATTAAAAATCAAAATTTATTTTACATTATTTGGACTAGTGTCAATTTTTTATATGAAACACTTTTTATAAATTTAATATTCGTTAAAATAAGGTTATCTGATAGGGGAGATTATTATGGAAAAATTAAATAAAAATGAGCTTGTTGAAATCGTTGCAGAAAAAGGTCACTTATCAAAAAGAGACGCTCGTGTTGCAATGGATTTGGTATTTGATTTAATGGAAGAAGCATTATTAGAAGGTAAAGAAGTTAATATTACAAACTTTGGTACATTTGTTCCTAATGTTCGTAAGCAAAGAGAAGGAACTGATCCAAAAACTCATAAAATCATCACTATTAAAGAAAGACGCTCTATTTCTTTCAAAATGTCTAAAGCTTTAAAAGCTAAGATTGTTAAATAATTAACTTATCATATGAATTGAAGAATCGGTTAAACCGGTTCTTTTATTTTGTGATAATATGAATACTATGAATGAGAAATTAAATGCATTTATTGAATTATCCAAAATATTTAAAAGTCATAACTATTCTCTTTATTTAGTTGGAGGAACAGTTAGAGATTATCTTTTAAATAACTCTTTAGATGATATGGATGCTGTCACAGATGCAACTCCTGATGAAGTTAAGAGCTTTTTACCTGATGCTGATTTCACTTTTGCCAGAATGGGATCAATGCGTATTAAAAGCAGTGGAGTTAAATTTGATGTAACCACTTTAAGAAAAGAAGAATCATATGTTGATAGTAGGCATCCATTAAAAGTCACTTTTGTTCGTGATTTAAAAGAAGATTACTTTAGACGTGATTTTACGATTAATGCAATGTATATGGATGATGAGATGAATATTTATGATTATGTTGATGGACAAAAAGATTTAACAAACAAAGTCATTCGTATGGTAGGTAATCCAGACGTCAGATTAAAAGAAGACCCATTAAGAATATTACGTGCAATTAGATTTGCTTTAGATTTTGATTTTGTTATTGATGACGAATTAAAAGAATCAATCAAAAGAAACAAAGATTTAATCAATAAATTAAATATCGAAAAGATTAAGATGGATATGAAAAAGTTAAAAGCAAATAACGAAGAATATAAAAAAGAATTATTTACTGAATTTGATATTAAATATCTTTTAGATATGATAGACTAACGATACGAAAGAATAAGCGTATGATTACCGAAGCAATTGATTTCCGTTTTCTCTTATTAGAGAACTATAAAAAACTCAATTTATCTGAAAATGAATTTGTTGTCATTTTGATGATTGACCATTACATTTCTAATGGAACACCTTTTGTTACTTCTGATTTATTATCTTTAAAGATGAGCATGAATCATCATGATATTGATGACTGCATGAATAACTTATTAACTAAAGGTTTTATGGAATATACAACTGTTGGCAATAAAACAGTTACTTCTCTTGATCCATTAAAAGAAAAGCTTTATCGTGAATTCCAAATTTCTTTATCCAAAGAATCTGAAACTAGAAAAGATAAAGAAAAAGAAGAAATCTTAAATAATATTTACGAGAAATTCCAAACTTTATTAGCTCGTCCATTATCTCATGTTGAAATCTCAAAAATTGATGAATGGATTTCTTATGGCTATACAGATGAAATGATTATCAACGCATTAAAAGATGCTTTAGCAAAAGGCAAAAAGACACTTCGTTCCGTTGATAAAATTTTGTTAAGCAACGCGACACGTGATGACCGTGAAAATGAAGGAACAACAACCATTGCTCCTGATTGGAATAAGAATTTAGAAGAAACAATTAGAATTGCTAAGACCCCTTGGCTTGATAACGATGACGAAGAATAATATTCGCATTCTTCTAGATTATCTAGACGAAATATTACCTAATGCTTCTTGTGAGCTAAACTATACAAAAGATTACGAGCTTGTTATAGCAGTGATGCTATCTGCTCAAACCACTGATGCCAGTGTAAATAAAGTGACGTCTGTCCTTTTTTCAAAATACAAAACATTAGATGAACTTTATCATGCTTCATATGATGATGTTTTTAATATTATTCGTCCAATTGGATTAACAAAAAACAAGACATCTAATTTATTAGGTATAGCTAAAATGCTCATAGAAAACTATGACGGTAAAGTGCCAATGAATAAAAACGAATTACAAAAATTGCCAGGTGTAGGAAATAAAACTGCAGGAGTAATTCGTGCAGAAATATTTCATCTTCCAGAATTACCGGTTGATACCCATATTCTCCGCATTTCAAAAAGATTAAAATTAGCTAAAAAAGATGATGAACCAATTGATGTTGAAAGAAAATTAAAAAAGCTGATTGAAGAATCTCGTCAAATTAAGACCCATCATCAGCTTATTCATTTTGGAAGATATTATTGCATGGCTCGATCACCTAAATGCGAGGGATGCAAATTATCTACATATTGTTCAAAAATTAATCTTTAAAATATTTCTCAATTACTGCGTCAAGATAATATAATCTTGGATTAAAACCTTGTTTAATAAGTATTCCTTCTTGTTTAAATACATCATAAGGGATACTTTTTCTTTCTTCATGTTCATAATATTCAATAACAAAACTTGCATCTAATAGATATACTTCTCCAAGAGATTCAAATTGAATCAAAAAGAAAGCAATACCGCCAAAATCTAAAACATTTTTTAGATGATTGATTTGTTGAATTGGTATGTTATGCAAAGGGAAAGATGTTTTATTTTTTGTATTCTTTGCTTCAAAGTCAATATAACGACCTCTAAATACTCCGTTATAGTCAGTAGTGGATTGTCTTTCAAAATAAGCATCAGTAATCTTTGCCCCTTTTGAATAATCAACTTTAACAATATTAATTGGAGTTGGTCTTTTTGTTATTAAGCAAATATGGTTAACAATGTAATATTCGTTAGAAAGATTGATATCGTTTTCAAAGTTCATACCTCTATTGGCGGAACTTATTGAGATATCTTTACTTGTTTTTCTTTCTTTTCTTTTACTTGCAGGAGTGTATTTTTCTCCATTAGGGTATTTAATCATTATTTTAAATAATCCTTTAAGTTATCCTCGAATTCTTGGGCGGTAACAGTTTCACCTTTAGCAAGTTTAACAATTGCCTTTTGAACTGCTTCTGGAAGATGATGAGGCTTTTGTAAAACCTTTTTATATTCCTCAAGCATTAAATCAGGATTCTTCATAACTGCATCGTATAAATAAGCTAAATTAATCGCATCAACTTCTGGATCATGTGCTGGTCCTTTTTCTTCAATTCCAAAGAGTTTGCAGTAGTTGACTAGACTATATGGATTACCATTCGCGTCTTTGACAAATTCAGAAAGGAATGCAGAGAAATCGATATAGTTCTTTTGCATTTGACTTGTCACTTCTTTTGGATAGTCAAAGTTATAAGAAATAGATTGATTTAATATTCTCATATCGTGATTACCAAATGTAATCCAAGACGATTTCTTAAATGCTAAACCCATATATTTTTTAAGTTCTAACATTGCATTATTGAATGAGACACCTTTTTCTGTTAAAAGTTCTTCAGAAATGCCAGTTAATTCAACGACATATTTACCAATTTTGTTATGGGCTTTTACGTATATTCTAAAAGGCTCTTTCATCTTCTTGATAAAGCCTTTTTTGTCTAAAGAAACCATGACTGCTCCAATCGCAATCATTTCATGTGAGTACTGTGTTCCTTCGAAATCAAGGAAGATGATATGTGTATGTCCTTTTAATAATTTTTCAAACTTCTTCATAAAATACCAGTGATGCTTTTTCTTAAAGAAAAAAGATTGAATCAGCGTTCACTCTCTTATATTATATATTAGAGGTTTTCTTATGGCAATTAAGCTTGTATTATCTTCTGAAGAAATTTTAAATAAAGTCTTTCGTATCGTTCCTCGTGGATACGATGCTTTAGAAGTTGATACTTTCTTAGATGGGGTTCTTAGAGACTACCGTAAACTTGAAGAATCTGTCATTCTTTCTAAAAAAGAAATGGAAGACATGAAAGAAGAAATTAAAAAGCTTAAACTTGCAAATCAAAATCTTGAGATTGATTTAAACCGTTATAAAGCAAGATTTAACAACATTAAAGAAGAAGATCAAGTTACCACTGATAACATGGATCTTATTAAGAGAATTAATGTATTAGAAAAATTCTTGTATCGTAATGGATACAATCCACACAATATCAAATAAAACATTCGACCTGGATAATTGCTGACTTCGGTTAGAGGAAAGTCCATGCTCGCACAGACTGTGATGTCTGTAGTGATTGCGCTAGCGGAAAAAATAACGCTAGGTATGTAGGAGTACATAACGGCGGTGGATCACCTAAGGGAAACTATGGTGAGAGACCTGAAAGTGCCACAGTGACGTAGTTTATTAGAAATAATAAAGTGGAACGCGGTAAACCCCACAAGCGAGAAACCCAAATTTGGTAGGGGAGGCAAGAGGTGAGAATAAGAATCACCAACGGCAGGCTTAGCCTAGATAAATAATTGTCCTAGACACAACATGGCTTACAGGGTCGAATACTCGCTTAAAGGAGAAACTATGAATATCCCAACAAAAATTACAGTATCAAGAATTGTTCTAATTGTCTTAATGATATTGGGATTATTTGTTCTTTCTTTAATCAAATTTGATGCACCTTTTATTTTAGGAGCTAATGGTTGGAAAGGTATAAACGTTGTTTATCTAATAGTTTTTGTTATATTTGCTATTGCAAGCTTTACTGACTATCTCGATGGCCATTTAGCAAGAAAATGGAATCAAGTTACTGCATTAGGCAAATTCTTAGATCCAATTGCAGATAAATTATTAATTAACTCAATTGTCATTTTCCTTATTGTTCCAGCCAGCTATGCTCAAGAACAAATCGGTTTATCTATTTGGTGTGCAATTCTTTTAGTTGCAAGAGATATTGTTGTTGATGCTTTAAGATTTATCGCTGCTCAAAAAGGCGTTGTTATTGCCGCAAATATATTTGGCAAAATGAAAACAGTATTAGAAATGGTTGCGGTCATCTTTGTTTTATTAAATGGCTTCCCTTTCTCTTATTTTGATGCATCTTGGCCAAAAGGATTAAGAATCACTGATTGGTTTGTATATTTAGCGACATTTATGTCCTTATTAAGTGGATTCATCTATGTCATACAAAATAGAATCGTTTTAAAAGAAGAAAAATAATTATGATTACAAACAAAGATATCAATGCATTATTTAGAGAAAAAGAGTTAACACTTGGTTCTGTTGAATCATTTACAGGTGGATTATTCGCTCGAGAAATGACAAGAGTTCCAGGAGCATCAAAAATGTTTAAGGGTGGTTTTGTCACCTATGCAACTGAAGAAAAGATTCGTTTATTAGGCGTATCAAAAGAAATGGTGAATACCAAAGGCGTCGTTTCTAAGGAATGCGCTTATGAAATGGCAAGCCATGCAAGATGTTTATTAGATGTTGATTATTGTGTTTCTTTTACTGGTAATGCTGGTCCAGATGCAATGGAAGGGAAACCAGTAGGCGAAATCTATATTGGTATCGCGACAAAAGAAATATGCCGTGTCTATGGCTATAACTTAAAAGGAACAAGAGAAGAGATACAAAATAAAGCAGTATTTACTGCTTATGCACTTCTTGAAAAAATAATTAAAGAAAATTAAGAAAAAAATCGCATTTTCCGTATATAAATAAGTGGAGGGCAAAATATGGCAACAAAAGAAACAAACGAGCCTGAAGTTTCATTAGATGAGACTTTAAAGCAAATCCAAAAGATGTTTGGTAAAGGTTCAGTCATGAAACTTGGCGATAGAGAATCAGTCGATGTCGACGCTATCCCATCTGGATCTTTATTAATTGATGAATGCCTTGGTGTTGGTGGATATCCAAAAGGTAGAATCATTGAAATCTATGGTCCTGAATCATCAGGTAAAACTACATTGGCACTTCACGCAATTGCGGAATGTCAAAAGCAAGGCGGTAGAGCAGCATTTATCGATGCTGAACACGCTATCGACCCTTTATATGCGAAAAACCTTGGGGTTAATATTGATGAATTAATCCTTTCTCAACCAGATAGTGGTGAACAAGCATTAGAAATTACTGAGATGCTTGCTAATAGTGGAGCAATCCAATTAATCATCGTCGACTCTGTTGCAGCGTTAGTTCCACAAGCTGAACTCGATGGAGAGATGAGCGATAACTCTGTTGGTATGCAAGCTAGATTGATGTCTAAGGCTATGAGAAAGATTGCTGGTATCTTAAACAAAAAAGAATGTGCCGTTATCTTTATTAACCAATTAAGAGAAAAAGTAGGTGTCATGTATGGCAATCCAGAAACAACTTCTGGTGGTCGTGCATTAAAATTCTATGCCTCAATTAGAATTGATATCAGAAGAACAGACGCTATTAAAGATGGCAGTGATATCGTCGGTAATACTTGCCGCGTTAAAATTGTTAAAAACAAAGTATCACCTCCATTTAAACAATGCGAAATTGATATTATCTACGGTCAAGGTATTTCTAAAGAAGGTGAAATTCTCGATCGTGCTGTTGCTCTTGGCTTTATCAAAAAGAGTGGTTCTTGGTTCGAATATAAAGGAAGCAAGATTGCTCAAGGTAGAGATAGTGCAAAAGACTATATCAAACACAATGAAGAAGTTGCTAATGAACTTCTCGAACAGATTAAATCTGGGGTAGTAGCAGAATAATGAAAACAGGGTCTAATATCATAGTGACCCTGTTTTTTGTTTCAAAACTCATTCAAGAAGGAGGAAATCCCTCTTTCTAATTTAAGACTTACGAGTTATAATTAAGACAAGGCGTGATGGTAATTAGCTTTGGGCTATTTGCCATCTTTTTTTATGATCTTGAAGATCAAAATCAAAATGATAATGACTTCTGTCACTAAACTACTCCTTTCCATTACAATCGTATAATCTAAACTAGCGAGTAAACTCCCTCCCCTTGTATTAGGATGCATATAAAATGCCTCCATACTTATTTATAGGGAGCAAACTCGATTTTTTTCTTAAAATTTTATAAATTTATTTACAAACATCACCTCATTAATTGTTGTTAATATAATTAAAGGTAGATATTACATTTAGTTTTCTTTATAATATTTTTGTATCCAGTGGGGTACTTAACTATAGATTCTCTATTGAGAACTTTATTATTAGGCTTTGCCTATTAAATATATAAAATATTTCATACTTCAATTATTTTTAGTAAGTAATGTTTTAGTCAAAGAGTATAGTTTTTGTATTTTTAGTCATTTTAATATGACTAAGTTTTGAAAGGAGACATAATAATATGCCATGGTATGTAGGATTAATTATCGGCATTGTTGCAGGCATTGCAATTGCTTTTGTAACTTTCTTTTTGCTTCCAGTATTTAGAAAGAATTCTGCTTCTAAAGCAGCATCTAAAATTATTAGAGATGCAGAAATCAAAGCAGAACACATTCAAAAGAACGCTCAAATTGATGCTAAAAAAGCTGCTTATGAAGCTAAACAAGAAGCTGATAAAGAAATCAAAGAAAGAAAACAAGAAGTTATTCAACAAGAAAACAAACTCTTACAAAGAGAACAATCTATCGATAGAAGAGACGCTGCTCTTATTTCTAAAGAAAACACTTTAGAAGAAAAGAATGAAACTCTTAATAGAAGATTAAAAGATGTCGATAAGAAAGAAGCACAACTTCAAGCAAAGATTGATAGCATTATCGCTGAACTTGAAAAGGTTGCTCAAATGTCTACTCAAGAAGCAAAAGATGAATTATTTGCTAGAGTAGAAAGTAAGATTAGTAGAGAAATCGCTGTCTTTATTAAAAACAAAGAAGAAGAAGCTAAGGAAGAATGCGATGAAAAAGCAAAACAATTACTTGGCTTAGCATTATCTAAATATGCTCAAGATGTCACAACTGAAAGAACAGTTTCAGTAGTTGCATTACCTAGCGATGAAATGAAAGGTAGAATCATTGGTCGTGAAGGTAGAAACATCCGTTCATTAGAACAATTATTAGGTGTTGATCTCATCATTGATGATACTCCAGAAGTTATTACAGTATCTTGCTTCAACCCAATTAGAAGAGAAATTGCTAGAATGTCTCTTGAAGCTTTAATTAAAGATGGTCGTATTCAACCAGGAAGAATTGAAGAAATCGTTGAAAAGTGCAAATCTGAAGTCGAAGAAACAATTCATAAGACTGGTCAAGAAGTTGCATTCAAACTTGGTTTACCAAGAATTAATAAAGAATTATTAGACTATGTCGGTAGATTAAGATACCGTACATCATATGGTCAAAATGCATTAGAACACTCACTCGAAGTTGCTTATTTAGCGGGTACAATGGCTGCTGAACTTGGCTTAGATCAAAACTTAGCTAAAAGAGCTGGCTTATTACACGATATTGGTAAAGCTATCGACTTCGAAATGGATGGTAGCCACGTTGAAATCGGTAGTAGACTTGCTAAGAAATATGGCGAACCTGAAATCGTTGTTAACTCAATTGAATCTCACCATGGCGATGTTCCTGCTAAGAGCGTTATTGCTAACCTTGTTCAAGCTGCTGATACATTATCTGCTGCTAGACCTGGTGCACGTAGTGAAATGCTTGAAAACTACATCAAACGTATTGAACAACTCGAAGAGATTTGCAAATCCTATGATGGAGTATATCAAAGCTATGCAATGCAATCTGGTAGAGAATTACGTGTTATGGTAGTTCCAGAAAAGATTGACGATGTTGCTGCTTTCAAACTCGCAAGAGAAATCAGAGAAAGAATCGAAAACGAAATGACATATCCAGGACAAATTAAAGTCTCAGTCATTCGTGAATATCGTGCTGTTGAAACCGCGAAGTAACGGTCAATTACTTCATAGAAACGAGCCATTTTGAAAATATTATTTATTGGTGATATTGTTGGCCGCGTCGGAAGACGTATGGTCAAAGAAAAACTCCCTTACTTTGTGAATAAGTACAACATTGACTTTGTCATAGCCAATGGTGAGAATGCTACACATGGTAAGGGGCTTTCTCGTAATCACTACGAGGAACTTCTTAATGCAGGAGTGGATTGCATTACTTTAGGTAACCATTACAATTCTAAAAAAGAATTAGAAAAATATATTTCTAAAACAGACAGACTTGTAAGACCTGCTAATTTATTAAATGGGTTTCCAGGTGAAGGAAGTATTGTCTTTGATGTTGATGGGGTAGGAGTAAGAATTACTAATATCTTAGGATCTGCTTATATCAATGAAAGCGTTAACGCTCCATACTTAACAATGCTTCAAATATTCGAAGAAGATGAAGAAAACACTCCAATTCATATTGTTGATTTCCATGCAGAAGCAACGGGTGAAAAGCAGTGTTTAGCGTATGCATTTGATGGAAGAATTACTGCTTTACTTGGAACGCATACACACGTACAAACAAACGATGAGCACATTTTAGAAAACGGAACAGCCTACATCTCGGATGTTGGAATGACCGGATTTGCTGAAGGTGCTTTAGGATTTGAAAAGAAATCTGTTATTAGAAAAACTGTCTATGGAGAAATGAGTAAATTCGAAACTCCAAATGAAGGTAGGGGATTATTCTCCGCTGTCGTCATTGACGTCGATGAAAACACTGGTTTAGCTAATAATATATTTAAGATTTATTATTTGGAGGACAAAGCTTGTGAAAACTAAAATCATTAACACGCCTGACTTAAAAAAGGCTGCCTCTAGCAAAAGTAATGGGACTGTTTTTGAAACATTAGCAAAAGATTATGTTGATGAACTAAAAAAACTCGCTAATGGTAAATCTTATTATATAAGAACTTATGGCTGCCAAGCTAATGTTAGAGATGAAGAAACAATGCGTGGCTTATTAGAAAACATTGGCTATTTACCTGCAAGTGAACCAGAAGAAGCAGATGTTATTATTATTAATACATGTGCTGTTAGAGAAAACGCAGAAGATAAAGTTTACGGAGAAATCGGTAATCTTAAATATTTACGTAAAAAGAATAAAAATCTCGTATTAGCAATATGCGGATGCATGGTTGAACAACCAGAAATTTTAAAAAGATTGATGGATAAGTTCCCAGAAGTAAATTTATATTTCGGAACTCATGAAATTCATCATTTATATCAACTTATTTTTGAAACAATTACTAAAGGCGAAAGAATTGTTTCGATTGAATCTAAAGCTGGTGAAGTCGTTGAAGAATTACCAGTTTGCCGTAACAATAGATTTAAAGCGTTTGTTAACATCATCTACGGCTGTAATAAATTCTGTACTTATTGTATTGTTCCATATACAAGAGGTAGAGAAAGAAGTAGAAAATTCCAAGATGTCATTGATGAATGCAAGACTCTTGTTGATGCCGGCTATCAAGAAATTACTTTATTAGGTCAAAACGTCAATGCCTATGGTAAAGATTTAGATGAAGGCTATGACTTTGCAGACTTAATGGAAGCAGTAGCTAAATTAGGTATCCCACGTTTAAGATTTACAACCTCCCATCCATGGGACTTCTCAAGCAAGATGATTGAAGTTATTGCTAAATACGATAACATCATGAAATTCATCCATTTACCTGTTCAAGCTGGTAATGATGAAGTCTTAAAACTCATGGGTAGAAGATATGATAGAAATAGATATCTTTCTTTAGTAAAAGAAATGAGAGAAAAGATTCCTGGGTTATCATTATCTACTGACATCATTGTTGGATTCCCAAACGAAACAGAAGAACAATTCAAAGATACATTGTCTTTAGTTGACGAGGTTAAATACGAAGCAGCATTTACCTTTATCTATTCACCGAGAAAAGGAACTCCTGCAGCAAGAATTGAAGATAATGTTGATTACGATACAAAAGTCAGAAGATTTAAAGAACTCGTTTCTCATTTAGAAAAGCATATTGAAGTCTCCGCTAATGCAATGGTGGGTAATACTTATGACATCTTGGTTGATGGCAAGAGCAAAACTGATGATGCAATGCTTTCTGGATATACAGAAACTAATAAATTAGTTCATTTCAAAGGCGATGAATCTTTGATTGGTAAAATAATCAAGGTTAAGATAAACGAATCTCATACCTACTCTTTAATTGGAGAAATTGTTAATGGATAATGTTATAGAAGCTGCAACTAAATTATCCACTGCAATTGAAGAACTTCCTGAAGTTCAAGAATATCTAAGATTAAAGTCTCTTCTTGAGCAAAATGAAGAATTAAAAGAAATGAGAACTAATATTGCTCGATTAACAAATGAAGGCAAATTAGAAGAAAGAGATAATTTAATAAAAATCTACAATTCTAATCCACTTGTTAGCAACTTCGAAATAAGTCGAAAAGAAGTTGAACAAATACTTCTTCAAGTAAAAAACATATTGGACTAAATAAAAGTGTGCTTATGCATACTTTTTATTTTATAATTAAGCCATGATTTATATTATTTCTGGTCCTACCGGTTCTGGTAAAACATCTCTTGCTCTATCTTTAGCGGATTATTTTAATGCACCTATTATTAACGCGGATGCTTTTCAAATCTATAAAGATATGGATGTTGGAACAGCCAAAATCAGTAAAGATGATCCATTTTATAAAAGGCATTATCTTTTAGATATTCTTACGCCAGAAGAAACTTATTCTGTCAAACAATATCAAGATGACTTTAGAAAGACAGTAGAAGAACTATCCAAGACTTATAAAGATATCATTGTATGTGGGGGAACAGGATTATATATTCGTGCGGCAATCTATGATTATTCTTTCCAAGAAGAAATCAAAGATGACACTAGTGATTTGGAAAAGTTATCTAATGAAGAACTTTATGAGATGCTTAAGAAAGTTGATTATGCTTCCACGGAAAAGATTCATATGAATAACCGTAAAAGAGTAATTCGTGCACTTAGCATTGCTCGTACAACCGGAACAACCAAAAGTAAAAACATCTCTTCTCAAGAACATAAACTTGTTTATCCAAAAGAAGATATAAGAATGATTATGTTGTCCCCTGATAGAGAACTACTTTATGAAAACATTAATAAAAGAGTCGATATCATGTTTAAAGAAGGATTAGTTAACGAAGTTAAATCATTATTAAATAAATACGACTTATCATTAACTAGCAGAGAAGCAATTGGCTATAAAGAAGTCATTGATTATCTTGAAGAAAAGTTAACATTAAAAGAATGTTCCGAACTCATCAAACAAAGAACAAGAAACTATGCGAAAAGACAAATAACATTCTTTAAAAATCAATTTGAACTAGAAATATATAAGTCAAAAGAAGAAGCCTTTGAGGCAATTGTTAATAAAAAGTAAAAAGCAAGTGAAAAAAGTCAATTACATATGTAATATATATGTAACAAATAATGAGAGGTAATCAATATGGAAAATATATTTGATATTGCTAAAAAAGCCGGTATTGATTCTAAATATGTCATCCCTTATGGATATGACAAAGCTAAAATCAATCTCGATATTTTAAACGAAGTAAATTCTAACAAAGATGGCAAATTAGTTTTAGTAACTGCAATTACTCCAACTAAAGCTGGTGAAGGTAAAACAACAACATCAATTGGTCTACATGATGGCATGCACAAGATTGGCGTTAATTCTTTACTTTGCTTAAGAGAACCATCATTAGGTCCTGTCTTTGGTATTAAAGGCGGTGCGACTGGTGGAGGTAAAGCAAGTGTTATTCCTGGCGAAGATATCAACTTACACTTCACAGGTGATTTACATGCATTAACAAGTTCAATCAATTTAATCTCTGCGATTATCGATAACCATATTTTCCAAGGCAATGAACTTGGCATTGATCCAAATAGAATTGTTTGGAAACGCGCTCTTGATATGAATGACCGTGCTTTAAGAAAAGTCACAGTTATGCAAGGAGAAAAGAAAGGCCAACCACGTGATGATGAATTCGTCATTACTGTTGCAAGCGAATTAATGGCTATCCTTTGCTTAGCAAAAGATCAACAAGATTTCTTAGATAGAACAAACAAAATCATTGTCGCTTATACATTTGAAGGTAAACCAGTCACAGTTAAAGATTTGAAGATTAGTCACGCTATCATGAAACTCATGAAAAACGCTATTAATCCTAATATGGTTCAAACCCTAGAAGGTAACCCAGCAATTTTACATGGTGGACCTTTTGCAAATATCGCACATGGTTGTAATTCAATCATTGCTACTAAGTTAGCTCTTAAACTTGCACCAGTTGTTATTACAGAAGCTGGATTCGGTGGTGACCTTGGTGCTGAAAAATTCTTAGATATCAAATGCCGTTTTGCTGGTATTAAACCTGATGCAATTGTTATGGTTGCGACTATTCGTGCATTAAAAATGCATGGTGGCCAAGCTTTTGAAGATTTAACTACTGAAAACGTTGAAGCTTTATTAGGTGGCGTTTGCAACTTAAAACGTCATATGGACAATATGGCTAAATACGGAGTCCCTGTTGTCGTTTGTATCAATCACTTTGATAGTGATACAGAAAAAGAAACAGAAGCTCTCATCAAGTGGTGCAAAGAACAAGGCTATAGATACGCATTCTGTTCTGGCTTCAAAGATGGCGGTGATGGAGCAGTTGCTTTAGCAAAAGAAGTTCAAAAAGTTTTAGAAAATGAAAAGAGCAACTTCAAATACTTATATGATGAAAAGCTTCCTATTAAAGCAAAAATTGAAACAATTGCTAAAGAAATCTATGGAGCTAAAGATGTCGTTTATACTGAAGAAGCTGATAAACAAATTGATGAATATACAAAGATGGGATTTGATAAAACTCCAGTTTGTATTGCAAAAACTCCTCAATCCTTCACTGACAATCCAAAAGTATTAGGTGCCCCAGAAGGATTTACTATCACAATTCGTGAAGTAAGATTATCTGCTGGTGCAGGATTCATTGTTCCATTAACTGGTAGCATTATGACAATGCCAGGACTTCCTAAAATTCCTGCTGCCGTAAAGATGGAAGACGAAGAAATTTAAAAAAATTAAGAAAAAAATTCAATTTGCCCCCTATAAATAAGTATGGGGGCATTTTTTATGTCTACCAATCTTTGAATGGGAGATCTCAAATCCAATTTCAGTAATCTAGTTATCAAGGAAAGGAAATCTTTGATGATAGAAATCATAATCTTCTCGATTTTGATTTTCTTAATAGTCGTCAAAATAAAAAATGACAAATAGCCAAAAAAGCTAAATGTCACCAAGTACATTATAGCTAGTTAAATATTGATTTGGAAGAAAGTCCTTCTCTTCACAAGATATTATTTGGTTATTGTTATGCTTTATAGAATTGAACACATTACAAAACTATATAAAGAGAAAGATGGAAAAGAAAAATACGCCTTAAAGGACGTATCATTTTGTTTACCAAATAATGGTCTAGTAGTAATTAAAGGCAAATCTGGAAGTGGCAAATCAACTTTATTAAACATGCTTTCTTTAATCGATAATCCTACAAAAGGTGATATTTATTTCAATAATGAAAATATAACGAAATATAGAAAAAGAAAAAGAAACGATTATCGAAAAAGACATATCTCAATTATTTTTCAGCATTATCATCTTTTAGATAATGAAACTAGTTTATTTAATGTCATGCTTCCTTCTTTAATAAACGGATGCTCATATAAGGACGCAAAAAACAAAGCATTAATATTATTAAAGGATATAGGATTTAGTGAAAAGTTATATAACCAAAAGGTTAAATACCTCTCTGGTGGAGAAAAAGAAAGAATAGCCATTTTAAGAAGCTTAATCAATAATCCTGAAGTAATTCTTGCCGATGAACCAACAGGAGCGTTAGATAGTCAAAATTCACTAATTACAATGGATTTATTAAAGAAAGAGAGCAAGAAAAAGCTCGTAATTGTCATTACTCATAATGATGAGCTTGCTTCTTTATATGCAGATCGAATAATTACTTTAAAAGACGGAACTATTAAAGAAGATAAAATGGTCCACAAAATTAAAGAAATTGATTTAAAGATTAACAACGCCAAAAGAAAGCACAATGACTATTATATTAACCACCTGACAAAATCTAATTTTAAAAAGAGATTTAAAAGAAATCTCATATCAATTATTTCTCTTGTCATTGGTCTATCTTCTTCATTACTAATCATTGGTTTTTCTTCTGGAGCAACTCCTTCTTTAAAACAAGAAATAACAAAACAATTTGATTATGGAGTTGGTTCTATTTCCAAAGAAATCAGCCATAAAATTGAAGGCTCGCCTTTATCTATGGTAGAGATGACAAGACCAAGTAAAGAAGAGATTGAACATATCGAAAATAATTATCCTGATTTTACTTTTACCTATGATTATTCTTCCCTTGTTCCTATGTCGTTAGAGACTAAACATGATGAAGAAGAAATTGAAGAGATATTTTATTATCCTATTTATTCATATTTAGATAACTACGTTGATTCTTCTTTATTAATCGATGGATATATTCCAACCACTGATTCTTTAAAAGAAGTAGTAATAAATAAGACCTGCTATAACTTATTAAATAAAAAATATAAATTCTCTCCACTTAACACCTATTTGCATCTTTATTACAGTAAAGAAGTTAATTATTTTACAGGTGATAACGAACGCCCCTATATCAGTGATTATTTTGTCTATGAAAAAGAAGTGAAAATAGTGGGAGTGGTAGATGAAATGAATTTTCTTTCCTCTCCAAAAATTTATTATCCTTATGTCTCACTTATTGATTTATTACAAAATACGATAATGAATAACCTTTCTTCTTATAAAGAAGATTTCATTACTTGGTATGACTATATAGCTTCTATTTCCAATAATGATCAATTATCAAGCTATCAAATCAAAGCTTTTATTAATGATTACCATAATTATGCAAAAATTGAAGAAATTTCAAACAACCTATCTTCCCCTTTTTCTTATTCTTCTAATGCTTTAACTATCGGTGGCGCGCTTCTTGATTTAGTTAAAGCTGCAACTATCGGTATGGATGCTTTTTTGGTTATTGCCTTACTAGGAACTATTTTGATATTAGGAATTGTTTCTTTTTCTTCTTATTCGGAAGATAAAAAGATAAGTGCAATTCTTTCTTCACTAGGTAGTAGTGAGGATGATATTACAAGCATCTATATATATGAGAACGTTTTTATTGGATTAATTGCATTAGTTATTTCTCTATTGATATCGATTTTGTTAACCCCTCTAGTGAATAAAGTAATCTATTTATTCTCAGGATTTTCTTCTTTAATCAATATTCCATTTGATTCATTTTTATCACATCGATTCTTCTTACCAATTCTTTTAACTATTTCTACTTTTGCTGTTTCTATTTTGTCTACATATTTACCTATTTCTTTCTCGAAAAAGGTATCTATTAAAGAGGAGTTGATGAGCGAATGATTAAGATTAGTAAATTAAATAAACGATACGGAAATAATCACATATTAAAAGATATTAATATATCTTTACCTAGATATGGTTTAGTCGTGATTTATGGGGCATCAGGAAGTGGCAAAACCACATTATTAAACTGCATTTCCGGCTTATTAGATTATGAGGGAAGTATATCGATAAATAATAAACATTTAGAAAACATGAACGATAATGATTTATCTGATTTCCGTTTACGAAATTTCGGTTTTGTTTTTCAAGATTTTAAGCTATATGATAATGAAACAGTCTATGATAATGTCTTGCTTCCGCTTGATACGATATCAAACATCAAAGAATCTCGTAAGAAAAGAAAGTGTGAAGATTTATTAGGCTTGGTTGGTCTAGACGGCTATGAAAAGAAAATAACTAAGAAATTATCTGGTGGAGAAAAACAACGTGTTGCCATAGCAAGAGCGTTAGTTAATGACCCATCCATCATTTTAGCAGATGAACCAACAGGCGCTCTTGATAGTAAAACATCTATCGAGATTATGGATATCTTAGAAAAAGTATCTCTTTCTTCTTTAGTTATCATCGTTTCTCACGATATAGATCTAACAAAGAAATATGCGGACATCATCATTGAAATGAAAGATGGCAAAATAGATAAAGTTTCTTATAAAGAACATCACAAACATGAAGCGTATTTGCCTATATTAAAGAATGCTTTTTCTAACAAGAAACAAAGTATTCCTTCTTCATTTTTATTCCGCCATACATATCATTCCATCAAAGCAAAGAAGTGGAGAACTTTAATATGCAATATTGTCACTTCTTTGGGCTTAATTGGAGTTGGTATCGCCATATCTTTATCTAGTTCTATTTCTTCAAACATCAAATCAGCCTATGCTTCGTTAATTGATCAGTCGCGAATTATGGTATCAACGAAAGAAGATTATTCAAAAATATTTGGCCAATACTCTGGCTCATATTATGAGGCTATAGACATTAAACATAAATATAGTGATTACATCATAGATGTGGGAGTGGATTATATTGCTAATTTTGAAGAATTTTTTCCTGATGCTAATGCGTTGGTTTTGGATAGAAGTGGTAGTTACACCCCGATTGAAGGGTTTTCTATCCGACACGTTAATGAATTCGAGTGGCTTGATCAGAATAACGAACAAATATACCCTCGAGAAATAACACGATTAGAAGAAGATGAAGTCGTTCTTTCTTTAACAATATCGATGATAGAAGAAATTTGTTATTCATTAAGAATAGTACGAACAGTATCTTCTTTATCGGAATATTTAGAATCTAACTCTATTTATATGTATTTTGATTTAGCTAATAATTCTTGGACTTATAGCGATCAACAATTAGTGAGAATGGTGGGTTTTACTCTTTCAAAAAAACCCGGCATCATTCATAGCAATCATATGTGGAATCAATACATGCTTGAAGAAAGGATGCGTTTCCCAACATTAGATAATGATGTTACCAATCCAGAATATCCCTGGATGATGCGTAAAATTGTCTATTTTTATCTAAAAGATAATATTGATGAATTCCTCCATTTAGCAAGATATGATGAGATGTTCGATCCATATATCTTAGAGATTGCAAATAAAACACATTATCCGTGGTTACTATTAGGTGAAGAAACAAAGGACATTAGAAGAGTGCTTTTCTTTTCGAATCACTTAAATACAATTCCGCTTCGATACTTAGAATATTTCCATAAATCATCATCAAATTTGACTACATCAATTTTAGGAAATGCTTCTGGCTATTCTATTTATCCAAGTAGTTTGATGATGGGATTTAATAAAATGACATATTTTTCTTTTGATGAGGAACTTCTTTTTGAAACATTAGAAACAAACTCTGTTATATCAACAAATAGCAATCAACAAATTGAGTTACCAAAAGGAATTGAAAGTGGGCATTTCTCAAGAAGTTTGCAGGATGGAGTAACTTTTGATGTGATTCCTGATAATCTTTTAAGCGGTCGTAAACCGGAAACATTAGATGAAATTGCTATATCAAATGGGCTATATCAAAAGCTAAAAAGCAATAACGAAAATGATATTCTTTATTTATCATCAACAGTAGAAACAAGACTTCTTGATAATGGAAAACAAATAAATTATTACAAAACCATTCCTTTAAAAATTACAGGAATAATTAATTCGGATAAATCGATAATTTATCATGATGAAGATTGGACGATTGCTTTTTACCAATCACGATTAGGAGTTTCATCCTTCTTTTTAGGAGTAACCGATATTGCCTTTAATATGAATGACGAATCTAGTAGTGAACTCACGATAAAATCGCTTAAAAAATCGTTTCCAAAATATCAAATAATCAATCCTCTTTCTGACATCAATGAAAGCGTTGATGAGGTGTGTAAATACGTAGCAATTGCGATGATAATTTTCTCAATTATTGCAACAATAATTTCAACATTATTGTTATCGATATGTAATTATTTACATATATTGGAAGGAAAAAGGGAGATTTCTTTAGCAAGATGTCTTGGAATAAATAAGAAGGAAGCAAGAAAATTTTTATACTCTCATTCAATGTTGATGTGTCTTATTTCTTTTCTTCTTTCCAGCATAGAAATAATCGGCATGTCTTTCGTCTCAAATTTAGCTATTTCTAGCGCTTTATCAACAACCTCCTCTTTTACATTTAACCCTTTATCAATCCTACTAATGTTTCTTCTTGCTTTAACGATTTTTCTATTATCTTCCTTTGCTATTTCTTCTAAAATGAATTCCCTTAATCCATTAGATGGATTGCTTAGATAAGTAAATAATGTTGGTAATTTTTATTAATTACCATATAATATAACGTGCGAATTGCTCGTCGAGGTTATTTATTATGGGATTAAAAGCTGGAATTGTCGGATTACCTAATGTTGGAAAATCAACATTATTTAACGCAATTACAAATTCACACGTTGAAGCGGCAAATTATCCATTTGCTACTATCAACCCAAATACCGGTGTTGTTAACGTTCCGGATGAAAGACTTGATAATTTAGTTAATATCTTTAAACCAGAAAGAAAAATTCCTGCAACTGTTGAATTCTATGATATTGCTGGCTTAGTTAAAGGTGCATCTCACGGTGAAGGTCTTGGTAACCAATTCCTTGCACATATTAGAGAATGCGATGCGATTGTCGAAGTTGTTAGATGCTTTGAAAATCCTGATATCGTTCACGTTGAAGAAAGCGTTGATCCAATTAGAGATATTGAAATCATCAATCTTGAACTTGTTATGGCAGACTTAGATACTGTCCAAAAAAGAATTGATAAGATTGAAAACAAGGCTCGTATTTTAAAAGATAAAGAATCAGTATTAGAAATGAGCATTCTTTCTCCAATCAAGGAAGTCTTATTAGAAGGTAGACCAGCTAGAGTTGTTCGTTTAACAGAAGAACAAGAATTATTCGCTAAAAGCTATCATTTATTAACAAAGAAGCCTATCATCTATGTTGCTAATGTCAGTGAAGGTGACTTAACAAATATTGAAAATGCTTCTAACTATCAAAAGGTAGTTGCATATGCAAAAGAAGAAGGAAACGAAGTAATTCCTGTTTCTGCAGAAATTGAAAGTGAAATCTCACAATTACCTCCAGAAGAAAAAGAATTATTCTTAGAAGATCTCGGCATTAAAGAATCTGGTCTTGAAAGAGTAATTAAAGCAACTTATAGATTATTAAATCTATCAACATTCTTCACTGTCGGTAGTGATGAATGTCGCGCTTGGACATTTACAAATGGCATGAGTGCTCCTGAATGCGCTGGTGTCATCCATACCGATTTCCAAAAAGGATTTATTTGTGCAGAAGTATATCCTTATACCGCTATTAAAGAATATGGTAGTGAAGCCGCTGCTAAAGAAGCAGGAAAGGTGAGAACTGAAGGAAAAGGTTACTATCCAAAAGATGGTGATTGCATGTTCTTCAGATTCAACGTAAAGAAATAAATGAGAATTGGATTTGCTAGTGACATACATAGATTAGTTCCAGAACGCAAACTCATGCTTGGTGGAATCGATGTTCCATCAACATTTGGTGAGTTAGCACATAGTGATGGAGATGTCGTTTTTCACGCACTTGGTGAATCAATTCTCGGTGCTCTTGCACTAGGTGATTTAGGAAAACATTTCCCAGATACAAGTGAAGAGACACTTAACATGGATTCATCTCTCATCGTTAAAGCTATTGTTAAAATGATGGATGAGAGAGGCTATAAGGTTGGCAATGTTGATATTTCAATCACATTGGAAAGACCAAAGTTAAAGGATTATATCCTTGATATGCGAAAGAATATCGCGTTATTGCTTAATACTGATATTAATAATGTATCAGTTAAAGCCGGCACTAATGAAGGACTCGATAGTGTGGGTGAAGGAAAAGCAGTTAAAGCCGAGTCTTACATACTATTGCTTGAAAAAGGAGAATAATTATGGACATTGTTGATTCATTAAAAATAAAACTACAAAATGCCTTTAAAGCACTTGGTCATGAAGTTGCCCTTAACGACATTATCATTGAACATAGTAAAGATACAACTCATGGTGACTATGCAACTAACGCTGCAATGAAATTATGCCGTTTATTTGCTAAAGCTCCTAGAGATGTTGCTAATGCAATAATTTCAACAATTGATATGGAAGGTATTGAAAAAATTGAAATTGCTGGTCCTGGCTTTATCAATTTCTTCATGAAGAATGACTCATTAACATCAATTGTTAAGAAAGTTATTGAAGATGGAGATAAATTTGGTTCTTCTCCAAAGAAAAACTTTAAAGTCGATGTTGAATTCGTTTCTGCTAATCCTACAGGATTACTTCACGTTGGAACAGCAAGAGGCGCTGCTTATGGTGATTCATTATGCCGTATCTTAGAATTTGCTGGATACGATGTAACAAGAGAATATTACATTAACGATGCTGGTGTTCAAATTACTCACCTAGGTGAATCTGTTAGAGAAAGATATAAAGAACTTTTAGGTATGCCATTTGAATTACCTGAAGACGGATATCATGGGGAAGATGTTAAAGAAATCGCTGAACAAATCATAAAAGAAGAAGGCGATAAAGTCTTAGAAAGAGAAAACGTTCTTGAATACTTCAAAGAAAAAGGTATGAGAGTTGAACTCGATAGAATTATCGATCACTTAACAACATTTAGAGTTCACTTCGATGTCTTCTCTTCTGAAAAGAAGATTAGAGGCCAAGACGCTATTGAAAAAGAAATCGAATTCTTAAAAGAATACACATATAGACAAGACAATGCTTTGTATTTAAAAACAACTGCATTCTTAGATGATAAAGATAGAGTTATTCAAAAGAGTGATGGTGATTATACATACTTTATGCCAGATATTTGCTATCACGTTAATAAGATGTCGAGAGGATTCGATCAATTAATTGATGTTTTAGGCGCTGACCATCACGGCTATATCAATCGTATGAAATCTGCCCTTATGATGCATGGATATAAACCAGAAGCATTAGAAATTGAATTAATTCAAATGGTTAGATTCATTAAAGATGGCCAAGAATTTAAAGCAAGTAAGAGAAAAGGCGATGCAATTACTCTTCACGATATTTGTGAAGAAGTTGGTGTTGACGCTATGAGATATTTCTTCGCAATGCGCGCACAAAGTGCTCACCTTGACTTCGATATGAACCTTGCTAAAGAACAAAGTTCAAATAACCCAGTTTATTATGCTCAATATGCTCATGCTAGATTATGTTCTATCTTAGAACAAGGCAAGGATATTGAACTTGATATTAATGCTCCAAAGCTTGAAAAAGAAAGTGAAAAAGCATTATTGAAACATATCGCTAGTTTCCCTAGCGTTGTCGCGGATGCTGCAAAAGAAAGAGCTCCTTTCAAAATTACAAACTACATCCATGACTTAGCTGAATTAGTACACGCTTTCTATACAGAATGCCGTGTTATTGATAGAGATAATATAGAGGTCTCTTCATCTCGTTTAGCGCTTTGTAAAGCTGCTCAACAAGTGATGAAAAATGCATTAACTCTAATTGGTGTAAGCGCACCAGTACATATGTAAGGCAAGGAGGAAAATACTATGCCAAAATCATTAATTGAAATCGCTTACGAATATGTAAGCAAAAAAGAAGGCCCAGTTAGTTTTGCTGAAATGTGGGCTTATGTCTGTGAACAAGCAGGCTTTGACAAAGAAACAGCTGATTCAAAAGTTTCACGTTTCTACACAAACTTAATGTTAGACGGAAGATTTGTTACATTAGGTGAAAACTCATGGGATTTAAGAACACGTCACACATTCGACAAAGTTCACATTGATATGAAAGACGTTTATAGCGATGTTGAAGCTGCAGATGATGACGAAGAAGAAGAGGAAGAAGATAAGGAATATAACGCTGCCTTTGAAGAACCAAAAGAATCTGAATCAGGCGACGAAATTGAACCAGACGTTACTGACGTTGACACTCTTTAATTATGTTTGAATCCATTCTTAAACTCATTGAACAATATGATTCAATAGTCATCAATGGTCATTTCAATCCAGATGGAGACTGCTTTGGAAGTCAAATTGGCTTAAAAGAAGTTCTTCAATTAAATTATCCAAATAAGAAAATTTACATTGTCGGAAGTGGACTTCCTAAATTTTTCGACCTACTTGGAAAACCGGATGAAATAAGTGATGATGTTTTTGCTAATTCATTAGCAATCTTATTAGATG
The DNA here is from genome assembly GCA_045600585.1 of Bacilli bacterium. GTDB lineage: Bacteria > Bacillota_I > Bacilli_A > RFN20 > CAG-826 > JAZRYE01. The sequence continues at coordinate 49,405 of JAZRYE010000032.1, read as the reverse complement.
GCAATGATTTATCAAGAATGGAAGATAAAAGAATTTATTCTGCAAAAGCATTTGCAAAAATCGATCACCATATTGATTTACATACATTTAAACAAGGCCCTGAAGTTATCGATGATAAATCTTCTTCAACCTCAGAGATGATTATTGATTTTGTTAAAGAATCAAAACTTAGAATTAATAAGAAATGTGCGAATGCTTTATATTTAGGTCTTCTCACTGATAGTGGACGCTTACAATACGCTGAGAATTATTCAAAGCTATATAGTCATGCATGCTATTTATGTAGTCATGGAGCAAATCCAAAAACTATATTAAATATTCTTAATGTCACTGATGAAGTAACATTCAAAATCAGAGCGCTTTTCTACTCAAAATATCAAAAGAGTCCAGAAGGCGTTTTATATGTCATATTACGACATGAAGATTTTGTAGAATACGGTTACTCATCTCTTCAAATTGCCAATATGGTAAATTTATTAGGTAATGTTGAAGGATACCCAATTTGGGCATGCTTTGCTGAAGCAAGTGATGGAAGGGTTAAAACTGAAATCCGTAGCAATGGACCAGTCATTCAACCATTAATGGCTAAACATTCTGGTGGAGGCCATCGTTTTGCAGCTGGCTGTACATTAGCTAAATACAATGAAACTCTCATTCAAGATATTATCAAAGATCTAGATAAATTAATCATAGATTATCGAAAGGAGAATTAGTTATGTGGGAAAAAGAATTAAACGCCGCAATTATCGCTGGCTTACTCGCAAAAGATAAAATTATGGAGATTTATAACACTCCGTTTGATGTTGAAATTAAAGAAGATGATTCTCCTGTTACTTTAGCTGATAAAACAGCTGATAAGATGATTAGAGAATATCTTCATAAAGAATTTCCTTTATACGCTTTTTTAACAGAAGAAAGTGAAGATAATGAAGAAAGACTTTCCAATGATTATGTTTGGATTGTTGATCCAGTTGATGGAACAAAAGACTTTGTAGCTAGAGATGGACAATTTACAACAAATATTGCTTTGGCATATAAACATAAAGTAGTCGTGGGTGTAATTGTTGTACCTGCTACTGGAGAAATTTATTACGCAAGTAAAGGAAATGGAGCATTCCATCGTATAGACGATAAAGTTTATATGATGCATGTTAACGATAAACTTGAAGACTTAACTTGCTTAACAAGTGTTTTCCATTTGATGGATAAAGAAAAAGAATTAATGGAAAAGCACAAGGATGTTATCAAACATATTGAAAAGTTAGGATCATCTTTAAAACCATGTGCAATTGCAGATGGTAAAGCTGAAATTACTTATCGTACATCTCCAAACACAAAGGAATGGGATACTGCTGCTGCTCAAATTATTGTTGAAGAAGCTGGTGGAGTATTTATTGAACCTAATGGCAAGCCTATTAAATATAATAGAAAAGATGTATATAACAGAAACGGTTATATTGCTTGCAATAGAAAAGAAAACATTCTTCTTTAATAAATGTTATCAAATAAAAATAGCACTCTTATGAGTGCTTTTTGTTTGTCTTGGCTGGGGTATTTGGATTCGAACCAAAGAATGGTGAGTTCAGAGCCCACTGCCTTAGCCGCTTGGCTATACCCCAATAAGATTATTTAACTTCTTCGTCTGCTAATCTTACTTCGATGACACCAGGAACTTCTTCTTGAAGGATGACTTCTACTAAGTCTTTAATGTCTGCTCCTGCATAAGCGCAGTCTTGGCAAGCACCTCTCATTTTAACGGAAACAATACCGTCTTTGAATGATTGGAATTCGACATCTCCGCCATCTTTTTGTAAGAAGTGTCTGATTTTATCTAATGTTGCAATAATTAATTGTTCTGTACTATCCATATTTATCACCGCAAAAAATATTACCACAAAATAATAAAAGTGAATAATAAAACGATAATATTTGTGAAAAAAGAAAAACACTTCAATAGAAGTGCTTACTTTTCAAGGTCTTGATAATATCTATATGCTGTTAATGCATTATCTAAGAAGTGCTTACCGACTTCTAGAAAATTATAGCCATGCTTTATTCCTTCTCCGTTATAATGCTTTCTTGTCGCGACTAGATACCATTGAAGAGAAAGATAAATTCTCCATAAATAATATCTTTGTTTTTCTTCTTTTGTTGGTTCGATAAAGTATTCTTTTAAAACTTCGTACCCTTCTTCAACTAAGCCATTACCGAAACAAGCAATGTCATATATCTCATCGTTATTACCGACGAATTCAAAATCGATTAAGTAATATTCGTTACCATCACCTTTAACAACGTTACTTCTTTGAGCATCATTATGCGACAAAACTTTCTTTTGCTTTTCTAGGAATTCTTTATTTGCTAATAAGACTTTTTCTAACTTGTAATAATCTTCAGCTAATTCAGCTACTTCAAGAGCTTCTTTCTTATATTTTAATAATCTATTAAATGGTAAATAGTCTTCTGAAGAAAGAATTTTGCTTTCATGTAACTTCTTTAATAGATTTGCGACCTTTTTAGGCTCGTATTCATTAATGTTGTTTAATGAATCACCTTTAATGAATTCGTTTATCTTAATGCCTCTTTTTGTATCAAAATAAATATTCTTGCTAGTGATGCCAAGAGAATAGATGATTTCTTGATCTTTCTTTTCTTTTTCTCTGTTAACCATTAGGTTAGCTTCAGGAGTAGATATGTATAAAATATAGTCTTTATCTAAGGCTTTAACCAAATAAGAAAGATTCATCATTCCACCTTGCATTTTGGAAATGATTTTAGCATCTGGTCCTAAAATTTTTGTAATTTCAAAATTTTCCATAGAATGAATATATCACTAAAATATATTAATTAAAAATTAGAAATTTATTAATTGTTAATAATCGATACTTTTCGAAATAATTTAAAAGCAAGCATTACGCTTGCTTATCTAATCTATTTAGCATAATTTGTCTAACTTCATCTGATAAGGCTTGTGCTGTCATTCCGGCATAATCGCTTTCACGATATACCTTCTCAACTCTAATTATTACTTTAGTAAATCTTGGATATCTTTTATGAATATTTTCAGTTCCAGTTACTGTAATAACAGCAATAGGGCATTTTGCATGAATACCAATATTGAAGCATCCTTCATGAAAGTCGCCTAATACGATATCTGGATTTCTTTTTCCTTCTGGATAAACCCCAACAGAACAAATGTCATTAGAAATTAAATCAGAAGCAATTTTGAATTTTTCTAAACATTGAAGTTTGTCTTCTCTATTAAGTGCCATATAACTTATTCTTGGCAAGAAATGACCTCCAACAGGAATCTTATAGTTACTAGCTTTTGTGATAAGTGCTAAATTTTTGATTCCCATACGGCAAATCATAAACATTGGATCAAAATTACTTTTATGATTTGAAACAAATAAGAATTTTTCGTTTTTTGGTAATTTTTCTTTGCCATGGATTTCTAATATTGTATGGCTATGATAACAAATGAACCAAACTCCGTTAGTTAGAAAGAATCTTGCAAATCTATTTACTTTTTTATATTGTTCTTCCTTTTTTTGACACCAGCCAACACAGGCAAAGAAGAAAAACATAAATAAGAAAGCAGCTACATATCCGGCAATAAATAAAACGATTGGTCGATAAAAATCATAACCATGAGTTACTGGCCAAAAATATAAACTACCAAAAATAGCTAATGCTATACCGACAAGAATGTCGAATATCTCAATAAACATAATTATTGTGGAATAACTAACTTAATTGCTCCTGGAACACATGTGATGGTGAATTCTTTGCCACGTGTCATTTCGCCATCAATACAAACATCAATGTCTTGTGGGGCAACAATTTTAACTTCCTTAACCCTTCTATAAGCAATTTTCTTTCTCTTTTTATTTAAGTGTTTGCCTTTTGTGTATGTACCAATAATCATTCCCAATCCTAAGAAAGTCATTGTTTTTAAAACGCAAACATCCATTAAACCATCTGTGTTATCACTCTTAGGTGCAGCCCAGAAAGATCCACCAACGAATTGACCTTGTGATACTGTTCCTAAAAGGATTTGCTTTTCATTTAATTTTTCGCCATCAGCAAAAACTTCTGTGTCATTGAATCTACCATGTTTCATAGCATCATGATTTAATGCATATTTATATGGATCTTGTTCTTTTGCTTTTGCATCAGCAGGAACGCCGTGTTCTTTATAATAATTACCACGTGCACCAACAATTGCATCAAAACCAAAGTTGATTACGTTAATGGAATACCAAGGTTCTTTAAGCTCTCCACCAGAAATTTTACTAACATCAATTGGGTGAGCAACGCCATTGATTAAACCTTTAAGGTTTTTAAATCTCTTTTCACCTGCTTTGCCAGTGACAATTTCATCATAATCTTTTGTTTCTGCATATGCTTTGACAAAGTCATTTCCAGTACCAACTGGATAAATAGCTAATTCAGCATTATCAAAACCAACTAATCCATTAGCAGTTTCGTGGACAGTGCCATCTCCGCCACAAGCGTAGACTCTAACTGTTTCATCTTTATGTTCTTCTAAATATTTCTTTAAGAATTCAACTTGGCTTCTTGGAGCAGTTGTTTCATATACTTCGTAATCTAATCCATCGAATGCTTCTTTAATTGCAGCATTAAAAGCTTCTTTATTTTTATTTGTTCCAGCGGAACTATTTGTAACGATAAGGTGTTTCATAATCTATCCCCTTTTAAATCTTTATTTAATATAAATAATTTGTGACATCTATGCAAACTTAATGTTACATAATGCCTACATTGTATTATTTACAATGTAAAATTGCAAAATAAAAACCTTCCGAAGAAGGTCTTATTTCCAAATGGTGCCCGGGACCGGAATCGAACCGGTATGGTATCGCTACCGCAGGATTTTAAGTCCTGTGCGTCTACCTGTTCCGCCACCTGGGCATGTTTTGGTCACTCTCTGGAGATTCGAACTCCAGACCCCTTGATTAAAAGTCAAGTGCTCTACCGACTGAGCTAGAGAGTGAAATGGCTGGGGTGACTGGAATCGAACCAGTGAGATGACAGAGTCAAAGTCTGTTGCCTTACCGCTTGGCTACACCCCAAGCAATTTAGTGGTGGGAGGGGGCAGATTCGAACTGCCGAAACCAGTAGGTAGCAGATTTACAGTCTGCCGCGTTTAGCCTCTTCGCTACCCTCCCATTATAAGGGTAAGTTTCGCATAAGAATGGTGGATGCTGAGGGGCTCGAACCCACGACCCCCACCTTGTAAGGGTGATGCTCTCCCAGCTGAGCTAAGCATCCGATTTATCAATATGCGCCTAATAAATATATCACTTATAAATAAATATAGTCAATAAAAAAATCGCACTTTTTTCATGCGACTTTTTCATTAATAACTATGTTTTATATTAATATCCTTTTTTACCGAGGAGATGGAACATGTTCTTTTTATAGATTTCAACGCCTGGTTGATTAAATGGATTGATGTCTAACATATATGCTGCCATAGCGCATGCTCTCATGAAGAAATAGAATAAATGACCCAATGTTTTTGCATCTAATTTATTTATATAAATGATATTACATGGAACTCCGCCATTTTCTTCGTGAGCTTTTAATGTTCCTTCAAATGCTTTTTGGTTGACAAAAGCTAAGTCTTTACCTTCTAAGTAATTTAAACCATCAAGATCATCTTCGTCATGTGGAATAACGATATCTTGATTTGGGTTAACAACATTAATAATTGTTTCAAACAATAATGGTGTGCCATCTTGAACGAATTGACCTAAACTATGTAAATCTGTTGAGAATGTTGCGGAAGCTGGGAATAAACCCTTCTTTTCTTTACCTTCTGATTCACCATGTAATTGTTTAATCCATTCAGAAATTTGACTCATTTGAGGCTCATATGTGACATACATTTCAACTGGTTTGCCATGTCTATACATATAATCTCTTGTTACAGCATATTGATAGCATTGATTATTATCTAAATCAGCATTATCATAAGCTGCTCTTGCTTCTTTTGCGCCTTCAAGCATTGCTTCAACATCGATACCTGCACATGCAAGTGGGAATAAACCGACTGCAGTAAGAACGCTATAACGGCCACCGATATCATCAGGCAAGACATAAGTTGCATAGCCTTCTTTATTGCATAAAGTTTTTAAAGCACCTCTTGCCTTATCTGTTGTTGCATAGATTGCTTTCTTTGCTTTTTCTTTGCCGATTTGTGATTCTAGTAATTCTTTTAATAAACGGAAAGAGATAGAAGTTTCTGTTGTTGTTCCTGATTTAGAAATAACGTTGACTGCGAAGTTCTTTCCTTTTAAATAATTCATGACTTGAGCAACATAGTTAGGTGAGAATGTTTGGCCCATAAAAATGACTTCAAGCTTGTCATTACTCTTGACTCCATTTAGTGCTTCTAATGCTGCTCTTGCACCTAAATAAGAGCCACCGACGCCACATACGACGAGAATATCAAAATTTTCTCTAACATATTTAGCATCTTCTTTCATTCTTGCCATTTCTTCTTTGTCATAACAAACAGGCCAATCAACCCAACCTAAGAAATCATTTCCTGCTCCTGACTTGTCATCAATCATTTGATTGATTTTCTTAACAGAATCTTTATATCCATTAAGGATATCTTGATTCATTTCTTTATTTAAAACTAACTTAATCATTTTTTTCTCCTTTTGCTTTAATTAAAGTTTCATCTATCCAACCATGAAGTTTTTCTTCGAGCGGTTTAAAATCATCTTTTGTTACATTTACCTTGCTTCTATTTGAATTTTCGTGAGTGCTATAAGCCTCTTCTTGTGGAACTTTCTTTAATGATAATCTTAGAAATCCATTTGTCTTATCAATAGAGACAATCTTAACTTTTATTTTATCTCCAACAGTTCCATATCTTTCGATATCTCTAATAAACGAATCGGATATTTCGGAAATATGTAATAACCCTGTTGCCCCGTCAGAAAAACTGAGGAATAAGGCATAAGGTTTGACTGCGTATACAGTGCCAGTAATTAACTGCCCAACTTCGTATTTCATCCTTTTCTCCCTTCCAATATAGCTTTGGCGATAAGAATGTCTTCTTTGTTGGTTACTTTTAAGTTAACTGAATTTGATAAAACTAGTTTTGTTGGATAACCAATTTCGTTAAGCAACATCGTGTCATCTGTAACTTCTTTAGTGACTGTCTCATGTGCTTTAAGTAGTGGACTATAAATAAATCCTTGAGGAGTTTCTATGGTTCTAATCTTACTTCTATTTAAATAGTTACCATTGACATCTATCAATGTGTTATTCATTTCGGAAGCAATTGTTGAATTATTTGATTCATCCAATGATTTTAATAAATCATCAATCATTCTTAATGTAATTAAAGGTCTTGCTGCATCATGTATTAACACTTTGCTATTACCTTCTACATTACAAAGATGCTTGATTCCTAAATAAGATGATTCTCTTCTTGAATTACCTCCGGAAATCACATCTATCGGTTTATTGCTTGGAATTATTTCTTTAACATAATCGACATAGTCTTTTAATGTGACAAGAACAATTCTTTCAATTTCTGGATGTGACAAAAAAGTTTCAAGAGAATACATAAAAAGCGGCTTACCATTAATTTTGGTAAATTGTTTTGGTTCTTCTCCTTTAAATCTTGTTGAACTTCCAGAAAGTAAAATAATCGCGTAGGCCATATATCTATGCGTAAATTGTATCACTCGCGTAATCAAAAAGGTAGCCAAATTGACTACCTTTTATCTATATTATGTTTTTGCTATTTATTAATTTTACCAGCGAGTATTCTTTCTTCTTCATCTAATTGGTTTGATATAGAAACGGAATCAATGATTAATTTCACAACAGTATCCAACTTACTTCCTTCGGAGTAATCTGCTTTAGCAATGAATTTAACTCTTTCTTCTTCGTAAATCTTTTTGCTGGTTTCAGTGTTTTCTTTATTTGAATAAACCGCAATCGCATGACCACCGTTTTGAGTAACTAATGTCATTGCTGCAACATCAGTAATTCCATCTCCAATATAGATCATGTTTCTATATGGAACTCTGTTCTTTGTGTATTTAGTGTTGACTGCTGAGTCATCAGTTTCATCAATTGCACCTTTATGAATTCGGAAATAGAATTGAGTTTTTTGAGTGTAGTTAACTGTCATTTTAGGCCAGAATGCTTCTCCGTTTTCATCAAACAAGAATTCACATCCATATACTTTGGTAAATTCTTTAAAAATTGGACATCCTTCAATCATCTCTTTTGTACCCGATGAAATGAGATAATGTTCAACCTTAACGCCCTTTTTCTCTCCGTATTCATTAATTCTTTTAAACCAAGTCAATACTCCTCTGAAAAAACCAATGTCTTTTCCACAAGAATTTAAATATTCACGAGTCATAGGAATATTTCTTTTCTTTGCTTCTCGAATCATGATGTACATGTAAGCAAGAATCTTATCAATCTTGGTTTCTTTAGTGAATTCGGAAGTTAAGTTCCAAAAAGTTTCAGGAGTCATTCCTAAATCATTAATGAACTTAAAGTTTTGCATATCAGTTTTTGAAAGTGTTTTATCAAAGTCATACATGATAGCAACAATAGGTTTATCTTCGTTTAATAATTCATCCATAGTAAATCCTCAAACAAATATTATCACAAAAAGATAATATTAGCAAATTTTACAAAACCATCTATTGTTAACATTATTTATAAAATATGATAAAATCTCGCTACACGGAGGAAGAATATGCCAGAAGCAGTCAAAATTGTTATTATTGTCGTCGCAGCTTGTTTCTTGTTTTATTTATTACTTCTAGTGATGAATTTAATCTTCTATTCCTTCTTTAAACATAGCCTACAAAAGCATGAAAAAGGTTTTGCCATTATTCTTGCTGCTAAACTAGAAGATATCAAGTTTATGTTCAAGGCTATAAAAAAGGCTGGAATTGATGTAGATAATAGATATTATGAAATATTGAACGATATCAATATACAAGATTTGGTTGGACAAAGTAGACCAGAGTGTGCAAAAGCTAGAGAAACTTTAACCTATCTTAAAGAAGAAGGACTTAAGATTGCTGCTATGCATCCTGAACTAAAAGATAATCCAGATTTTGTTCAAGCAAAAAGAAACATTGTTGATCAAGATAAGATTTATAGAAAATATATGGCGATATATAACGCTGACATCATTGGTTATAACTATTGGATAAGATTCTTACCATGGCGATTCCTCTGGTTATTATTAAAAGTTAAAACAAAAGATATCATCTAACTTGCTAGATGATTCTTTTTTTATTAAGATAAAAGACGTTTGGAGGATCAAACTATGAATAAAAAACCTATTATTCTTTGCATTATGGATGGCTATGGTATCAGAGAAGATAACAATGGCAACGCTATTAATGAAGCAAAGAAACCTAATTTAGATGCTTATTTCAGCAAATATGCATTCACTAAGATCAACGCATCTGGTGAATATGTCGGATTGCCTGATGGTCAAATGGGTAACTCTGAAGTCGGCCACATGAATATTGGTGCCGGAAGAATTGTTTATCAATCCTTAACTTTAATTAATAAAGCCATTAAAGATGGTACATTCTACGAAAATGAAAAATACAAGAAAGCTATTGCTTATGCAAAAGAACACAATAGCAAGTTACACATTTTTGGTTTAACTAGTGATGGTGGTGTTCACTCTCACATTCGTCATATCTTAGCAATGATCGAAATGGCTAAGAACGAAGGCTTAAACGATGTATTTGTTCACTGCTTTATGGATGGTAGAGATGTTGCTCCACAAGCTGGTGCTTCTTATGTCGATATGATCCAAGCAAAGATGGATGAACTCAATTTTGGTCACATTGCAGATATCGGTGGTCGTTACTGGGTCATGGATAGAGATAAGAACATGGATAGAGTTGATGTTGCTTATAGAGTTATGGTTGACCATGACGGAGAAAGCTTTACAGACTACCATGAATACTTCAAATCTCAATATGAAAATTTACCAAAGATGGGAAAAGAAGCTTCCGATGAATTCCTAATCCCACAATTCAATGCAAATTGCGATGGCAGAATCCAAGATAATGACGCAATTATCTTTATGAACTATCGTCCTGATAGAGCAATTCAAATCTCTACATTATGCACAAATCCTGATTTCTATAAGACACCTGCTCTTAAAGCTGATGGAACACCAATGTGGAAAGCATATGAACCTGCTCATAAATTAAAAGGAATCTATTATGTCTGCACAATGAAATATGCGGAATCAGTTAAAGGTGAAATTGCATTCGAATTACCAAAGATGACAAATATCTTAGGTACTTGGTTAGCAGATAATGGCTATACACAATTAAGAATTGCAGAAACTGAAAAATACGCTCACGTCACATTCTTCTTCGATGCAACAATGAACTTTGATGGTAAAGAAAGACCTGAATTAAAGAATTGTACTCGTGTATTAATTAACTCACCAAAAGTTGCAACTTATGATTTACAACCTGAAATGAGTGCTCCACTTGTTTTAGATGCATTAATGAAAGAATTAGAAAAAGACTACTTAGATGTTGTCATTCTTAACTTTGCTAACTGCGATATGGTTGGTCATACCGCTGTTGAAAAAGCATGCGTTAAAGCTGTTGAAACAGTTGATGCTTGTGTGGGCAAAATTATCGATTGGTGTAACGCTAATGGAGCTACATTAATCGTTACAGCAGACCACGGCAACGCTGAAGAAATTTTAGATAAGAATGGTAAACCATTCACTGCTCATACAACTAACCTTGTTCCATTGTGCATTAATAGAACAGATATCAAGTTAGTTCAAGAAGGCGGAAAGCTTGCTAACATTGCTCCTACAATCATCGAATTATTAGGTGCTAAAAAGCCAGCTGAAATGACAGAAGATTCATTAATTATCCACGAATAATTTAGAAAGGAGTTTCAAATGAAAGAATTAGATCTCAAATTTGAAGAATATCCTCTTAACGTCCCTACTGAAAAGCGTTTAAGAAAGAAATTTGAATCGTTGATTCAAGAATTAAATAATTGCAGCAATGCTCAAGAAGCAAAAGCTACTATTAAACATTGGAATAAATTCACATCTCAATTAACAAATGATATGTCTATTATCTTTGTTAGATATTCATGTGATACTCAAAATCCAACATATAAAAAAGCACAAGAAAGATGTGATGAATTATCACCAATCATCTCTTCTTATAGCACTCAATTTGCAAAAATCTTAACAAAGGCTAGCTATCGTGAAGAATTAGAAAAAGAATTTGGCAAATATCTCTTTAAGATGTATGACAATTCTTTAAAATCATTCGATGATAAAATCCTTAACGAATGTATTGAAGAAAATAAACTTGTCTCTGAATATGAATCTGTTTTAGGCTCTGCTCAAGTTGATTTTAGAGGAGAAAAACTCAATCTTTCTCAACTTGGAAAATATATGCAAGATGCAGATAGAGCAACAAGAAAAGAAGCTGCTATCACAATGGATAAATGGCTTGGCGAACACGAAGAAAAAATTGGTGGCATCTATGATAAGTTAGTAAAACTTAGAACAGAAATGGCTAAAAAACTTGGTTTTGAAAACTTCGTTGAACTTGGCTATTTACGTTTAGGTAGAACTGACTATAATGCTTTAGATTGCCAAGGTTATAGAGCACAAATTGCTAAAGAAGTAGTCCCAGTTGCACAAAAATTATACAAAAAGCAAATGAAGGCTTTAGGAATTAAGAAGCCTCAAACATATGACTATAATTTAATGTTTGCAAGCGGCAACGCTATGCCTGCAGGCGATGCAAAATATTTAGTTGAACAAGCTCATAAAATGTATTCTGCTTTAGGAAACGAATCTCAAGTATTCTTTGAATTCATGCAAAATCATCATTTGATGGATCTCGAAGCAAGAAAAGGCAAATCCCCAGGTGGATATTGTACTTATTTCCCAACATATAAGGCTCCATTTATTTTCTCTAACTTCAATGGCACTGAAGGTGATGTTAATGTTTTAACTCATGAAGGTGGACATGCTTTCCAAGCATATCTTTCTAGAAATATTAAAGTCCCAGAATATCAATCTCCAACACTAGAAGCTTGTGAAATTCATTCGATGTCTATGGAATTCTTAGCGTGGCCTTATATGGAAGGATTCTTTGGCAAAGATGCTGAAAAAGCTAAATACTCACATTTATGTGATGCTATTGAATTCTTACCTTATGGCATTACCATTGATGAATTCCAACATTGGGTATACGAACATCCAGAAGCAACTCATGAAGAAAGATGTACAAAATTCAAAGAAATTGAAACTAGATATACTCCACATAAGAAATTTGATGATTGCCCAACTTTAAACAAAGGTACAACTTGGTTAAGACAATCTCATGTCTTTGGAAGCCCATTCTATTACATTGATTACACATTAGCTCAAGTAGTTGCCTTCCAATTCTTAATTGAAGATCAAAAGAACCATGAAAAAACATGGAAGAAGTACATCAAACTTTGTAAGTGTGGTGGTAAGGCTCCGTTTACAGAACTTCTTGCAATGAACAAATTAAGAAATCCTTTCGAAGAAGGAAATGTTCATAAAAATGTCGCTCCTTTAATTAAAATTCTTAAAGGATTTGACGTTGAAGAATTCTAATTTAAATAAAAAAGCAATAGAGTAATCTGTTGTTTTTTTAAAAAAAATAGGCAGTATTGCCTATTTCTTTTTCTTTTCTTCTTTTGACTTTTTGTTAAAGATGCTGTCTTTGACTTTCTTACCCTTAATTTTCTCATCTTTCTTTTTAAAGAATGCGATGGAAATAGCTCCTGGACCAATATGTGTTCCAATTGTTGAACCAATTAATGTTTTATGAAGAAGGCTTCTATCTTCATATAAGTCAGGAGAGTCATTAATATATTTTTCAATTAATTCATCTGATGATCCAGAATATGCAACTGATACAGGTAATGAGTAATCAATGCCTCCATATTCTGCAACTTTTTCTCTGATTTTGTTGTGTCCGTTTTTACTACCACGAGCAATACCTAAGAAATTAACGATACCATCTCTAATCTCGATTGCTGGCTTCAAATGCAAAGCATTACCGATATATGCAACCGCGGCAGGAATTCTTCCACCTTTTTTCAAATATTCAAAAGTATCTAATAATGCGACTTGGGATATATCCATCGTGGCTTTATCTAATGTTGTTACAATATCATCAAGTGATTTTTCTTCTTTGATAAGTCTTAAAGCATATAACGCTAAGATTTTTTCTCCAACAGTTACATTTAAACTATCAACAACTCTTACTCCTGGGAAATCATTTGCCGCTAAACAAGCACTTTGATATGTTCCTGATAGTTTACTAGACATTGTGATACAAATTACTTCATCCCCATCCTTTGTTAATTCTTCAAATTTTTCTTGGAATTGGAATGGTGGAATTTGTGATGTATGAGGAAATTCTTTACCTTCTACAAGCATCTTAAAAAATTCTTCATTAGAAAGCTCGAATACATCTTTGTATTGTTTTTCACCAAAAGTTACAGTCATTGGAGTTAATTCAATGCCTAGTTCTTTTGCTTCTTTTAAGGTAAAGTCACTAGCTGTATCACATAATAGTTTAATCATATTGCTCACCTGATTTGTATAATATCTACTATTATATAAGTTGTAAAGAAATACTATTACTAATACAATTTATGTGTCACATTAATTTTGTTTATGTCAATATACCCATTTGATATAATCAAATATATAAGGAAAATAATTATGAATGAACTAATTGCTTTAACAGGCATTACCGGCGCGATGGGATTAGAAGTCATTTCTCATTTAATGTCTTCTTCCTATAAATTTAAAGTACGCGCTATAAGATTTAATAAAGAAAAAAGAATTCCTAAGGAATTAAAGCAAACATTAAGAAAATATAAAGATAGAATTGAGATGTTTTCAGGTGATATCTCTAACTATGAAGATTGTTTGAAATTATTAAAGGATAGCAAATACTGTATCCACTGTGCTGCTATGATTCCTCCAAAAAGTGATCATCATAAAGAACAAACAAGATTATCCAATCAAGTTGGTACAGAAAATATCGTTAAAGCAATCTTGGAATTAGGAAACACAATTAAATTAGTTAATATAGCTACCGTTGCTTTATATGGTAATAGAAGTTATCCACATTTCTATGGTTCTGTTGGCGATCCACTTATTTCTAGCGATTATGACAACTATTCCATGTACAAAATGAAAGCAGAAAGATGCGTCATTGAAAGTGGATTAAATAACTTCATATCTTTAAGACAAACAGGTATTTTACATAAATACATGTTCATTAATAATTTAAAAGATGGCCTTATGTTCCACACTTCTTGGAACTGCTGCCTTGAATGGGTTACTGATCGCGATAGTGGTCTTATGATTGAACATTTAGTAGAAAAAGATTTAGAAAATAAATTAAATGGCTTCTGGAACAATATTTATAACATTGGAGGCGGCAAATCTTGTAAAGCTACAGGATATGAAACATTCGATAGAGGTTTTTCTCAACTTGGAAGAAACGCTAAAACATTCTTTAAACCAAATTGGAATATCCCAAGAAATTTCCATGCAATGTGGTATCTCGATAGTGATGAACTAAATGATTGGTTAGATTTTAGAAGAGAATCATTTGATGCATATTGGAATAGAATGGCAAAAAGATATTGGTATTTCTCTTTAGGCAAAATCGTTCCTCCTAAGGTCATATCTTATTTTGCTTTCAAGAAATTATATAGAAAGAATACTAATGCTCCAATGTATTGGATTGAACATAATAAAGAAGGTAGAGTCAAAGCATTCTACGGAGGAAAAGACGCATATAACTCCATCAAAGAAGACTGGAGTAATACATATTTACTTTCCGAAGGAAAATTACCTGATGGAAGTGAATGCGACTATGCTTCAATGAAAGAAAATAATTATCCAGTTGAACACGGATTATTGCTCGATCATGGCTATGATAGAACTAAGAAGTTAGAAGAACTCACATATGAAGATTTAGAAAACGCCGCAATCTTTAGAGGTGGTCATTGCTTAGCAAAAGACTATAAGCCAGGTGATATAAGAACAAAAAGTAAGTGGGTATGCTATGAAGGACACGAATTTGAAGCAAGCATATTTGCTATTCTTCGTGGTGGCTACTGGTGCCCAATATGTGCAGAACCAAGCCCATGGGCATATGGTAAATTAGCAAAGAATTCACCTTTCTTTGCCCAAATTTATTATGATACCCACACTAAAGAAGAAGAGAATGATGTCTATCCTCTTCCTAATGAAGATGAGGACTTTATTGAATATAAATAATGAAAACGATTATCTATTGTTTTACAGGTACTGGTAACTCATTACGCGTTTCAAAACTATATCAAGAAGAATTAGGTGATACGACAATTCATCTCATAAGAGAAGATAATAAAGAAATCCCTAATCCTAACGATTTTGAGCGTGTTATTTTCTCTTACCCGATTCACGGCTTTAATGCACCAGAAATCGTGCTTAAATTCGCTAAAAAGCTGCCTAACGTAGATAAATTACCTACATACATCGCTAAAACAAGTGGAGAAGGATTACATTTAAACGATTGTTCTTCTCAAAAGCTTATTCGAATTATCAAAAAGAAAGGGTTTGATGTCTGTATTGAAAGACATATAGTTATGCCTTATAACATGATTTATCGACATGTTGATCCAATGGCAAAACAAATGTGGGTCTATGCAAAAGCATTATCCCATATTAACTGTGAAGAAATTAAACATGGAAAAAGATATAAAGTCAGACAGCCAGTATATAAAAAGTGGTATGCGCCTATTGTAAGAATTGAACAACCTTTCGCACATATTCATGGTAAAGCATTTAAAGTTGATTATAAAAAATGTATTGGTTGTAATGCTTGCATAAACAATTGCCCAACAGGAAATATTACAAAAGTTGGTGATAAATACAAATTTGGCACGAAATGTGTTTTGTGTGTATCGTGCTCTTTTAATTGCCCTAAGTCTGCGATTAAACCAGGTATATTTAACTGGGGTTGGAAAGTTAATGGCTCATATCACGTTGAAAATTTAATTAAAGATGAAAATATAGAGTTCCCATATATTAATGGAAAAGAAAAAGGTATCTACAAGATATACCGTAAATACTATAGAGAATGCGACAAACGTTTAAAAGAAGCAGGAGTAGATATTAAAAATTATTTAGAATAATGTATATTTGATTAATCAAATATGCTATACTATTTATAGTAATATAGACGACCCACGGGAATGACATTATCGTTGGCAAAATGTGTATCTAAGTAATACAACAACCGAAAAATATGGACCACCGGTTATATTGCTTAGTGTTAGGATCTACTAATGTGGAAAGTATCGCCCAGTAGTGATATGAGGTTTTATGAGAAGGGGTCGCGTAAGCAGACGCTCATATTATCAAGAGGATCACCGCGCTCCACACAAATACGTTAGTATTTGAATATGTGGCCATCTCACGGAAGATGAAACACCAGTAACTATGGTTAGCAGGGATGCTAGCAGTTAGTTACAAAAATAGGTGTTTTATGTGGGGCGGCTTTTTGTTTCTCCTTTAAAAACACCAGAAAGGAGAAAAGCAATGGAAAAGTGCAATTATCATTTTAGAAGATATAGAGTTGCTAAATATCATCCATTTCTCATAGTCGTTGTTAAAGAAACAATTGATGAGAATGGCAGAACTCTATTATCAGGATTCAATCTTACCCATTCAATTGAATATGTCTTATCAAGACCAAACAAATTTATAAAGATTGTTAATCCTAATCCAAACGACGACGCTGATTGCTTCATGAGTGTTGATTTAGTTAAAGATAAACCATTAGGTAAATTTACTAAACCTATCCCTAATTGGAAATTAAGCGAAGAAGATAGACAACAAATCGACAAATTGTTATTGGATAAATACAACATTGAATAAATAAATGTTGGGTGGCGTTATTAACACGCCACTTTTTTGTAATAAAAAAACTCCTTTTCGGAGTAATTTCTATAAGCAAACACAGGTCCCAACCAGAAAGCCTTAGCTTTAGGAATGCTTATATTTGTGTAATCAACAAATGTTTGGGAGTTACACTTTATCAAAGAGGATATACCTCATTTGAACTTAATGGTGCGCGGGATGAGAATCGAACTCACATAGGATACCCTATACGCCCCTCAAACGTACGCGTCTACCAGTTCCGCCACTCGCGCATTGCATTTTGTATGCTTGATTATTTTAGCAAAAGCAAATAAAAATACAATATTTATATTTAATCAGAAAACAAAAAGACACTCAATCGAGTGCCTTAATGTTAATAAAATCAGTTAGATTATTTACCTAATTTAACAAGTTGTGAAACTGCTAAAGCGCCAGCAGAGATGATTGCCATGATACCAGCAACAACTGGACCAGCTGCTAATGAAGCATTGCTTGGAGCTTCGACATTGTTTGCACCATAGAACATTGCTTTTTCACAGAATACTAAAATAGCACCAACTAAGATTAATGCTGCAGCTGCTAATGTAATGATTTTAGCCATTTTTTCATCTTTCATAATGAAAGAGATGACAACTGCACAAATGCCACCGATTAAAACTAAAAGATAACCAATGAATGAACCAACAGCACCTTCATATTGAATTAATCCTTCTTTACATCCGAATAAAACATCTGTTCCTGATCTGTATGCGATGCCTGCGATTCCATTATCGTATTTAATAGCATTTGCAAACATCATGAAGAATGCTACGATTGCTAATAAACCAGCACACCAAACTAAAATGTTTTTGATTGTTAATTTCATGATTAAATAAATCCCCTTTCTGTTCATTATTCTATCACTATATATGAAAAAGTCTAATATATGTTTTTTTAATAAGGAAATGCTATTTTTTCTTATAAAGAATATGCTTTCTTGTGAGATAATTCCAAACTAAACCAACTAATGTTCTTAAACAGAATGAAATGAAATATGCCCAAAAAACAACATCACCCCAGAATGTGAATGTAAATATTTTATTTAATTGGCTAATTGATATGTCAATGTTCCATGCCTTATTGCAAATGATTTGACAAACGCTCATTGTTCCAACACTAAGCAATAAGCCAACAATTGATAACAAAACGAATTTAATAATAAATAATATTGATTTAACTGTTTTACTATCTTGTTTGCCTTTAAATACCCAATAAGTAGATAGGAAATAATTACCAATAACCCCAATAATGAATCCTGCAGTAGTGGATATAATCATGCTCCAAGTATCATTTAATGAAGCACATAGCTTTAATACTAATTGGCAAGTTAAATAATCCAGTAAAGCACAGACTACACCAGTAACAATAAATTTAAGTATTTCTATAAAGTTTGAATTATTCTTATTCATCCTATACAGCTAAACCAACAATTGGTAAGAAAATTTCAGTCCAAAGGAAGAAATATGTTAATAAAGAAACAATATCAACCATTGTAGTTGTTAAAGGTCCACACATAACGGCTGGATCTAACTTTAATTTTTTTGCTAAGAATGGAAGCATACAGCCAACCATTCTTGAAATAATCATTGTGACAAATAATGTTCCTGATACTAAACCAGCAATGACAAGCATTAATCCGGTTTTATCAAGATTCTGAACTACTGGTAAATATGCTTTTACATCAACAATGCCAACCGTCATTTCTAATAATAACCAACCAAAGGCAAATGTTGAAACACATGCAGCCACACAAGAAGCAACGCGCAATTCTTTCCAAATAACACGTTTAAAATCACCTTTATCAAATTCATCAAGTGATAAAGAACGAACAATCATAGTAGTGGTTTGTCCACCTGAGTTACCACCTGCATCCATAATTAATGGAGTGAAGACAGATAATAATGCGAATTTTGCAATTTCTTCATCAAATCCAGAAAGAATCATTGTTGAGAATACTTGTAAAATCATTAAGCAAATAATCCAAGGCAAACACTTTAAAACAATCTTGAATACATGAGTTTTTAAATATGGTGTTTCCATGCTGGAGATTTGCGCTAAGTGGGCGATATCTTCAGTAGCTTCATCAACAAGAACATCGACAACGTCGTCAACAGTAATGATGCCAAGAATTTTGTTCTCATTATTAACAACCGCCATAGATGTTAAGTCATAACGTTTGAATGCATTAGCAACATCTTCTTGGTCGTCGTTAACATTACATGTGACAAAGTCACGATCCATGATATTTTCTAGTGTTTCATCATTTTCAGCGAATAACAAATCATCAAGGAGAACTGTACCAACTAAAGTACGCTTTGAATCTTTGACGAAAATTGTATAAACAGTTTCAACATCCTTGCCAATCTTTCTAACTGTTTTAATTGCATCTTCAACAGTTGTTGTATTGCGCATTGAAATATATTCGGTCTGCATCAAAGAACCAGCAGTGTTGTCTTTATACTTTAATAATTGGTTAATATCTTTACGAATATCGCTTGGTGCAACTTTTAAAACTCTACTAATTAAATTAGCAGGCATATCATCAAGTGCATCAGCAATATCATCAGAGAAAGAGTTTTCAAGAAGTTTGATAAGTTCTTTATCTGATAGAGATTTAATGATTAATTCTTGTTGATCATCTGTTAATTCGGCAAAGAAATCACTTGTGTATTCTGCAGGAACGACACGGAAAATATAGATGAAGTCTTCAACTTTGTCGACTTCTTCCATTGCTTCTGCAATATCGATTGCTGGTGTTACTTCGAAAATTTCTCGAAGAGCAGATGCCTGCCTATTAACAATTGCTTCATGAAGTTTTTCATTTAAACCTTCTAAATCGACTAGTTCTTCCATATGTCTTCCTCCTTTGCTCTTTTTAAGTTTTAACTTTTACCAAATAAAAATCAATTAAAAAATACTTTCTACGCGTTTCTTATATACTTTTTTATTAACTTTGTTAAAATAGATAACGGAAAAAAGAGGAAATTATATATGAAACAAATTCTCGTTGAAACAAGTGCAAGACACGTTCACGTTACTCAAGAAGCTCTTGAAGTATTATTCGGTGCAGGTGCACAGTTAGAAGTTAAAAAGATGTTAAGCCAACCTGGTCAATTCGCATCTAATCAAAAAGTACAAGTTATCGGACCTAAAGGCGCATTAAATTGCTCAATCTTAGGACCAGTTAGAAAAGCTAATCAAGTTGAAGTTTCTTTCTCTGATGCAAGAACATTAGGCATCGTTGCTCCAGTTAGAGAAAGCGGTGATGTTGCTGGCTCTGCTCCATGCAAACTCGTTGGACCTTGTGGTGAAGTTGAACTTGCTGAAGGCGTCATCGTTGCAAAACGTCACATCCATATGACTTCAGCAGACGCTGCTGAATTCGGTGTTACAAATGGTCAAATCGTTGAACTCAAACTCGATACAAATGGTAGAGCATTAACATTTGGTGATGTCGTTGTTAGAGTTAGAGATGACTTCGCATTAGCATGTCACATCGATACAGATGAATGCAACGCTGCAAGTGCTGCCGGTGTTGTCTACGGAACTTTAGTTAAATAATTATGCCAAGAATTGAGTTTACTCCACATGGAGTTTGCTCACGTAAAATCATTGTCGAACACGAAGATGGAATCATTACAAAATGCCAATTCATTGGAGGATGTAATGGTAATACGCAAGGTATCTCATCTTTAGTTATCGGAATGAAAGTCGAAGATGTCGTGAGTAGATTAAAAGGTATTAGTTGCAATGGTCGTCCAACATCTTGTCCTGACCAATTATCTAAAGCTTTAGAAGAATCATCTAAATAATAAGAATAAGCACTTCAAATCGAAGTGCTTTTCTATAAGAAAGTGTGATAATATATTGTTATGAATTTTGAAGATTATATTCCAGGAAATACTGAATGTTTTGAATTAATGGGAATTGAATCTGCTTGCAAATTAAAATTCCAATTATGGGCAAAAGTAGAAAATTCTAACCCAACAGGCTCTATTAAAGATAGGACTGTTTATAACATGCTTCTAAATTACCAAAAGGATTTAGATTTAGAGAAATACACAATTATCGAGGCTACATCTGGCAATACTGGTATTTCTTTATCCTATTATTCAAATATATTTAAATATAAATGCGTGATTGTCATGCCAAGTTCCATGTCTAAACAAAGAAGAGATATGATTGCCCAATATGGAGCAGAACTCGTCCTTGTTGATGGAGGCATGAAAGAAGCTGAAGAAAAAGCTTTAGAATTAGTCAAAGAAACACCTAATTCATTCTTATTCGACCAATTTAATCAACCAAGTAACTACTTAGCTCATTATCAAACAATGGAAGAAATCATTAAAGATTGTCCAGATGTTAAATATGTTGTCGCAGGTATTGGCACTGGTGGGACTATTACTGGTATTGGTAGATATATCAAAGAACACAATTTAGATATTAAGGTCATTGGAGTTGAACCTGCTCAATCTCCTTTATTATCTAAAGGTGAAGCTCACCCACATAAAATTCAAGGTATTGGGGCAAACTTTATTCCATCAATATTAGATTTATCTATTATTAACTGCATCGCTGATGTTGATGATCAAATGTCTATTGACTATGCAAGAGCGATTAGAGATATCGAAGGCATTGACTGTGGCATTTCTAGTGGAGCGGCATTAACCGGTGCATTATCTTATGCTTTAGAAAAGAAACTAAAAAACGATGCAGTAGTAGTGATATTCCCTGATAAAGGAGATAGATATACATGGTAAATAAAAACGAAGCAATAGAATTTGCTAAGCAAACTTATGAAGGAATCTTAAATGATAACTATATTAATTTAATTCCATTTTTACCAGGTGCGACTACTTCTCCAATTAATTGGAATGTCTTCTTAATGAAAATTAAGCAAGCACATTATGCTTTAATTAATGACTTAGAATTCTTTTTATTAAGTGATCCTGCCGTTGATGATAAAGATGAAGTAATTGCGTGTTATCCAGGATTCAGGGCTATAGCTTATCATAGAATTGCTCATATTTTCTATGAAATGGATATGAAAGTAACAGCCAGAATCATCTCTGAAGAGGCGCATTTCTTAACTGGAATTGATATCCATCCAGGCGCTCAAATTGGTTCCCCATTCTTTATTGACCATGGAACTGGTATTGTCATTGGTGAAACTGCAATTATTGGTAACTTTGTTAAGATTTATCAAGGCGTTACTTTAGGAGCGTTATCTCTTGCTAAAGGTATTGAACTAAAGGGAACAAAAAGACATCCAACTGTATTAAATAATGTCACGATCTATTCAGGAGCTTCTATTTTAGGAGATATTACCATTGGCAATAATTGTGTTATTGGATCAAATGTCTTCTTACTTGAAAGCATCCCGGATGATCATAAAGTTACATTAAATAAACCAGAACTAGTTGTTCGTAAAAGATAATTGAAAAAAGAAAAACATTAGATATAATATAAGCACACTTATCAAGAACCACGGAAAAGAGAATGAAATATCGTGGTAGCAACTCTCAGCAATGAGTAAGTGCTCTTCTCTAGCAGAGTCCCATAACTCTGAGCGATGAGTAAAGGAAGAAATGATTATGCCTTTCCATCATTATGGGGAGGCATTTTTTATAGGAGCTTATGAATATGAGCAAAGAAAAATTATTATTTACTTCAGAATCTGTTTCTGAAGGCCATCCTGACAAAGTATGTGACCAAATCGCTGATGCAATCTTAGATGCATGCTTAAAAGCCGATCCAAAAAGTCACGTTGCTTGTGAAGTATTTGCAAGTGATAATTTTGTATTAATTGGGGGAGAAATTACATGTAATGTTCAACCTGATTATGTCAAAATCGTTAAAGATGTCTTAAAAGACATTGGTTATGATCGCCCAGAATTAGGAACTGATTATCACACAGTTGAAATTGAAATTAGAGTCAAAAGACAAAGTAGTGATATTAATATGGGTGTTTCTCAACAAAAACCAGAAGAGGTTGGAGCAGGTGATCAAGGCATTATGTTTGGCTATGCGACAAAAGAAACAGAAGGATATATGCCTTTAGCTATTTCCATTGCTCATAAATTAGTTAGAGAAGCAACAAGATTAAGAAAAGAAGGCTTATTTAAGGGTGCAAGACCTGATATGAAGAGCCAAGTTACAATTGATTATACAGACGCAAATAATATTAAAATCGACACAATCTTAATGTCTGTCCAACACGATGAAGATGTTAATATGATTGAATTTAAGAAATATATTAAAGAAGAAATCATGGATAAAGTCGCTAAATCCTTTGGCTTAAATACAAATTACAAAGTATTTATTAATCCAACTGGTAGATTTGTTATTGGCGGTCCTAAAGGTGATACTGGTGTTACTGGTAGAAAAATAATTGTCGATACTTATGGTGGTTCTGCTGAACATGGTGGAGGAGCTTTCTCAGGTAAAGACCCTACTAAAGTAGATAGAACAGCTTCATATATGGCAAGATATATAGCTAAAAACTTAGTGGCAGCAGGAGTTGCTGATCGTTTACAAGTTCAACTCGCATATGCAATTGGTGTTCCAGAACCTTTATCAATTAATATTAAAACTTATAAGACCGCTAAATATAGCGATGAGCAAATATTAGAAGTTGTGAGAAAAGTATTTGATTGCCGTCCTGGTATGATTAGCAAAAACTTCTCAATGACTAATCCATCATTTGAATATCATAAATTAACTAACTATGGTCATTTTGGTCGTCCTGACTTAGACCTCCCTTGGGAAAAACTTGATAAAGTACAGGAAATTAGAAATCTTCTTTGGTAATTAAATGACTTTAGAATATTTAAAAAACTTTTTATTCATCCAAGAATATCCAATAGAATTCCAAAACGAAATATTGGATATTTTTGATACTGTTATGAATAACGATATTGCTAAAAGGCAATTAGAAACTATCGAAGATTCATATAAGAAAGATATCCATTATTCTTTTAAAGACTTGCTTATTAAAACTGAGGAAATTTCTAAAGTAACTAATATTGATTTATATTCTTATCGTTTAATAGTTCTTATTTCATTAACTGAAATCTTGAAAGAATATTACATCAAAAATAATATTTCTTTAGATATATGGAATAATACTGTTAAGGATATTCTTTACAAAGTAAAAGAATGCAAACTTTGCTATGGTCGATGTGGCATATCTACTAGAGGTTGGTATGAAGGTTTCTATCAATTAAAAAGATTTACATTTGGTAGACTACAATTTGAATTAGGAAAATTTGATAGGACATATCAAAATAGCATAGTTAAAGTAAAACAAGGTGATTATGTTTTAAATGTCCATATTCCAAGAACCGAAACTAAATTATTAAAAGAAGAAGTTGATGAATCATATAAATCAGCAAGTGAATTCTTCTTTAAATATTTTGATAAAGGCTATGTAGCATTTACTTGCCACTCCTGGTTACTTTACCCGACAACTGTAGAATTCGCTGGTAAAGATTCTAATATCGCCAAATTTGCTTCCAATTACGATTTATTCGAAAGTGGTGATAATAGTGATTATAACGAAATCTGGAGATTATTTGACACATTATATGATGGAGATCCAAATCATTTGCCAAATAATACATCATTAAGAAGAAAATATATCGAGCATATAAAAAGCCATAAACCATTTGGATATGGCTATGGCATTTATATCTACTTTAAATAGAATTCCCACAATGTGGGTTTTCTTTTACTTAGAATAAGAAACTGTTAATTTGTATCCTTCACCTGCGTAAGAAGTGACTTGACCGTATTTATTGAATTTAACAGTTAAATCACCAAGTTCATATTTGAATGTTGAACCTACGTAATATGTTGCATCAGCAACTTCAGCGCCTGCATAGAAAACAACGTTATTTGTAAAAACAACCGCTCCAATAGTTGTTGCTATTAAATCAGCTTCTGCTGGAACCCAAATTAATCCTTTTTTGTTATATTTGAAGTTTACTTTTGTTTCTGAGCCTTTGTCTTTAGCTGTTCCTTTTACTGTAGCTTTGACATAAGGACTTTCTTGTTTTGCAGCAGCAACTGCTTTTTCTTTGAATGTAGCGAAGTCAGTTTTTGTAGCGCATGAAACTAAAGAAGCCATTACACCTAAGACTGCCAATCCTTTTACGAATTTTTTCATAAATTATCAACCTCTCTTAATTAATTTAATTTTATATAGATTAGTTCAAATTAAAAAGCAAATTGGCAGTTTTTATGAAGAAAATAAGAAAAGCTCTCAAATGAGAGCTTATTTTGTTGATTGATTCAAACTATTTAGAGTAAGAAACTGTTAAATTGTATCCTTCACCTGCATATGAAGTGACTTGGCCATATTTATTGAATTTGACAGTTAGATCTTTGCATTCATATTTGAATGTTGAACCAGCATAATATGTTGCTTCTTCAACTTCAGCACCTGCATAGAAAACAACGTTTTGAGTAAATACAACAAGAGCGATTGCTGTTCCAACAATTAAGTCGTCTTTTTCTACTGGAGCCCAAGTATTACCCTTACTATATTTAATGTTGATTTTAGATTCAGAAGAACCTGATTTTGATGTTCCTTTAACAGTTGCCTTTGTGTATGGGCTTTCTTTTTTTGCTGCTGCTTCAGCTTTTTCTTTGAATGTAGCGAAGTCAGTTTTTGTAGCACATGAGACTAAAGAAGCCATAACACCTAAAACTGCTAAGCCTTTAACGAATTTTTTCATTAAAAATTTCTCCTTTATTTTTTTCATCCTTATTTTAATTATTGTTTATATTCATATAAATTATTAGATGACGCTTTTGGACAAAACTATTACAAATGTCCAAATAGTTATTAGTGTAACAATAGTAAAATATTTTACTAATCTTGTTACTTTTATAACCCAATGTCAAAAATAGTGGTATAATAAAATCATCAAAAATGTTCGTACACAATAATTTTGGGAAAGGAGTATTTTTATGAAATACCAAATTATCGGAAAGAACGTTGAAATCACAGAAGGAATTAGAGCTGCTATCGAAAAGAAAACTAGCAGAATGAACAAGTACTTCTTAATCAACGACGAAGTCGAATGCCGTGCTGTTGTATCTGTACACGGGGAAGAACAAAAGGTAGAAATTACTATCTTTACACAGATGCCAATTAGAGCAGAAGTTGTCGATTCTGACTTATATGCTGCTATTGATTTAGCTATTGATAAGCTCGAAGGCCAAATGAGAAAAATCAAAACTAGAATGGATAGAAGAACAGATAGAGAATCTCTTGGCAGAAATATTGACTTTGCGCAAATTGAAGAAGATCCAGATGATCCAGAAAAAGATGTTATCGTTAGAGCTAAATCATATTATTTACAAGCAATGACAATTGAAGAAGCTGCACTTCGTATGGATGCATTAGGCCATGACTTCTTCCTCTATTTAGACAAAGAAGATGACCGCATCTCAGTTGTTTATAATCGTAAAGATGGTGGCTATGGAGTTATCCAAGCAGAAAACCCAATTAAATAATTAATTAGACAAAATCTTGAAGAGGTAACAAAAATTGTAATTGTTGCCTCTTTTTTTCTTGCAAAATTTTACAAATTTTAAAAAAGGAATATAATAAAACAAGTTATGAAGAAAAAGAAAAAGAAGATTGTTAAAGGAAGACACGCGTTTTTCTTTCATTTATTAAAACCGATCGTATTCCTTATTGATAAATTCTATGGATTTAAAAGAGGAAGAAAATACAAAATTAAAAAGGGTGAACAAGTATTCGTATTATCTAACCATCAAGCTGGTTTAGATCCTTTATTTGTTTCCTTATCTTTTAATAAACTTCTTCATTTCGTTTGCACGGATTCAATAACTACAACTGGATGGATTTATAAATTACTAAATCATATATTTGCACCTTTGCCAATGAAAAAAGGCACAACTGATTTAGGCTGCATTCAAGACATGATGCAAGTTGCAAAAGAGGGTGGCAACTTGATGATGTTCCCTGAAGGGAATAGAACATACGCTGAATTCCAATACGAAATAGGTTTAGGTCTAGTTAAACTCGTCAAAAAGATTAATATCACATTAGTTTTATATAATTTAGTTGGGGGAACAGGTGTTGATCCTCGTTTTGCTCATAAAAAGAGAAAAGGACATCTAGAAGGAAAAGTAGTGAAGGTAATTAAACCAAATGAACTTCAACAAATTTCTAACGAAGATTTATTAGAAATTATTTGTGACTATTTAAAAGTCTATGATAGTGAGTCTAAATATGAATATAAGAGCAAAAGAAGTGCTGAATATTTGGAAAGAATGTTCTTTGCTTGCCCTAAATGTCAAACACAAAACAAACTAGTTTCTAAAGGACAATATATTGAATGCTTAGAATGCGGAAGCAAAGTTAAATATACAGAGCATCTTCGACTTGAAGGAGATAATGATTTCCCATATACAAGAATGGTTGAATGGTATGAATTCCAAAAAGAATTTGTCAAAAATTACCAAGTCAAAGAAGGTGAAGTCATCTATAAAGATGAATTCTGTAAGCTCTATACTTCTGAATCGTTACAAAAAAGAAAACTTATTTCTAAAGGAAGCATTACTTTAACTGATAAAGAATTAATTTTTAATGATGCAATTCGTTTACCAATAAAAGAGTTGTCAATTGCCAGCCCAATTAATGGCAAAAACTTTAATTTTACAATTGGTAATAATAGTTATTTGGTCAAAGGTAGTGACCGCTTTAATCCACTTAAATATGTATTTATGTTTAATCATCTTGATACATTGATGAAAGAAAAATCAATGGATCGTTATTTCAATCTTGATTAGGAGGGAATATTTATGGTTTTTGACGCTCAATGGAGTTTTAATCTTGATAACTATGGTGCTGTTTGGGCTATCATGGTTCAAGTCGGTATCCTTTTAATTGGTTTATTACTAGGAAACTTATTAAGAAATGTTGTTCCTTTCTTAAAGAAAGGTTTAATACCTTCTGCATTGCTTGGTGGTCTTATCATATTGACTATTGATATCATCATGAAACAATGTGGAGTTACTTGGTTTGGAGTCACTGGTTTAGTTGATCAACAAATCATGCAAGTTATTACTTATCACGGCTTAGGTATTGGCTTTGTTGCTATGTCTTTAAAAACAACAAAAGCGAAAAACAAAACTGCAAAAAGAAAGATTATTGAAGCTGGCGCCTTAACTGGTGGAACATATATGTTACAAGCTGTTGTTGGCCTAGGCATTTCTATTGTTTTCTATTTGGTAACAAAAGGCATCTTCTATGGTACAGGTTTATTACTTCCATTAGGATTTGGCCAAGGACCAGGCAACGCTTTAGCATGGGATGTTACTTTCTCTTCTTTAGTTGATGAAGGCGGTAACGCATTATTTACAGGTAATGGTAGTGTTGGTTTAACTATTGCTTCAGTTGGCTTTATTGTTGCTTCTTTAGTTGGTGTTGTTTATATCAATATCTTTAGAAGAAAAGGACAAATTGTTGTTAATGGCCATAAACCTGCAAGAGAAAAGACTGTTGAAATGTTTGAAGCAGATAACGAAATCCCTGATACAGAATCAATTGATAAATTCACAATTCAATTAGCGTTTGTAGCGTTAGGCTATGCTGGTGCATTTGGCATCATGTGCATATTTGCTAAAATTAGTAATTTCACAAACGGAATTGCTTGGGGATTCAACTTTATTTGGGGCGTTATTACTGCGAACTTAATTAAGATTTTATTAAGACTTCTCAAGAAAGCCAAAGTTGTTAAAAGAGAATATATCAATAACTATCAGATGGATAGAATCTCAGGATTTGCTTTTGACTTAATGATTGTTGCAGGCGTTGCTGCAATTGAAATTGAAGCAGTTAAAAAATACATTTGGATTATTATCCTCATTTCTGTTCTTGGCATGGTTGCGACATATATCTATATCAGACTTATCACAAGACATTGTTATAAGGGATATGAACATGAAATGTTTGTTACAAACTTTGGAGCCTTAACAGGTACAGCAAGTAATGGCATGATTTTATTAAAAGAAATCGATCCAAACTTTGAAACTCCTGCTGCAAACTTATATATCACAAGCCAATTACCTGCGATTATATTCGTTGCTCCGCTTCTATTATTACTTAACTTTGCAATTAAAGATTTCACTCATGTTTTAATTGCATTTGCTATCTTCTTTGTCTTATTTGCTGGATACACAACATATATGATTATCTCTGGCAAGAAAAAAGATATTTACATAAGAGAATCAATAGAAGAAACTAAGTAATAAATGCATCTATTTAGACTAGAGTTAATCTCTAGTCTTTTTATACAGTAAACATTAATTAATAATAAATAAGTGCTTTATGCTATGGATAAATAAAACAATAAGAATTATAGTTTTAGTAAGAAAACAAAATTACAGGTAAATATTATGAAATTAAACAAGATTTGGGGTTATGGACAACTCTTTGGTTTTTCCGGAATTGAAGGACCAAACCGTTATTATGATGATTTCATCTTAATGACGATGAAGAAAAAGTTAGAATTCAGAATTGAATATAAGAGCCATTACATTAAATTTAATTTCCCATTTGAAGGAAAGATTTCTTTTAAATATGTTATGAGTGATTTTGTTGTTGCTTCAATTAATGAAACTGAATTTAAATTAACTTTCTTAGACTCCGACACTCTAGTTGGTGTTTCTCCTACTTTACCTATTTTTAAAGGCGAAAAGAAATTAACTTCTTATCAATTTAAAGGTGCGGATATCTATCAATTAGATAATCACTTTTTAGGGGTCACCTATAAAAAAGAAAATAATTTATATAAATTTGTTATTCATAATTCGTTCTCATTCTATGAAGCCAGTGCTGGCTCTAGATATTTTATGAATAATTCTGATGTTGATGAATTAATTACTAAATATCTCAAATACTATGAAAATATGCCTAAGTGCAAAGATAAAAAATATGAATCTTTGTATTATAAAGCTTTATCAATTAACAAAGTTAATGTCCATACACCTGAAGGACAAATTAAATACATGTGGACTACTCCTGATCGAGTACCTCATAGACATATGTGGATGTGGGATAGTGCGTTCCATGCTTTAGCAATGTCAACATATAACCCTTCTTTAGCTGAAGAAGTATTATTTGCTATGTTAAGTCAAATGAAACCAAATGGTTTTATTCCTCATATGGCAAATCCAACTGATTTTACTGATATCACTCAACCTTGCGTTATGAGCTATGCGACATATCAAGTTTATAAAAGAAGTGGCAATAAAGAATTCTTATTTAGATGCTTACCATATTTAACCAAATATCTTGAATACGATATGAATAACCGCGATGAAAATAAAAACGGTTTATTAGAATGGTATACAGATCCATTAGATACTAAATGCAAATGCGGAGAAAGTGGATTAGATAATTCACCTCGATTTGACTTTGATCAAAATATGGACTGTATCGATTTCTCTTCATATTTTGCTTTAGATACAAAGTACTTATCTTTAATTTATAAAGAACTAGGTAAAAATGAAGAATCAGATAAATGGAATGAAATCCATCAAAAGGTATCATCCTTAATCAATAATTTAATGTGGGATGAAAAAGATGGAACATATTATGATCGTTTATTTGACGGAACATTAACTCATGTTTTAACTCATTCAAGCTTCTTACCAATGTTTGTTGGCATCTCTAATAAAGAACAAGCAAAGAAACTTGTTTCATTACTTAAGAATGAAGATGAATTATGGACTAATTTCCCTCTTGCAAGTATTACTCAAAAGAATGAAGAATTTGGTAATGACATGTGGAGAGGTGGAGTCTGGCTTAATTTAAATTATTTTGTAATTCAAGGCTTATTGAATTATGGATATAAAGATGAAGCCAAGGAATTAAGAGATATAACACTAGATAAAGTTAATAAGTGGTATAAAAAATCAGGATGTATTTTTGAATTCTATGATCCTAAAGATGAGATTTCTCCTTTTATGTGTCATAGAAAAGGTGAACCTTTAAAAAATCCTGATTACCGTAAACATGTTCATAGCATATCCGATTATAACTGGTCTGCTAGCTTTACAATTTTAATGATTCAAGATATTTATGAATAAAATAAAATACATTGCTTTTGAAAACCAAATAACTCTTTATTGGTTCTATGAATCATACGCTGATTTATCTTGCTATAAAGAATCTATCTTTAAGATTTTTATTAATGATAAGGAAATTGGTTCAACAAAAGTATCCCATTATGAAATAAAGAATTTAAAAGAAAATACGAAATACGAGATTCGTATTATGCTTTTTGATTCTCTTTTTGAAGAGGTTACTATTAGAACGCTTCCTAAAAGAAAGAAGGTAGTTGCTAATTGTGATAATTCTGGAACAAATAACGTCACAAAAGAAATCCAAAATCTTATTAATAATTTAAAAGAAGATGAAGAATTAGTATTTAAAAAAGGAACTTACCTTTGTGGAGCATTATTCGTCTCTTCTAATAAAAGAATATATTTAGAAAAAGATGCAGTTATTAAAGGCAGTGGAATGGCTTTAGATTATCCATATATCAATTCTCGATTTGAAGGAATTGAAATGGTTTGTCGTTCTTCTTTAATTAATATTGGTGAATTAGATCATACAAAAGGATATACAACTTCTAACATAGTTATTTATGGTGAAGGATCTATTATTGGTGGTGGTCTTAAACTATTGAAAGACACGATATTAAAAGAAAAACCAACTGCAACAGAAGAAGACTTTAATAAGAATGGTGCGGAAGGTAGAAAAAGAGGAAGATTAATCAATATCTCCAACGCAGAAAATATTGTTATATCAGGTTTAACATTAGGATTTTCTCCTTCTTGGAACATCCATATGATTTATTCTTCTAATATAGTCACATGCAATTGCTTTATCAAATCATATGGCATTCATAATGGTGATGGATGGAATCCTGATAGTTCAACAAATTGCACTTTATTTGGAACAACTTTTGATGTCGGTGATGACTGCGTCGCTATTAAAAGCGGCAAGAATCCTGAAGGTAATATCATCGCAAGAGAAACAAGTAATATTCATATTTTTGATTGTCATACAATATATGGACATGGTGTAGCTATGGGTAGTGAAATTAGTGGTGGAGTTTCTCATGTTTTTATCTATGATAACGATTTTGAAAAATCACTTGCGGGACTACATATCAAAACTACAAAAAAACGTGGTGGATATGTTAAAAATATCTATGTCTATAATACAAAATTAGCTCAGATTAGAATTGCTACGGTCCCATATAACGATGATGGAGAATCATCTAACCAAATAACAACATTTGAAAATATTAATGTTCATAATTGTTCAGTTACCGGCCGCTGCTTTTGGAAAGCTGATAAAGTCGATGAGAGACCATTTGTTGAAATAAAAGGATTTGAAGATTATCCAACTGCTTTTAATAAAATATCAATTAGCGGCTTAACAATTAAAAATAATAAAGATAACGGCATTGTCGTTGAGCATGCGGATGCAATAGTAGAAGATATTATCTTGAATTAATCATACTTTATGCGTATATGCACATTTTAATCTAATATATTGTAATGTGCTTAAAATATCTTAATTTGTATACACGAGTAACATTTGTTTAATATATATATATATTAAATAGTATTTGAAACAGCAAAAAATGATAATGCAAATAAATAACTCTATGTTATATTAATAATATAAATTTTTTGAATACATAATGTAATTTTCAAAAGAGAGGACTTTTTTATGACAAAGAAAACAAAAATCGCGTCATTTGCATGTCTTTCCGTATTAGCTGTCTCGGTTGTAGCAGCATTAGGAACTAAAGGTTTAACAAAGTCAACTGCTGATGGTAAGTGGTATCATTACGATGCAGTTGCTGCAACAACTAAAACCGTTGGTTCAAAAGAATATTGGACAGATTGTAATGGCACAACTGTATTAACTGAACCTGCCGGAGAAATCGAAGAAAAGGGCCAACCTACACAAGCATTTATTAACAAATTAGCTTTAAATGATGAAAGAAGAGTTGCTCAAATCGGCACAATTGACTTCGAAGACGAAAGTGATCTTGCTTTATTTGATATTAACTTAAAGAAGAGCGCTGCTATCGTTGAAGATGAAACCGCTACTTCAGGCAGCCATGTTTTAAAGATTGTTGCAAATGGTGAAGATGGTAAAGCTGTTGCTCGTTTTAGACTTGTTAAATCTTACTTAGACAAAGTTTTTGCTGATCCTAATGTTAAAGGTATCTATTTCGATGCTAAAGCTTCTGACAATTATAACAACTTCAGAAGATACACAATTAAAGATGGTACAGGCGCTGGTGCTACTCCATATGATATGGACAATAAAGGTTCTGGAGATATCTTAGGAAAAGATTGGTGCACAGGCTTAAATACTAATTGGAAGACATTCTGCTTCGAAAGAACATTCTACCAACATTTAGTCGATGCTTATTTTGATAACTGGCAATTTGTTAACGCTGAACAATTAGGCGCTGATGCCGAATTATATTTCGATAATTTCAGAATTGCTTCTCATGGCACACAAGATAAAAACTATTATGGCTTTGAAACTGGTACAGTTAGAGGCGTTAGCAAATCAGACTGGAGAGGTCTTGGCTACTTCCGTTCAAGCGATTCTAGATATGCAACACATACTGGTTCAGATTGGGGCGACTGGAGATTTGCTGATGATGGTACAATTGATAAAATCTCCTTTGACTACAACATTAAATCTGAAGGAAATAGATCATTAAAGATTGAAAAAACAGCAACTTCTGGTGCCATTTCTATGTATTTACCACAAGAATTCAAAGATAATTGCCCAGGCGCTGGCTATTTATTAGACATCTATTTCAGTGAGGAAGTTGATGGTGTAGATGTCAATGCTACAACTGCAGGCCAAATCAATGGTGCTGTCCAATGCGGTAATGGAATCATTGAATCATGGAAAGGCAATTTCTATGCAAATAAATGGAACACAGTATTTATCCCTAAAGATAAAATGGATGTAAATTCAAATGGTTACTTCAGAGCATTAAGATTTGCTGGTTCTCAATGTAATGGTACTTTCTATATTGATAACTTAAGACCATTATTAGGAACTCAAGGCTTTGAAGATACTGCTTTAGGCAATTCCGCTCAAAACGTTGAAATTGCTTATAACAACACTAGAGCCGAAGATAGAAGAGGCGGACAAAATTTAAGAGATTACAATGACCATGTCTTCTATATTAATGCCGGTTCTGCTGTTGGTGGTTCTATCACAAATGAATTTGCTACTGAAGGTGTATCATCATTAAAATATGTCCAAGGTGGTGGTTCTAATAAGAACTTCAATATTTATTTCAATAAAACGTTCTTTGGTGATCACATGAATGCTGCTGGTATTTCTATTGATATCATGACTCCAGATGGTCAAATCACAAACTTTGCTGGCACTCAAACCGTTCCAGGTGATGGACAATGGCATACATACACAATTACAAAAGCTGAAATGAATTCTTTAAGAGCATCTACACATTATTGCTTAGCTTACAATTCATCTTGTAATCAAGGCACATATTACTTCGATAATCTTCAATTCTTAGCTTAATTGAGCTATTTAAGTAACATAGCCTCTCACTTAATGAGGGGCTTTTATTATGAAAAAACATTTAAATTTAAATGTTTTGTAATATAATTAATACAATGAAAATTATAAATATTAACGAATTAGGTATTTTACCTAACACAAATGAATTAGTATCAAAAAAGCTACAATCAATTATTGATGGCTTAGATGAAGAAACAACATTAATATTCCCTAAAGGAAAATATCTTTTATCTACAATCTTTGTTCATTCTGATCTTCATTTTGTTTTTGAAGAAGGCTGCCTTATTTTAGGAAGTGAAAACTTCTATGATTATGCACCTGAAGAAAAGATTAGCTATCCTTTATACCAAGACTCTTCTCATAGTTATTTTGACTGTTCTTTATTTGTTGGAAAAAACGTTAAAAATATATCGTTCTTTGGACCTGGTATTATTGATATGCAATCAACATGGGATCTAGATAATGTTAGAAACATTGTTCATAGAGGACCAAAAGCCTTTGCATTCAAAGAATGTGATGAACTATCTTTTAAAGATTTTGAGCTATATAACGCAACGGATTTAGCTATTTATTTTGCCGGTTGTAATAATGTCTTAGTAGATAATATTAAAATGCGTGTATATATCGATGGCGTTTCTCCTGACAATTCTAAAAATGTCGTTATCAAAAACTGCGATATAGAAGCAGGTGATGATGCGATTGCTGTTAAGTCTTCTTTCACATTAAATAGATTTGATGAATGCGAAAATATTGAGATATATAATTGCAACTTAAAATCTAGATGTAACGCGATTAAGTTTGGTACAGAAACCAATGGTGGTTTTAAACATATAAATATTAAAGATATTAATATTCGTGAAACACGTATGGCGGGTATCGCAATTGAATCTGTTGATGGAGCAATTATTGATGATATTAATATCGATAATGTTAATATGAGAAATGTTGCTAGCCCATTGTTTATTCATTTGGGTAAAAGATTAAGAGGACCTAAAGGAATTAAAATTGGTCAAATCAAGAATATTACAATCAAGAATATTACTGCTACAGGTCCATATGAACCTTACGATATTATCGAGTGGAACTATGTTTCCTTTGTTAACAAAGATAGAAAGCAATATCCTTGGATTTTTGGTAGTGCTGAGGGTGTTAAAAATCTCAATGAATCCAAAGACAGCCCATGGCAATTTATTTCAAATATTTGTGGCCTACCAGGACATGACTTGGAAAATATCACATTAGAAAATATTAAATTTGAATTAGCAGGTGGCTGCAATGAATATAACGAAATAGTTCCTGAAGAGGCTCAAGAATATCCTGAAGTATATGTCTATGGCAAAGTTTTACCTGCTAAAGGCATCTACTTTAGACACATTATTAATTTGCACTTAAAAAATATTGAAATATCTACTATTAGGCCAGATATAAGAAAAGATATGGTCTTTGATGACATAAAATAATATTTTATATATGTAATAGTGTTTTAATTGATATAAAATTTAACAAATAAATTTATAATTTTGCGAGGTAAACAATATGAAAAAAGGTTTATTATTACTCCCATTAATTGCTATGACTTCTGCTTTACTTGGCGCTTGCGGCGGTAATGGTGGCAAAGGTACAGCAACTCAAATTCAAATCCTTCACTACAATGGTGGCGTTGGTAAAGAATGGTTAGAAAGATCAATCGAAAGATTCAAAGAAGCTAAAAAAGATGAATCATATGAATCAGGTAAGAAAGGTGTTGATATCAAAGTATCTCACACTAAACTTGTTGATACATCATCAATGAAAGGCCAAGCTAAAAACATCTATATCACTGAAGATACAGGCTTCCCTCAAGATTTAGCTGCAAATGGATCATTATTAAACATCAACGATTGGGTCATGGAAACAAACACTGATGGCAAAACAATCGATAGCAAAATTGATGACACAATGAAAACAGTTCTTAAATATGGTGGAGAATACTATGCTCTTCCTCACTATGAACTTTATCCAGGCGCTACATATGACTATGAATTATTCACAAAGAGAAATCTCTTCTTTGCGGATCCTTCTTTAGATGATTCACAAGTTTTCCCATATGAATTAAATGGCAAAACATATAAATTTGTTAGAAATGCTAATACAAAGAAAGCATGTGGTAATGATGGTCAATTCGGAACTGATGATGACGGTTTACCAACATCTTTAGAAGAATTCGTCGTATTAACACAATATATGGCTGGTAGAAATGTTTCTCCAATTCTTTTCCCTGGCAACCACCAAGACTATTCAGCATTAATGATGGAAGGTATGCTTGCTTCATTAAATGGTAAAGAAGGCATGAGTTCGTTCTATACATTTAATGGTGAAATCAACGTTGTCACTGGTTATCAAAATGATGTTGATTATATCGTTCCTGGTAGTGGATGCCCAACTCCAATTGTTGAAAAAGTTCAATTAACTGAAGCTGAAGGCTACAAAACAAGAATGACAGAAGAAAGATATGCAGTCATTTGTATGATGCAAATCTTAGAAAACTACAACAACAAACACGCATTTGATAGAGATGTTACTTATGAAATTGGTAACACAAACGAAGTTGTTCAAAAATTATTCCTCGCTGGTACTCGTGATGGCGGTAACACTAAAGATTACGGCATACTTTGCGAAGGTAACTATTGGATGAACGAAGCTCAAGGTAGATTCGATGATTTCTATCGTGATCACCCAGAATACAATAAAGAAACAAATCCTAGAGATGTTCGTTGGATGTCTCTTCCTACAAAGATTACAGGTACTGTTAATCCAGATGAAGGTCAAACACCTTGCTTAATGGATACAGGTAACTCATTCTTCTTAGTTAATAAATATGCTTTCAATAGAGTTTCTGAAGGTTGTCAGAGAGCAATTAAAGAATTTGTACAATTCTTATATACAGACGCAGAACTTGAAGACTTCACAAGAACAACAGGCTGCTGCAAGTCTGGTGTTAACTGTGAATTCTATAAAGATGATGTTTATGCTAATTTAACTCCATATCAAAAGACAGTTTTAAACTTAAAGAAAAAATATGGTGTCGCTTATGCTGGTAGTACAGCTAAGACATATTTAGCAAAACGTGATGACTTATATTTCTCAATCAATGCTCCTATTTGGCACCCAGGTACATATAAATCATGTATTGAAGCTATTCGTGCTAATAGATTCGATGCTAAAGGTTGTTTCGTTGAAACCCAAATCTCTCCAGAATTATGGGCTTCTAACTATTACGTTCAATAATTTTTAAAATCTAATTTAACTATGGCAACTGCATTAACAGGTAATCCAAAACCAAAGAGAAAATCTCTTACAAGAGAAAAGAAAAGATTAATTTTCTATATCTTGGTTTTGACATTGCCTTTAATTCAATTTGCCATTTTTTATATTTATGTAAACTTTAATAGTATTATTATGGCTTTCTCCACATATGAAGATACTGGTTTAGGCTATAGTCAAAAATTCGGTTTCCAATATTTTGCTGAAAATATGGGCAAGGTATTTGATACATTTAAAAAATCACCTTATTTAATTACTAACTCATTAATTTTATTCGTTTTTGAAACAATTATTGGCTTACCATCCGCTATCATTTTCTCTTTCTATATTTATAAAAAGAGACCATTATCAAAAATATTTAGAGTTACTTTATTCATGCCACAAATCATTTCTGGCGTTGTATTTGCTTCTATCTATTCATATTTACTTTCTGCTATTGGATCAACTTTTGGCAATCCATCGTTGAACTTATTAAGTGCAACAGCTGGAGTTGATAAGAATAGAGTAGCAATGATCGTTTTCTCTGTTGCAATGAGCTTTGGCGTTAACGTTTTACTCTTCTCAGGTAGTATGGGAAACATCAACCCTTCTTTAATCGAAGCGGCTCAACTTGATGGATGCAATTCTTGGCATGAATTTATTCACGTCGTCATTCCTTCAATTTTCCCAACAATCGTTTCTTTCGTTGTAGTTGGTTTAGCTGGTATCTTTACTAACCAAATGTTCTTAGCGCATATTAAGATTTCCCATCACGAATTAGATACAATCGGTTACTTCTTATATTATCAAGCAGAAGCATCAGACTATGTTTCTAAGAGTGACACAATTTTAAATTACCCACAATTAAGCTGTATTTCATTATTAATTACAGTTGTCTTATTCCCATTGACTCTCGGAGTTAAGAAATTACTCGAGAAATATGGTCCATCAACAAAATAGGTATTTATATGGACGAGAATGCTGTTGTTATCAAACCAAATAAAGTAAAACGTAGACTAGATTTACCTAGCCTTATCTTTTTCACTGTAGTTTGTATTGTCCTTATTGTCTTCTCTTTATTAGTTGTTGGCATGCTTTTCTGGGCATTCATTACATCTTTAAAAGAAGAAAAAGACATCATCATGGACAAGAACTATTTAGGATTTCCTAATTTTGGTAAATACGGTATTCAATCTTTATGGAGCAACTTTGTTGGCGTATTCAAAAACTTTACATTTGAAGCGGATGAATCATATTACACAGTCTTTGCACCTTATGGCTTATACGATAGAACAGTAACTGTTACCTTTGGTAAGATGGTAATTAACTCAATCATCTACTCATTTGGTGGTGCATTCTTTATGGTATTTGTCCCTGCTACTGTTGCTTATACATTAGCTAAATACAAATTCAAATTTTCTAAGTTTGTATATGGCATTGCATTAATCACTTACATCATTCCTATTGTTGGTAACTACCCTGCCATGATGGCAGTTTTAAGAACATTAGGTTTATTAGATACTTGGTTAGGTTTCTTCATTATGAAGTTTAACTTCTTAGGTATGTATTTCTTCGTATTCTATTCGTTCTTTGAAAACTTACCTGATTCATATATTGAAGCTGCAGAACTTGATGGTGCTAACCAATTCCAAATATTATTTAGAATTGTCTTCCCTCTTGCGAAGAAATTATTAGCATCCGTTATGTTAATCGTCTTTGTCCAATTATGGAATGACTTCCAAACACCAAACTTATATTTACATACACATCCAACTCTTGCTTATGGTATTCGTAAAATGTCATATGAATCAATCAACGGAGTTACATCTCTTAACTACAGAATGGCTTCAGTTATGACAATGGCGTTACCAATCATCATCATCTTTATTTGCTTAAGAGATAAATTAATGACAAATATGACACTAGGAGGTAACAAGGAATAATGAAAAAAAGAAAAATTCTCATTCCAATTATCTGCTGTTCCTTATTAGGCTCAGCTCTTGCTGTTCTTCCATTTGTTGCAAATCGCACTCCTTATGAGGCTAATGCAACATATGTTGGAGAAGTAGAAAATCCATTAACAAAAACTTATTACTATCTCGACGAAGAAGTAAGCGTTTCACCAAAAGACATTGTTTATAATAATAAAGTTTATATTTGTTCCGACTTCTACGTTAGATTCCCTGACGGAAGCCAAAAGAGTGGAACAAAATTTAGATTGAATCAAACAGGCGAATACGATGTAGTCTATATTTCAAAACAAAGCGATAAAGTTATTGAAGCCACTGAAAAAATCTATGCTTATCAAAAAGCTTATTCTGTTGTTAAAGAAGCTTCTTCAAGTGAATATGTTGATCAAATCGTATGTGAAGCTAATAATCCAACAGGTGGTATTGTCACTTGGCTTGCTGAAGGCGATACTTGGACATATAACCAAGCAATTGATATTTCAAAAGCTGATTTATCAACGCCTTTAATTAAATATTACACACGTCAATCATCAGAACTTGCAAACCATGTCAGTATTGACGTTACTTCTACAATTATTCGTTTAACTGACTTTTATGATGAAACAAATTATGTTGAAATCTTAAATACATATAACGACACAAACCCTTCAACCCATAGAATGCAACCATATGTTATGGCTAATGCTTATGGACAAATTCCTTCTGGTATCGATTTAACAAATAAATCCAGCAAGACAATTTCCTATGAAGGTGTTACTTACTTTTTACATAACGTAAATAGAGCATGGGGTTCATGCTTAGATACAGTTCCTGGTTCTACTGGTATTAATGGTACTAAATATAATCCTGATATCGCTAATAGTGATAATAGAGGATTCTCTGTTTTCTATAACGCTGCTAAAAAATCAATTTATGTTCAACATAGATCATTACATCTTGTCACTGACTTAGATGAACCTGCTATTTATTCTAATAATTTATTTAAAGGATTTACTACAGGTGAAGTCATTCTCTCAATGAGATGTGAAGGCTATAAAGAATCACTTGGCTATTTTGAAATCAGTGAAATTTATGGCAAAAAAGGCGCTGAACTTAATTCTAACTATGCTTTTGATGAAAAAGCTCCAGTTATCACATTAACTAATAACGCTGATAACTTCTATATTGCAAATGGTGAGCCATTTACATTATTTGGTGCTAAAGCAGCTGATCCACATTTATATGGAGAAGTTACTGCTCAAGTTTATTACGATTATCAAACAAATAACCAAAGATTTATCCCTGTTACTGATGGCAAATTCACTCCAACATTTGTTGGTAAATACACAATTGTTTATTCAGCAAGAGATACATACGGTAATGTAGCAACTAGAACGGTTACTTGCAACTCAATTTCAGCAAAAGATAATAAGATTGTTTCTTTAGATTTCAACCCTATTAGTAGTGCTGATGCTGGCTCTTTAGTAACATTTGCTAAACCAGTAGTTTCTGGTTATAACGAAGGCAAATACTGCAAAGTAACCGCTATTAACGCAAAGAATTATGAAAGTGTTGATATTGACTTAGATAATATGGAGTTATTCCTTAAATATGCAGGCCAATATACAATCCGTGTTACTTATGGTGATATCGCATGTCGTCGCGTTCAAGAATTTGAATTCAATTCATTACCATCTTCTAATACATATTTAAATACTAAATTATTCCCTAAATACTTTATTAGAGATGCTAAACATTCACTCGATAACAACTTGGTAGTTCTTTGTGATAAAGACACTCCAACATTTGTTGATGGTGAAGTTTATATCAAAAATGATGATGGTGCATACGATACAAAAATCGATCCTAAAGAATTTGAAATCACAGCAAGCAATAGCGTTCAATTTAAATACATATATAATGGCGCTACTGTTTTCGAATCTGAACAAATTCCGGTAGTTGATGTTGATTTCTATGGAAATATCAATTTCTCAAATTATTTCGTTGGAACATTAGATAGTTCTAACTCATTTGATGGTGTATTGTTCTCTGCTACATCTAATGGTAACTTCAAGAGTGAATTCATCAATCCATTATCATTTGACTTATTCAGATGCGAAGTCTTATTCGAAACTAAAACAGCATTTAGATCAGTCAAGCTCGTCATGAAAGATTATGAAGGTGTAGATAATGACTTTGAAATCACATTCTTCTATAACGGAACAATCCTTTCATTTATGTGCAATGGCATCAATGGCGAAATTGGTGTAACTGATACATTCTCAATTGCATACGACGCTGTTAATAAAAACTTAGCTGTTGGTAACGGTGTTGCTATTCCAGTTAAGAATCCATTCAGAAATGATAAGTTCTACTTGTCATTTGAAGTTACTGGTGCAGTTATGGAACCAGGTTTAGAAAAGACACCTCTCTTTGCTATGAAACAACTTAATAACCAAGTATTATCTAGTGATGCTGCTGGTGGTGACTTCACTAATGCACAAATTAGCTATACAAAATTAAAAGGTCAAAGAAATATCAATTCAACTATTACAATTGGTAGAACTTCTTGCGTTGACGTTTTAACTCCATATTTAGTAAATAACCAAAAGGTTAGAGTAACTTATAAGACAAATGTTGATGCTCCAAATAGTGATGCAGTTGTTGTTTCTTCTACAGATGGAGTCAAGCTCGACGGAACTCAAGATGTAAGAAGAGAATTCGATGTCTTACTTGATAAACATGGCGTTTATCTCATCAGCTATTCTTATACCGATCAATTCTTTAATTCTACAAGCATTACAGAAATTATCTATGTAGATGATAACGAAGCCCCAGTAATTAGCATTAATGGTGCTACTAATAACACTGTCGATACTATTAAGTTAGGCGAAGAAGTCACGCTCCGTGGATATACAGTCAGCGATGAAAGTGCTGTTACTGTCACAATGTATGCTATTTCTCCAACTAATGAAATTATCGCTTTAACAGGTAAGAAATTTACTCCTACTGAAAAAGGCGATTGGCATATTGTTTACTATGCAAAAGACGCTAACTTCAATGTAAGTTCAGCTTCTTACATAGTAAGAGTTAAATAAGGAGGGCATGAAGAATGAAAAAGAATCTTATTGGATTAATTGCTCTTGGCACTGTATGTTCTTATTTATTCACTTCCTGTGGGAAATCAGTAATTGAAGAAAAAGAACTTCTCTTTGTCGGAACACATGATTTTACTGCTCCTGAAACCGATAAATATTTAGTAAGAAACGGTGAAACC
The DNA here is from genome assembly GCA_045600585.1 of Bacilli bacterium. Lineage (GTDB taxonomy): Bacteria > Bacillota_I > Bacilli_A > RFN20 > CAG-826 > JAZRYE01. The sequence goes on along the minus strand of JAZRYE010000032.1, from coordinate 6,194 downwards.
GATTACAAAGTTGTTATTCCAGATGGTGCAACACCAAAGGAAAGAACTGCTCGTGAAGAACTTTCTTATTTCTTCAAGATTGCAACTGGTGTTGAATTATTCACTTATGAAGATGATGACTTTGATGATTTATCAACTTTAAATCACTATATTTCTATTGGACATACACAAATGTTCAAAGATAGTGGAATCGATGCTGAATATGAAGAACTTGGCACTGATGGATGTCGTGTCGTTACTAAAGGTGACAATATCTTTATCACTGGTGCTTTAGATAGTGGAACTCTTTATAGTGTTTATGATTTCTTAAAAGTTACATTTAACTATAACCAATACACACCTGGTTATTATGAAATTGATAAAGACTTAAAGGATGTTAAGCTACGTAACTATAACATTAAAGATATTCCTGATATTGGCTTAAGAGCTAATGGATTTGGCTATCATAATCCAGGATCATCTAACTATGATTATTCTAATTTCGGTTATCGTATGAGAATGGAAAAAGGACGTGGCTATCATTTCATGCCAGTCTTTAGACTTTATGATTACTCTTCACAAAGCGCTACTTCAACAAACACAAATACATATATCCCATGGGATGTATGGGGAAGTGAGCATCCAAAGTGGTTCTCTGATAAATGCTCAAGAGGCAAAGAACAATTATGTTATACAGCACATGGTGATGCCGAAGAAAGAAAAGCACTCGTTGAAGAAGTTGCCAAGAAGATTGAATTCTCTTGTATGCGCTTCCTCCCTGAAGACTATCCAGATATGAATGTTATCACTTTCACAATGGAAGATAACTTTAATACTTGTGAATGTCCTACATGTACTGCTCAAAGTGAAAAATATGGTGCACAAGCTGGACCGTTAAACGTTTTCGTTAACGATGTCGGTGCACTTGTTGAAGAATGGATGAATAAAGAAGAAAACGCTCAATATAAAAGAGATGACTTCCATATTATCTATTTCGCATACAATGCTTATGAACCTGCTCCAGCATATAAAGACGCTGAAGGCAATTGGCAACCAACATATCCAGAAGTTAAATTAAGAAGTAACGTTGGTGTTTACTTTGCTGAAATCAATATTATTGACTATCAAAAGAGCTTCTTTCACCCAGATAACCAAATGGGTAAAGATGCATTCGATGCTTGGGAATCAATTTCTGATTTCATGTATTATTGGACATATGAAACAAACTTCTCGCTATTAATGTATTTCTACGATACATTCGATTTCTATACCCAAGAAATGTATAACTATGTCGCTTCTAAGCGATTAGATATGTTCTTCGGCGAAGCACAAGAGTTCTGTGGAACATATGGAACTAACTGGAATGGTTTAAAAGGCTATTTAGATTCTAAACTTGCTTGGGATACAACATTAAATCAAGAAGAATTAATGAAGGATTATTTCCGTGCAGTATTCGGTGATGCTCAATACGAAATGAGAGAATTATTTGATCTTATTCGTGTTCATAACGCTGAACTTTTAAGAGATCACCCAGATTTATCTCAAAACAGAAGTTGCTACAATGCTGTTAGATATCCTGATTATTTCCCATTAACAACATTAGAAAATTTCATTGCTAAAGCAGACCATGCAAAATTAGCAATTAAAAAGCTCGAAAATACTAACCCTAAGTTATATAAAGAACTTTACAAGCACATTGAAGCTGAAGCATTCAATTACTTATACATCATTTTAGATCTCCATAGTGGCAAGATTACATTTGATAGAAAAATGGAAATCTTAGACCGCTTATATGAAGATATTGATTTACTCAGCTTACAAAACATGCAAATTAAAGAAGCTGGCTCAACAGTCTTATCAATTGTTGATGGCTGGAAGAAAACACTCTAGGAGGCTAAAACAATGAAGAAAATGAATAAATTATTTGTATCAGTTTTAGCTCTTACACTTGCATCTAGCTCAATGCTTTTAACCGGATGTAATAAAGAGAACTCTCAAGGTAATGTTGATGAAGCAACATCAATTACATTGACTAACAATTCTTTATCAATGTGTGTTGGCGATACTTTCTTAATCGGAGCGACATTATCTGGTGGTAACAATGATACTGAACTCGTTTACTCTAGTACCGATGAATCAGTTGCAACTGTTAATGAAAATGGTTTTATTAAAGCATTGAAACCAGGTACTGCAGAAATTAAAGCAGTTTATGGCAAATCAATTGCTAGATGCAAAATCAACGTTGAATTAAAAGACAATGTTCCAACAATTGAATTAAAAAATATTGCTGATAAATCAATTCAAATTGATATGTCTACATCATTTGAAGTAGAACCAATTATTAAATTCAATAATGACTATTACGAATTTGAACCAACATTTAAAGTTTCTGATCCAGCAATCGCAGAAATGAACGGAAACTTATTTGTTCCAAAGAGCAATGGTGTTGTTTATCTTACAGTAGAAGGTTCATTCTTCTCTATTAACGCAATTTCTGCCACAATCGAAATCGTTATCAAAGACAATGTAATAATTTACATGAAAGATGCAAACGGGGTGGAAACTAACGATATTTACCTATATTCCGTAGGTCAAATTGATGAAGAAGTCTTCCTAACTGAATTTGTTCCTAGTGAATTTGGTGTTGTTATCAATGGAACTAAAGTTGAATCACCTTCATTGACGATTGATTTTGTTAACGATGATAACGCTGTTTCATATGATTCAGTTACACATAAAATCACATCAACTTCCATTGTTGGTTCTGCTAAATATATTGTTACCTATAATAACGAAGATAATACAGTAGTTAAGACTTTCGATATTTATAACAATAAATCTGTATTCACTTATAAAGGAGAAACAATTGAAACTGACGCAGTTGGATGTTTATTACCAACTGATGTCATCTTTAAAGATTTCTCAAACAAAACAATTACTAAAGCAACCAGTGTTGACGGAGAAACTGAATACGAAGTTAAAGACGGTAAGATTCTTGGTTTACCAGTTGTTAGAGACTTTGTTAATAACGATGTAGAATCTAATCAATATATCGTTTATAACGATACAGTCGGCTTTAAAGTTACATTGAAGACATATTCAAAGATCGTTAAGACAGTTGAAGATCTAGAATATTTCAATTTGAAATCATTGAATGATAAATTCGATGGCTATTATGTTGTTGCTAATGACATTGATGGCTTACAAGGCGATAAATATTATCAACTTTCCGCTAATACAAGAACTATGGGTAATGCATATAATTATTATCCTAGCATTGGTTTACTTGGTGTTTTTGATGGCCGTGGTCATACAATCCAAAACATCTCATTAGGTGAAGGCGGCTTATTTGGTAACATTGGTAATGGTGGAACGATTAAAAATATTGGCATTCAAAATATTCAATTTAGACGCGAAACTGGAAAAGATGATACTCCAGTATTAGCTTGCTATCTGAATGGCGCGATTTTAGAAAACGTTTATATTGGTAACGATTATATTAGCGCTAATTATAATGCTGGTTTAGTTGCTAATAACGTTATGTCTAACTGCAACTTTAGAAACTGCTACTTCGATTTACAAATCGCAGATATGAGCAAAATTGTTTCTAAAAACTATGGTGTATTTGGCTCTATGTGTGGTGAAAGAAAGAACTTATCTATTTCATTTAAAGAAACATACAAGAATGTTGTTGTTAACTCTAACATTCCTTTAATTCATTCAGAATCAAATACTAAAGAAAATGGTGAATTTGTCAAATTTATTTGTGATGTACAAGGACATCCATTTGATCTTGGCGATTTTAATGAATGCCTTCTTGTCAGCGATATTACTCGTTACTATTCGAATGATGAAATGGCTAGTAGTGGAAATAACTTTGAACGATTCGATGCCAATTACTGGAGTATATCCGGTGGCATACTTCGTTGGGGTAAATAGGAGGTAACGATGATGAAAAATACTAAATTATTATTAACCTTAGCTATAGCTATCCCTTGCTTATTCTCATGTAACAAAGAATCCAAATTCTATGTTACTTTCCATCAAGAATTAGCAGAAGATTATAAAGTTGAATTTACAAAATCAACTTTGCAAAGTGAAATCGAAGCTCAAGAACCTGACATTTTTAAAAAAGAAGGCTACAATTCAGCTTGGGAAGATTATTCAATTGAAGGAAAGACAAGTTCCTTTACTGTTAACGCTTTATACGATGCAATTACATATTACGCATCTTTTAAAGCTCAAGGTGTTTTAGTTGAAAATGTTCCATTTACAATTAACGATATCAATGGCGAAAATTCAAAACTTCCTAGTGATAGAGAACCTGCTGCACCTGGACATGATTGGGCTGATGTCTATTGGGAAGATTATTCATTAAAATTAGATAATATTGTCGTTAATGCAAAATATGATCATCTTAAAGAATTTACAATTACATTTATGGCTAATGGAACTCAAATTGGCGATGTTGTTAAATACACTAGAGACGATATTGACGTAGAAGGAAAAATTAGAGATAGCCTAATCCCACAAGAAGTCAAAGATTTCTCAGTTGAAGGAAAAGACGTTAGCTGGGACTTCAGAGTTACTGAACCTGGTAATTTAACTATTTCCGCTTCTATCTTCTTACATCCTTATTACATCAAATTCGTTGATTTTGAAGGTAATCAAATTGGTGACTTAGTTTCTTATACAACTGATAACGATACTTGGGAATCAGTTAATAAACCTGCAGCTCCAGAACTTGAAGGATATGATACTTCTTGGAATGAAGCAACGTTAACTTATAGTGATACCGATATTGTTGTTGCAACACCTAAAAAAGTTGGTAAAGAATATTTCATTTCATTTGAAGGATTCGAAGGAACTCAAACTGTTAGATATGGTGAGCCTTACGAATTAGAACATAAGACATTAGCGCTTCATAAATGGGCAAATGGAGAAGAAGTCATTGCAAATAAAGGCATCTGGAACATTGCAAGTAATGTTTCATTAACATTAATTGATGCTACTTCAGATTCATTTGACTATGATGTTGTTCCTGATTTTATTGATGTTAGTCGTTCACTCAATTTATCTTCAATTGAGATTGTTGAAAATGAAGGTGTTAAGGGCTCAAGAGCTTTAAAACTCACAGTCAATGCAAAATCAGATTTTGGTTTGAAAATCAAAAAAGAATATTTAGATGATGTTTTCTCTGATCCAAACACAAAAGCATTAACATTTGTAGCTAAATCAAGCATTCATAATAACAATTTTAGACATAGAACTAACGCAACTAATGTTTGTTATGAACAAAATGATAAGAGATTTGGTCTTGAAACATATTACAAGAAGTTCTCATTCACACGTTCAATGTATGAAAACCATAATGATTCAACAGACTTCATCGTCTTCGGTGGACAGCCTGATAGTGGTAATGTTGCTGGTTCTAATATCTATATCGACTCATTTATCTTTAATGAAGATGATGTTATGAAAACTGGACCATCAAAATTAAGCTTTGAAAACGGTAGTGTGGATATTTCAAATGGCAACCATTATTACTATTCTGAATATTTTAATGGTTCTTCTATTACAAATGATAGATTCTTCATTCTTCCAGGAAGTACTCAATTAACTAATGAAGGACATAGTAGTGACTTTGCTACCGATGGTGCTTCTTCATTAACATTCACAAAAGGTAATGGCTACATTGCCTTATATATGGGACAAGCGTTTACTAAAGCAGTCGAGGATTCCGTCTCTAAGAAAGTCGCCTTTGATATCTATTCAACAGTTCATGTTAACTCAAATGGAACAGTCAATAATTTAACCGATGGTAAAAACGGCAACTTTGCAAATCAAGGTGGAGCACTTAAGGCAAATACTTGGACTACATTCGTCTTAGATCAAAATATGTATACCGCTTCATCCGATAGTGGCAGATTCTTAATCATTCAAGGCTCTTCTGCTGGCACTTTCTATTTAGATAACTTCAGAATACTTGAAGCATAAGAAAATGCTTTAAAAAGTCTAAAAAGAGGCTGTTCGAAAACTCATTTAAATAGATGAGGGTCGAATAGCTCTTTTTTGTTCGTTTTTGAGGAAAAAAACGAACAATCTTTGATTGTTCGAAAACCTAAACTGTTTTTAATGACATTTAGAAACAGCTTCCTTCACTGTAACCTCGGAGGAACCGTTAATGTTTTTCTTAATTAATAATTTCCCAAAAC
>JAZRYE010000031.1:0-24103 GCA_045600585.1 Bacilli bacterium | reverse complement strand
TATTAGGACCGCCAAGTCAAAGCTAATAATGCCCTCAGAAAAGAATCTTTACGCTCTTCCTTTCATGAGCAAAACAATTATAGCATTAACATACATTTTAAGTCTTATAATTTATCACTCACCTGCAAATATGGATATTTTGTAAAAAGTCTTATTGCACTAATTTTTATCTTGTGATAATATCATAAAGCACGTGGATAGGAGGACAAGTTATGTCAAGAGTATGTCCAGTTACAGGAAAAGGACCAGTCAGTGGTAACAACCGCTCACATTCTTTAAGAGCTACACGTCGTAAATGGAATTGCAATCTTCAAGTCCGTACCGTCGTCGTTAATGGCAAAACAATGCGTATTCGTATGTCAACACGCGCTTACCGTAGCCTTAACAAACAATACAAATAAAGAATTCTAATTCCTGAATAAAAAATAGCAGCAATCGCTGCTTTTTTTGTTATTTCAATGTCTCAATTATTATCAATAATAAAGGAATAAGATAGCTTAAGAAATAACTACACCACTCCACAAAACAAGTGAATATAAATTTTGGACGTTTATATGAAATAACTCCATCTTTATTTATTTCATCAAATTTAATATTGTATGTATTTTTCGGAATAATATTTATTACCAAATATGATAATGAAATAAATAAAAGGAAGATTGATAAAACTAAACTTATTATATTTTCTTTATCTATTTGATATTGACCATATGTGTTGTAACTCATTAAGAACAAACAAGAAAACAAAGATATGGATGAAATTGATTGAAAAATAATATGGCCTTTTAAATTTCTTAATGATGATAAGTAAGAAGATATAGAAGTTAAAATTGATAATAATAAAAGAACACCAATAGTAAAGTCATTACCAGAATGATTATTAATAATATAAAGAATAGATAGTGAAAGAATCATTACTCTTGAAAATAAGAAAAAGATATTTCCAGAGATATTATTTTTAAAATAATCATCAACATTTAGTTCGAAAGGAAAATGATTTTTTAATGAATAATTTTCATATTTAAGATTCTTATATTTTTTTAAAGATAAGAAAAGAGAAATAGCAAATGCTATTACTCCTAAAATTAAAAAGGCAATATAACTAGGAATAGCCATTACTTTCTTAAACTTTCAATTCTCTCTTTAATGTTTTCTTTGCCAAAAATATATGATCCCGCAACAAGAACATCAGCTCCCGCAGAAACACATCTAGGTCCAGTTGTTCCATCAACTCCACCATCAACTTCAACTAAACAATTAATGTTGTTGTCAATGATATATTTCTTTAGTAAAGCAATTTTGTCTAATGCAGATTCCATAAATGATTGTCCACCAAATCCAGGTTCAACAGACATAACTAAGACCACATCAATCTTATCTAATAATGGAAGCATGACAGTAGCTGGTGTATTTGGCTTAATTGAAACGCCAACTTTTGCGTTATTTTCATGAATGATATTTATTAGTTCTATCATTTCTTGTTCGTTTTCAACCGCTTCATAATGGAAGGTTAAATAATCAGCACCTGCTTCAATAAATCTTTTCGCGTAATTTGTAGGATTGGATATCATGAGATGAACATCGTTGACCATATTATGTTTTTTCGAAATGCTTTTTAAAACAGGAAGTCCAAAAGAAATATTTGGAACAAAGTGTCCATCCATTACATCGAAATGTAACCAATCTGCTCCAGCATCTTCAACTTTTTTGATATCTGATTCTAAATTTGCAAAGTTTGCAGACAATAAACTTGGTGATACTAATGTATTTTTCATCTTTCATACCTCTTATTTCTAAATATAGTTTCATCTGATAATTTTAAATAGCATTCATATGCAATTTGAGGAATCTTACCTTCCTTTATTGCTTCTTTAACTGCACATCTATTTTCAGTTATATGTAGGCAGTTTGAAAAATAGCAATTAGTGAATAATTCACTAAATCCAGGGAAATATTCAGCTAAATCTTCTTTAAACAATTCTAAATCTAAAGAAGAGAAACCAGGAGTATCTGCTATATAACCATCCATATAAGGAAGTAAAACAACTTCTTTGGTTTGGTGCTTACCTCTTCCTAAAGCGGTAGAATATTCACCTATCGCGCGAGAAAAATCTGGATCGATTGAATTAATTAATGATGATTTGCCAACGCCTGTTTGACCAATTAAACAAGTAATATGATTAGCAAATAACTTTTTAACTTCCTCTAATCCTTTTTTTGACTTATTACTAACAAAATAGACTTCAATATTCATTGTTTCGAAAGTCTTTTTTATTTCGTTAACAAGTTCTTTATTTTCATTTATATCAGTCTTTGTGAGAATGATTTTAGCTTTTATATTATTCATGTTTGCATAGGTTAAATATTTAAAAGCAAGCAAATATGAAAATTCCGGTTTTACCATCGATTCAACAATCAGCATTTGATCAATATTTGCAATGGTAGGCCTTTTTAAATACGAACTTCTTGGAAATACTTCTTTTATTACCAAATCATCTTTATCTAAATCAACAACATCACCAACAACAGGTTTAATGGATGTTTTTCTGAATTTGCCTCTTGCTGGAGCATTATAAATAACTCCATCAACATTGACAGAATAATTACCACAATTTAAAGAAACAATCTTACCTACCATTATTTAAATCCGAAAATGCGAGCAAAGATATTTTTCTTTTCTCTTAAAACTTTTGGGTTCTCTTTTAGAGCAACTAAATCATTGTAGAATTCCTTAGCAGTCTTATATCTTTCCTTAGGATTCTTTTTTGTTGCTTTAAAAATAATTCTTTCAACTTCTTTAGGGCAAGTTGGAATATATTTTGTTGGAGAAGGGAATTTCTCTTTAATATGAGCGACTGCAACATTTACTGCTTTTTCTTTTTCAAAAGGGCAATGTCCAGTGATTAATTCAAAGAAAGTAACTCCAGCAGCGTAAATATCGCTACTTGGAGAAGCCATAGAACCACGTGAAATTTCTGGAGCAAGATAGTTAACACTACCAACAATTTCGTTTGCTTGCGTTAATCCATCGTCTTGTCCGTTTTCTTGAGCTATGCCAAAATCACCAATTTTAATTGTTCCATCAGGCATTAAATAAATATTTGCAGGTTTAATATCTCTATGAACGATGTTATGTTGATGCATGTAATATAAAGCAGATGTAAGTTGAATCATGTAATCAACAGCTTCGCTGACAGGTAAAAATCCACGAAAATCTAAAGAATCTGACAAATTTTGACCTTTAATATATTCGTTTGCAATATAAGGTCTATCATCAACATGACCGTGGTAATATACTTTAACAATATTTGGGTGGGATAAGCATGCAGCTAAAGAAGCTTCATTTTCAAATCTTTTGATATTCATTGGATTTTGAGCTACGTCTTCTCTAATAAGTTTGATTGCTACAGTTATTTTGTTAACGATATCATTTGCCTCATATACTTCAGCCATACCACCATGACCAATACGAGCAACTACACGATATCTATCGTCGATTAGTTGGCCAATTTTAATTTCCATATTATTCTTGAGCCTCCCAAAGAACAACGCCGATGTTGTCGCTTCCACCATACGAATTTGCTAAAGCAATTAATTCATTAACTTTTTGTTCAGTTTTATCTTTTCCTTTGATGATATTTTCAATCAAATCAATTGGTGCATTATTATATAATCCATCACTACAAAGAAGTAATGATTGGCCAGCATATGGGTACGATCTAACATCCATACTGCACGAAGCGTAGACACCTAACGCATTTGTTAATATATGTCTTTTTGGGTGAACAAGAGCCTCTTCTTCTGTGATTTGGCCAGTATGTAATAAATATCCAGCATATGTTTGATCTTCAGTAACTTGCTTAAATTCACCATTTTTTAAGCTATATAAGCGAGAATCACCAATTTGTCCTACGATTAAATATCCTTTGATGATTAATGCAACAGTTAAAGTAGTACCCATTCCTTCATATTCTTCATTTGAACAGGCTTGATTATAAATAGCTGCATTAGCTTTTCTAACAGTTTTCTTTAACCAATTTATAGTTAAAACCAAATGATTTAGTTTCTTTTTTTGACAGAACGCTTCGACAATTGTTCTTTTTGCTAATTCACTAGCATAGTCACCTTTTTTAGATCCGCCCATGCCATCGCATACTAACAAGAGAACATCCCCGTTAGCGTTCATCATTGCACATGCTTGGTCTTCATTATTTGTTCTGACTTTGCCTATATCTGTTCGATATGAAAATTGGCCGACAATGTATGGTTTAGTTTCTTTTTTAGCCATTACTTGCCCTCCTCTGCTTTAGCCTTTAATTGGCCGCAAGCTGCATCGATATCACTACCAAACTCTTTTCTAATAGTTGCGTTAACTCCGCCCTTCATTAAATAATCAAGGAAGTTATGGACTCTATTACCACTAGAACGTTTGTAATCATTTTTATTTGTTTCATTGTAAGGGATGAGATTTACATATCCCATTGTACCTTTAATTAAGTTAATTAACTCTTCAGCGTGTTCTTTTGAGTCATTTATACCTTCTAATAGAAGGTACTCATATGTAACTCTTCTTCCAGCAATCTGTTCATATTCTTTAATAGCTGGCATTAAAACTTCTAAAGGATAAGCTTTATTAACTTTCATTAAAACATTTCTAAGTTCATTGTTTGGTGCATGTAAAGAAATAGCTAAGTTAGTTTGAAGTCCTTCTCTAGCGTACTTTTTAATGCCTTCAACAAGGCCACAAGTAGATACAGTTATATGTCTTGCTCCGATAGCCAATCCTTTTTGATTATTACAAATACGAACAAAATCCATAACATTATCGTAATTGTCAAATGGTTCACCTGTTCCCATAACAACAATATGAGTAACATGTTCGTTATTGCCTTCTTCTTCAAGTAGTTTATTAATGACTAAAACTTGACCCATCATCTCTTCTGGGCGTAAATTTCTTTGTTTACCTAAAATGCCAGATGAACAAAATGAGCAAGCCATATTACAGCCAACTTGGCTTGATACACATACGGCATTGCCATATTGATAACGCATTAAAACGCATTCAACTTTAGCGGTATCTTCAAGTTCTAATAAAAGTTTAATTGTTCCATCACTAGAAACTTGTTTTGTATAGATAGTTGGCAGAGCTAATGTATATTTTTCTTTTAAAACTTCTCTAAATTTTAATGAAATATCCGTCATTTCATCGAAAGAAGTTGCTTTCTTTTCATAAAGCCACGTATATAGTTGTTTTGCTCTAAAAGGCTTTTGTCCTTCTTCCACCATTAAGGCTTCGAGTTTTTTCATCTCCATGCCATAGAGATTAATCATTATAAAGAGCCTTCTTTCTTCATGATTGCGTAATATAAAGAGTAATCATAAGGGTCAAATGGGAAGAATTGTTTTTCGTCCACTAAAGTGAATTCTTTATGTTTACTTAAAAAGCTTTCAACAATGCCATGCCCTTCTTTATTAGATAAAGTAGGAATTGCATAGATTAATTGTCCATTATCTTCAACGGAATCACATGCCTCTTCTAAAGCTTCAGCTTCACCTTTTAAAAGAGAATCGTACATTGATTGATTTACTCTTAAGAAATAATCAGGAGTACTTCTTAACATTGCAAAATTGCTGTTGAAAGGTAAAACGATAAATGTATGAACTGGACGAGAAATACAAGTAAGAATACTACTAGCAGGGCAGTCATAAATATTGATATTTTTCAATGCATATCTTTCAACTTGTTTTCTAGTATCAAATAAAGCTTGAGTTGTTCCACAAATAATGTCTGCGGAATAGAAGCAAGAATATCTTGCCATTAAGTCAAGGTATATGTGATTTGAATAGCCATTAAAAATAGCAATGCCTCTTAATGAATCAGCGTCTATCTCATCCATCATGTATTTAAGAGCGTATGAGAATGGGAAAACTTCTTGTTCGTTGAATGCTTTTGATTTTCCTAATGTTGTTTCTCCAACATATTCCACCATATCGTTATAAGGTGTTTCTTTAAATTCATCTTTATATTTTTCTAAGAAATCATCTTTTGAAATCTTACTTGTATTAATTCTGCAAGACATAGATGATGGTTTAGAGTTAGCTTTTAAAATTTTATAAGTAAATTTATAACCATAATATTTATTCCACATCTTAACCATCCATAATGGAGTGTTAAAACGAAGTGAAAGATATTCAACAGATTGACGGGAAATATCTTCAGGAATTAAGTTCTCTGTTGTTAAGCTTTCTAAGAAAGGTTCAACTTTCTCTCTTAATTCTTTTTCCAATGAATCTTCAGCAAGAGAAATAATATCAGTATGGTTAAATTTCTTAATAAATAAAGTATCAGCTAAAGCGAGTAATAATCCGCTTTTACCAATATTAGTTAATTCACCAAAAGTATTTTTGATGTGATATTCAAATACAATGTAATGGCGTAATGAGCATCCAACTAAAGCGGTAACAATGCTTCTTTCGTTTTTGTCTACTACTTTGTACTTGAAGCAGTTTTTAACTGCAAGTGAAAATGGTACGTTTTTGTCTAGAACGTTAACTAAAACTTCTTGCGCTAATGGTAATAGTTTCATGATGTAAAATACACTTTCTTATATTTATATAAATTAATTATTCTTTTTGTCTTCAAGGCCTTCAAAGATATCACCTGTATAAATCTCATCATCGCCTTCACCTTCTTCGGTGTCTTCATTATATTCAGCATCTTCTGAAATGACAGAATTATCTTCTGTTAAATAACGTGGATATGTTGGATTTAATTTTTGATATCTATTTTCTTCTGGATAATAATAGAATTCGACATATTTATTGATCGCTAAATCACCCATGAAATTCATGATGAAATCAGCGACTTGATCTTGTAAAACACCAACTTTCTTAGGAGCGTGGACATGGACTAAAACATTCCATGATGTTTGATCTACTCCTTTATGGAAAACCATATTTTCTGAAGCAACAAAATTAATTTCATCTTCTTTGACTTCATATAATTTTGCTAATCCTTCAGTCATCTCTTCTGATAATTGGCCAACAACGAATTGATCAAGGCCATAAAAAATAACAGTAATCATAATATCTACCTCGCTAGTTAGTATAATACAATTACTATATATTTTTAAATATTAAAAATTATATGGGTCAATATTTATTGTTAAATTTATCTGAGATTTGCTAGAAAAGAGTTTTAAAACATTAGCAAATGTGTCATGAGTAACATTATAATCGCGATATTTAACCAAGATAGTTCGGAAATGATTATCGTTTTCAAAAGCAACATATGGAGTTGTTGGTCCTAATACTTGGGCTTTATCTTCAAAAGTTTCATTCAAAAAATCAATTATTTTATATGTATTAGAGACAACATTTTCCTCGTTTTTACCAGATACAGTAAGACTTGCTAAATATGTATATGGAGGGAATGATTGCAACTTTCTCATTGTCATTTCTTTACGATAAAACATCTCATAGTCCTGACGTGCTGCCATCGTAATAGCATAGTGTGTTGGTAAATATGTTTGAATAATAGCAACGCCTTTTTTATTTTTTCTTCCGCTTCTTCCAACAGCTTGTGTGATTAATTGGAAAGCTCTTTCGCTTGATCTAAAGCTAGGCATAGATAAACCAATATCAGCAAGAACAATGCCGACTAAAGTAACATCTGGGAAGTCATGGCCTTTAGCAATCATTTGAGTGCCAATTAATATATCAGCTTCTTTACGTCTAAATGCTTCAATTGTTTGAGGAATTTTGGTTCTAATTTTAGCTGAATCGCTATCAAGTCTAAGTGTTCTCGCGCTTGGGAATAGTTTTTTAACTTCTTCTTCGATTCTTTCAGTACCGAAACCTGTTTTCATAATATGATCATCATGACATTCAGGGCATGTTTCCGGCATTGTTTCAACATAGCTACAATGATGGCATTTTAGCATATTATCACTGCGATGATAGGTTAAAGGAATGCCACATGTTGGGCATTTAAAAACATGTCCACATTTACGGCACGAAACGTTTGTAGAAAATCCTCTCCTGTTAATGAGAAGAATAGCTTGTTCGCCACGATCTAAAACACCTCTAATTGATTGTCTTAATTTATGTGAAAAGATATATGATTCTCTATCGATATTATGATAATCAAGCATGTTGACAACAATGGTCTCTGGAAGAGGTTGTTTATTAACACGCTTTAATAAAGTTAAAAAATGATACACATTCTTTTGTGCTCTTGCTCTACTTTCTAAAGATGGAGTTGCACTACCTAATAAAACTTTTGCGTTATGCATTTTGCCACGCATTATAGCAACTTCACGTGCATGATAGAAAGGTGTGACATCTTGTTTATAACTTTCAACATGTTCTTCATCAAGAATGATAAGACCAATATTTTTTAAAGGAGCAAATATCGCACTTCTAGCCCCAACTACTACTTTACAATCGCCACTAGCAATTTTACGATATTCATCATATTTTTCAGCTGGGGTAAGTTCACTATGAAGAATAGCAACTTGTCCTTTAAATCTTCTTAAGAAATATTCCATCATCATTGGAGTTAAGGATATTTCTGGAACAAGCATAAGAACAGATTTGCCTTCTTTTAAAGCTTGCTCTGATAATGTTAAATATACTTCCGATTTGCCAGAACCAGTAACGCCTTCAAGAAGATAAATTGAATCATTTGATTCATTAAATTCATCAACTACTCTTTGTTGATCTTCGGTTAATGTTGGAGGTGTGACGTATTCATAATCAGGAACTTCTAAACGTCTTTTTTCTTCTAAAACAATCTCAATTTTATTGAGATTTAATAATTTTTCAACAATCGAAGGTGAACCCAGTTCTTTTTTTAATACTTTCTTTTCTTCTTTTATAAGACGTAACATTTCAATTTGTTTATTTGTTAGTCCGTCTTCGTTATCGTCTTTTAAAATGACAAATTGGTTATATGCAATTTTAGGAGCTTTTAAAGAAGACTTTCTTGGAGAAAGAGAAGGTGGAAGCATTGTTTGTAGAACACTAATTTTAGGAGCAAGATAATAGTTAGCAACTTCTTCAGAAAGTTTTAATAAATCGTCGTTAAGAAGTGGTTGCTCATCTATGACATCAATTATTTCATTCATAGAAAAACCAAGTTCCTCTTCAAGTTCTTCTTTACTCTTATTTGTTTCTTTGACTGATATTACATAACCAACTAATTCTTTATTATTAAAAGAAAGAAGTACACGATAGCCTGTATCAACTTTCTTGTTCTTACTATAAATATAAGAAAAAGGACGATCTAATGAGTGAGCGGCATATTCGATTAATACTTCGACTATTTTCATGCCCTACTCCTTTCGTCCTTTTTACTTACTTTGTTTCGCGTTCTTTTCTTTTAATGAGATTAATGATTGAGTGAGCTGCCCTAACAACATTTTCATTCATGATGACGTGATCATATTGTTTTGACATTTTCATTTCTCTAGCACCTTTTGCTAAACGTTTTTGAATGACTTCTTCAGTTTCAGATTTTCTTTTTCTAATTCTATCTTCAAGCGCTTCTAAACTTGGAGGCATCAAGAAGAAAGAAATAACTCTATCATCTTTAACTTTGTTTAACACTTGTGTTGCACCGGTGATTTCAATTTCAAGAAATACATTCTTGCCTTGATTTCTAAGTTCTTCGACTTTATCTTTAGGTGTTCCATATCTATTACCAACGAATTCTGCCCATTCTAAGAAATTGTCATTATCAATGTTTCTTTGGAATTCTTCTGGAGTAACAAAGTAGTATTCAACTCCATCAGTTTCTTTATCACGTTTAGCACGTGTAGTCATTGATATAGAATAAACGAAATCAATTTCATTACATCTTTGAATTTGTTTTCTAACTGTTCCTTTTCCAACACCAGAAGGACCACTTAGAATAATAAGTAAACCTTTTTTCATATATAATGAATTATAATAACCAATCGATTTAAAATCAAACTAATTGTGGTAATATATTTGTATGCAAAATCCAAAAATGACACCTTCTACTCTTTATTATTTAGTTAAAGAATTAGAAAAGAAAATAGTAGCAAATAGAATAACTAATATCAGTGTTGTTAATAGCAGAGATTTTTTATGTTCGTTCTCGATTGATAAAGCTGATAAATTATTAATTTCTTTAAATCACCAATCGCCTTTTGTTGATTTACTTCCAATTCAAGATAATCCTGGAACAACATTAGGTAAGCTAAACGATACTTTAAGAAAAGAAATTAAAGACGGATACATTGTCTCAGTAGAAATGATCAATAATGACAGAATATTGAAGATTAGAACGCAAAAAAGTAATGATTTCTATGAAAAGATTACAAGAAATTTAATTATAGAATTCATTCCATTTAGACCTAATCTAATTATTACTGATGAGAACGATGTCATAATTTTTGCTGCACATCAAAGTGATATATCAAAAGAGCATCCAGTGATGAAAGGATTGATATATCAAGCTCCAAAAGGAATTGAGTATGAACTAGACTCATTTGACAAAAAATCATATGACGAATTAGTTAAATCCTACTGGCTTGAATCAAAAGAAAATAGGTTAAAAGAAAAATATGAACCACTGCTTCAATTCTTTAAGATAAAAATTAAATCTTTAAAGAAAAAAATCAAAGTCTTAAATGACGACATCGTTAAAGCAAATGAGCGTTTGATCAATGAAGAATATGGCCAAATGATCTTAGCTTATAACTACGATATGGAAGAGTTAAGAAAATACGTGAATGATAATAATCTTTCTTATGATGAAACTCTTTCTCCTGGAGTAAACGCTGGATTCTATTTTAAAAAATACAAGAAAGCTAAAAGAACAATTGAATGCGATAAAGAAGAAATTATTAAAGCAGAAAAAGAATTAGCTGAATTTGAATACTATCTTAAAGTTAGTGAAGTTATGAATGATGATGAACTAAATTCATTAATGAATGAATATCTTCCTCATAAAAGTATGCAGAAGCAAAAGAAGAAACCAATTTCAGGTATTTCCTTTATAAATTATCATAATAATAAGATCATCTTTGGAAAAAACGCTAAAAAGAACGAAGAAATCACTTTTAAGATAGCGAACCATAATGACATCTTTATGCACATAAAGGATTATCATGGTTCCCATGTAGTAATTCAGGGAAACAATATTGATAATGATACATTGCTTTTAGGAGCAGAAATTTGTCTTATATTAAGTAGCACTACTGCCGGTGATATTCAATATACAGAAGTTAAAAATGTTAAAAAAGGTGATGCGACAGGAAAAGTAAATTTATTAAATTATCAATTGATTACATTAAACAAAGTGAGAGAATCTACTATTGAAGAAGTAATCAAATCATGCAATCTGTAATGTTTCATAAATAAAATATTTATGTATAATATTAACAATACTTAGGAGGCCACTTATGACTAATAAAGTATGCGTATTAGGTTCCGGAGCATGGGGCACTGCTTTAGCAGATATTCTAGCAAATAACGGACATCAAACTTATATTTACGGCATCGAACAAAGCGAATTAGATGAAATAAATAAAAATCACACAAACTCTAGATATTTCCCTAAAGGATATGCAATAAATAGTTCTATTGTTGCCACAAAAGATTTAGATGAAGCCGTTAAAGGTTCATATTTAATTGTTCTTGCCGTTCCTTCTTTTGCTATCGTTGACACAGTTAATAAGTTAACTAAATTGATTTCCGAAGATGTAATTTTAGTTAACGTAGCAAAAGGATTAGATAACAAAACTAATAAAACATTTTCGCAAGTAATAGGAGAAACATTAAAAGAAAGAAACAATCCTTTAGTTGCTCTTGTTGGTCCAACTTTTGCTGAAGAAGTTGTAGAGCATCAATTCACTGCAATTACTGCATTCTCAAAAAATGAAGAAGCTGCAACAATAGTTCAAAAAGCTTTCTCTAATAATTATTTTAGAGTATATACAAATAACGATGTTATTGGTGCTGAATATTGTTCAGCGTTAAAAAATATTATTGCATTGGCAAGTGGCATTTTAGATGGTATCGGATGCAAGGTTAATACAAGAGCGGCATTGATAGCTAGAGGCCTAATTGAGATAGCAAGATATGTTTCATTTTTCGGAGGAAACGTTTCAACTTGCTATGGATTAGCAGGTATAGGTGATCTCACACTTACATGTTCTTCAACAACATCAAGAAATTATTCTGCAGGTCTTATGATTGGAAAATATTCGATGTATTATTTTAATAAAAATAATACAAAAACTGTCGAAGGCATTCATGCATGTAAAATTGCATATCAAATCGCAAAAGAAAATAAGATTTATTCACCTATCATTTCAAGTATTTATGACATATTATTCAACGAAGCAAATCCAAAAGACAAAATATATCAAGTAATGGCAAGCGAATTAAAAAGAGAATAAAAAGACTTACCAGTAAAATAAAAGTCTCTTACAAAGATGTAGGAGACTTTTATATTCTTAATTAGTATTTATTATTCAAGAATACAACCACAGAATAAAAGAGCGTAATATTCTTCGCCTGTTTCAGTTGAGATATCGCTATAAGCAGAAAAAGATAAACCACATTCTTCGTTATAAGAATACTCTGCATAATATTCAGCGTCTGAATCGTACCAATGCAATGGATCTTCAACATTCATACCTTCAACACTACTAACTTTCCCATCATATTCTTGTGCTAATGCTTCTAAGGAATCAGCTGAATCAGTAGAAAATTCAATATAAAGTGCGTAATAGCCATAATAATCGCCAGTTTCACCTTCTCCATCAAATAATGTCTCGTTAATTAAGTTTATCATTTCAACATCTGGTGAAACAGCAAATGGATCTTCATTTGTAAGATAAACATCAAGTTCCGAATATTCACCCATGTTGTAAAATTCAACGAAAACAAATTCTTCATCACTATATTTAATCGCGGCATCAACAGAAAGTTCTCCGTCACCGTAATAGTCATAAACATCAACGACATAACCAGCGTGTTCTAGAACTAATGAATAATCAAGAACTAATGAATTTGAGAATTCTGTGCCATAAATAGATACACATTTGTATTTATCATCCCATTCCCAATCATTTGCGCCCATTTCAACATATGGAACTTGATGTCCAATATATTCTTCAAGTAAAGCAGCAGCTTCATCACCCCAATGTTGTTCTTCTTCTGAAGTAATTGAAATTGTGTCTTCTCCACTGCCACTGTTTTTAGAGTCGCCCTGTTTTCCACATGCTGTAACCATAAGAAGAGAAGCTGCAGATAAAGCTAGTAATTTTCCTAGTTTCATAAATAAACCCCTTTCATCGAAGAGAGGTACATAAATACTATTGTCACCTCATCATTCGTAAACTAAAAATAATTAGAAATATTCTACTATTTATTTATTATATAGCAATAATATTTTCAATCATTTCTCTTCATTAATTAGAAAATCTTCACCTTTAATTGCTTCACTTGTAGCTAAATTTGGAAATCCTTGTTGCCTTAAAACTTCATAAGCTACAATTGCCACGCAATTTGAAAGGTTGAGACTTCTCGCTTCCGGAACCATAGGAAGACGCGCAAGTTTATCTAAATGTTCACGTAAAATATCATGAGGAATGCCAGTTGATTCTCTTCCAAACATAAGGTAAATATCTTTTGTTTGATCTTTAAAATTATGAGTAGAATAAACTTTGTCAGCGTATCTAGTTACATAGCAAATATCATCATTATGATGCTTTTTATCAAACGCTTCATAAGAATCGTAATAATCCATTTTTAAATCATCAATATAGTCCATTCCAACTCTTTTTAAATCTTTGCTATCAATAGAGAAAGTTAAAGGACCAATAATATGTAAATGTGCATGAATAGCTACACAAGTACGCATGATATTGCCTGTATTTTGAGGTTTTTCTGGACGATATAAAACAATGTGAATCATAGTAATTAATAACCGCGTGCCTTTCTTTCTGCTCTAACTCTAGGTTCGATGTTAATCTTATAAGATTTTAAACAATCATTAATAATTTTTTGAGCTTCTTTTTTATCAAGAACAACATCAACAGCGGTTTCTTTTCCTTCAAGAGTTTTGTAAACAGTGAAGAAATGTTTAATTTCTTGCATAATATGTTCTGGAATATCAGTAATATCTTGATAGCTGCTATAGAATGGGTCATTTATCGCAACAGCGATAATCTTTTCATCTGGTAAGCCCGCATCAGTCATTGTAAGAACACCAATCGGACGGCATTCAACAAATGACATAGGAAGAATAGCTTCACTGCATAAAACTAAAACATCTAATGGGTCATAATCTCTCGCAAATGTTCTTGGAATAAAACCATAATTTTGAGGATAATGAGTTGATGTAAATAAAACACGATCAAGAATCAAGTGACCTGTTTCTTTATCTAATTCGTATTTATTCTTACTACCTTTAGAAATCTCTATCATTGCTAAAAAGTGTTCAGTAGTAATTCTTGCTGGATTAACATCATGCCATGAATGCATAGTCTTTCCTCCTAATAATCAACAAATAGATTATATCAAATGTAAGAAATATTTGATAATATTTATAAAGTATGAAAAAGAAACTAGTTTTATTAATTGCTATATCGTCATTATTAGCAAGTTGCAAAGCACAAGAAGCTAACGCAATTAAAGTAATCAAAAATTTAGATTCATCATATTTAGAAAATGTTGAAACTAATTATTTAATTGATATAACAGGTGAAGAATGCATTCAAAAAATGGAGTCAAAACAAACATTTCCACTATTTTTCTATTCCAATACTTGTTCACATTGTATCCTTGCTAAAAATGTCATTAAGGATTATGCAAAAGATAAGCAAATCATTTTCAATGCTGTTGAATATACGGAGGAAAACTATCTACCTTTAAGAGAACATCAAGGCATCTATTTTACTGATGATGTTTATACACCAAGAATATTATTTATTAAAGAAGGAGAAATTATTTTTGAAGTTAATTCAAATAAAATGTCTTCCTCAGTTGCTTTAAGAGCTCAGTTTGATAAATATTTAAAACCAGGAAATATCATTTCTTTTTCTAAAGAAAATGCATTGCAAAATTATTTAGCGTCAAAAAAAGAAAATACAATTGTTTATACTTATGAAGCCGGAAATCAAATCGGAGAAAAGATGCTAGGTAAAGCAATGAATTTGGCCTATCAAGGAACAAAAGATTTAGTTATCATTGATGCCGACAAATTTGATAATGAAAATAATCGATATTTAGCAGGATATGCTTATGAAATATCTAGTGGGCAAATAAATAAAACCATCGACTATACATCAGCCGATGGTGAGAATATTTTAATTGAAACTTTAACTAGTTACTTTGACCTACTTTAATTCTTGCTAAAGCACGGGATAAAGCACGTTCAGCGCGTTTCACATCAAGACCTTGAAGGTCTTTTTTGTTTGCTAGTCTTTCTTCTGCACGAGATTTAGCAGCTAAAGCACGTTCGATATCAATTTCGTCTTTAGATTCTATAGAATCTAATAGAAGAACAGTTTTATCTTTTTCAACCTTGAGGATTCCTTCTCCAATCGCGTACATATGATATCCTTCTTCATCTTTAATTTTCATCGCAGATACTTTAACTGTTGTAACTAAAGGAGAGTGATGAGGAAGAATTCCTAAATTGTAATCACTGGATTGAACATTAAGAAAATCGATATCTTGTTCAAGATATTTTCCTGCTGGGGTATAGATAACTAAGTGTAATTTGTTCTCCATATTACTCCGTTAATGAAAGTGCTTTCTTTCTAGCATCTTCAATAGTTCCGACATATAAGAAAGCAACTTCTGGTAAATCATCAGCTTCGCCATTTAAGATCGCTTTAAAGCTTCTTACTGTATCAGCAACTTTGACATATATACCTTCAATACCATTGAATTGACTTGCAACATGGAATGGTTGAGAAAGGAAGTTTCTGATTTTTCTTGCTCTTTCAACAACTTTCTTATCTTCTTCAGATAATTCATCCATACCTAAAATTGCAATGATATCACTTAATTCTTTATATCTTTCAAGAATTTCGATAACTCCACGAGCAACTGCGTAATGTTCTTCACCAACAACGCCAGGTTCAAGAGCTGTAGAAGATGAATTTAATGGATCAACAGCTGGATAAATACCTAAAGCAGCAGTACCTCTATCAAGAACTGTTTTAGCATCAAGGTGAGAGAATGCTGTAGCAGGAGCAGGGTCAGTTAAGTCGTCAGCAGGAACATAAATTGCTTGGACTGATGTAATAGAACCATCTTTAGTTGATGTAATTCTTTCTTGTAATTGGCCCATTTCTGTAGCAAGAGTTGGTTGATAACCGACGGCAGAAGGCATACGTCCTAAAAGAGCGGATACTTCACTACCAGCTTGTGTAAATCTAAAGATGTTATCAATAAAGAGAAGAACGTCGGAATGGACAGAATCACGGAAATGCTCAGCCATAGTCAAGCCAGTTAAAGCAACTCTCATACGAGCTCCTGGTGGCTCATTCATTTGACCGAAAACAAGTGCTGTTTTGCTTAAAACACCAGATTGTTTCATTTCCATATAAAGGTCATTACCTTCTCTACTTCTTTCTCCAACACCAGCGAAGACAGAAATACCACCTTTTTCATTTGCAATGTTGTTCATTAGTTCTTGAATAAGAACTGTTTTACCGACACCAGCACCACCAAAAAGACCAATTTTACCGCCTCTAACATATGGGCACAATAAGTCGATAACTTTAATACCTGTTTCAAAGATTTCTGTTTTAACAGCTTGATCTTTGAATTTTGGAGGATTTCTATGAATGGACATCTTTTTTACGTCTTTGAAAATTTCTTCATCGCCATCATCAATAGGCTTTCCTAAAACGTTAAACATTCTTCCAAGTGTCTCTTCGCCTACTGGAACGCTAATCGGAGCTTCAGTTGAAATAACATCCATTCCTCTTACTAATCCTTCTGTAGGGCCCATAGAAACGCATCTAACCACATCGTCACCAATGTGTTGAGCAACTTCAATGGTTAAAGATTGTTTTTCATTCATTTGAATGACAAGTGCTGTGAGTAATTCTGGAAGATGTTGATCTTTGAATTCAACGTCAACAATTGGACCGACAACTTGTTTAATGTGTCCGATAACTTGTTTCTTTTCCATTTTCTTTCCTCCTTATAGAGCTTCAGCAGCTCCAACAATTTCTGTAATTTCTTGTGTAATCGCGCCTTGACGAGCTTTGTTGAATTCGATTTTGAGATCGGATAAAAGTTCTTCGGCGTTCTTTGTTGCGCTTTCCATTGCATTGCTTCTTGCTGCTTGTTCGCACACATCGCTTTCAAGAAGTTTGCTATGAATAATCGTCTTTATATACATAGGAATTAGGGTTTCTACTAATGCCTGAGGGTTTGGCTCAAGTATTGGTTCAAATCCTGTTCCTTGATTATTTTCTTTTTCTAAAGGCAATATTTTATAATCTTTTGGTAAAAATACTAATGAATTTTTATATTCACTATAGATAATGTGAATTTCATTAAATGAGCCTTTTTCGTATTCGTTCATTATATATAATGCAAGTGAATTTACTATTTTCTCATCTTGGCTTGAAGTGTAAGAAGAGAAATCCTCAATTTTATCAAAATCGCCATTATCAAAATGAGCAATGCCTTTGCTTCCAAGAATAATTGCTGAATCAGTTTCTTTTAAACTTACATTTGCTAATTTGAATATATTGTTATTATAGGAGCCACAAAGTCCTAATGAAGAGGAAACAACAATATATAAGTTTCTCGTAGAATTGTTCTTTTCAAAATATTGAGAAGTGACTTTATTAGAGCAAAGTAAAACCATCTTTTTCACTTCATCAATCTGATTAGCGTATTCTCTAAATGCAAGCATCTTATTCTTCCACTTTTTAAGTTTAACTGTGGAAACAAGTTTCATTGCACTGGTGACTTTATAAGCACTTGATACAGATTTTATTCTTTTTTTGATCTTAGTAATTTCTTGTCCCATGATTAGTCTTTCTTATTAATGGAGAAATAGTCTTCAATAGCATTTCTTAATGCTTGTTCGTTTTCTTCTGTGATAACTTTATTATCATTAATAGATGATAGAATTTCTGGATGATTATTTTTAATCATTTCATAGCATCCTCTTAAGGATGGTCTTACATCTTTTAAATCTAATTTATCTAAATATTTATTTTTAGCTAAATATAAATCAACAATTTGTCTATCTAATGAATATGGAGAATATTGTGGTTGTTTTAATACTTCCATTAAAACTTCGCCGTGTTTGAGAATTGCTGTTGTTGCAGCATCTAAGTCACTACCGAATTGAGAGAACGATTTCATTTCTTGGAAGTTAGCTAAATCAATCTTTAGACTTCTTGCAACTTGTTTCATGGCTTTTGTTTGAGCAGCTCCACCAACACGGGATACAGAAAGGCCACTGTCGATAGCAGGTCTTTGGCCAGCATTGAATGCATCAGTTGTTAAGAAGATCTGTCCGTCAGTAATTGAAATGACGTTTGTTGGAATATAAGCGGAAATATCACCGCTTTGTGTTTCAACAATTGGTAAAGCGGTAATTGAACCACCGCCATATTTATCAGATAATTTGCAAGCTCTTTCGAGTAATCTACTATGTAAATAGAAAACATCACCAGGATAAGCTTCACGACCTGGGCTTCTCTTTAGTAAAAGAGAAAGCGTACGATATGCAACTGCGTGTTTACTTAAATCATCATAGACAATAAGGACATCTTTTCCTTCTGCCATAAATTCTTCAGCCATTGCGCATCCTGCATATGGAGCAATATAAAGTAATGGAGCTGGCTCGCTAGCAGTAGCAGCCACCACCATTGTGTATTTTAATGCATCGTAGTTTCTTAATTTTTCTACGATTTGTGCAACTGTACTATTTTTCTGTCCAATTGCGACATAAATACAAATAACATCTTTATCCTTTTGATTAATGATTGTATCAATTGCAATAGCAGTTTTACCTGTTTGTCTATCACCAATGATAAGTTCTCTTTGGCCTCTACCAATTGGTGTAATTGCGTCAATCATTGTGATACCTGTAGCAAGAGAAGTATCAACACTCTTACGAGTCATAACACCAGGGGCAATAACTTCGACTGGTCTAACGTTTGATGTAGCGATTTCGCCTTTACCATCAATAGACTGACCTAGAGCATTAACAACACGACCGAGCATTTCTTTTCCAACAGGAACTTCCATAACTCTATTTGTTCTTTTAACTAGGTCACCTTCTTTAATTAAAGTGTAATCACCTAAAAGAACTGCACCAACGTGATCACTTTCAAGGTTCATGACCATACCATAAACATCATTAGGGAAAATTAATAATTCACCTAACATTGCTTTATCAAGGCCATAAACTAAAGCGATTCCATCTCCAACTGTTACAACGGTTCCAACATCACTGCTGTCAACCTTAGATTTATAGTTTTTGATTTGTTCTTTAATTAGTGCACTTATTTCATTTGCGTTAATTTTCATGGCTATTTGCCCTCCTTTTTCAAAAGGTCTTTTCTCATATTTTCTAATGTATTCTTAATAGAACCATCATAAATATGATCGTGAATTTGTATCTTTATACCACCAATTAATGATGGGTCAATAACATTTCTAAGTTCGAGAGAAGAATTCTCTTTCTTAGATATCTTCTTTTCAATTTCGGATATTACTGATTCAGATAATGGAGAAACTGAATAAATAATGCCTTCATCGATGCCTCTATCTTTATTGCAGAATGAATTGAAATCGATAAACAAATCCATAATCAAAGAAACACGATTGTGTTCAATTATTAATTTAAATAAAGAAATAATATCTTTATCGACACCTATGAATGTTTTATCAATCAATTCACATCTTTCTTCTATTGATTTAAAGTTTGATGAAAGGACCATAAGAAAATCTTGGTTTTCTTTGAAAACCTTTTCTAATTCTTTCATCTCTAATTGCATTTCTAAGACTTTGTTATCGTCTTTAGCAATAGAAAATAAAGCGAGAGCGTAACGGGAGGCTATTTCATTCATACTAATCTAAGTTCTTAATGAACTCCTCCACTATGTGGGAATCATCTTCTTTAGATATTTCCCTCTTTAAAACTTCTTCCGATGCTAAAATGGCTACATTTACCATTTCGTCATGAATTTCATCAAGAGCAGCAGCTTTAGATTTTTCAATATCTTCTTCTGCTTCTTTTTTCATTCTCATAACTTGCTTTTCGGTTTCAAAAATAACAGCTTCTTTATTGTCTTCCGCCATTTTATTAGCAGATTCAATAATTTCATTAGCTTGCTTTTTACTAGCAATAATCATTTCTTCAGATTGCTTAATATTTTGCTCGCTAATAGCGTTCTTTTCGCCAGCTTCTTTAACGTTCTTTTCAACGTAGTCAGCGCGTTCTTTTAAAACCTTTTTAACAGGTTTATAAGCAAACTTCATTACAATGAGAATGAGAACAATAAGTGATAAAAATTGAACTAAGAAACTCCAAAAATTTGGAATTAACTTATCACCAATTGATTGAACTTCTTTTGAGAAATCATCAATAAACGAAAGCACCGGCATGTTTAAATTTTGAATCATACCAAATTCCTCCGATTATAAGAATAAAATGAAGATGGAAATTAATAAGGCGTAGATACCTGTTGTTTCAACAAGAGCACAGCCTAAAATCATGTTAGTACGTAATGTACCAGCAGCTTCAGGATTACGTGCGATGCCGTCTAATGCGTGTGCACATACGAGACCTTCACCAATAGCGTTACCAGCACCAGCTAAGATAGCGATACCAGCAGCGAGATACTTTGCAGCTTGAGCGTCCATAATGTATACTCCTTTCAAAAATTAAATTGATAGCTCTTCTGGAACTTCTTGTCCAACATAGATAGATGTTAAAGATATAAATACTACCGTCTGGATAAGAGCGGAGAAGAGATCGAAATATAAGTGCAAGATCCAAGTGACTAATGGAGCGATAAACATACCGCTTAATCCTTCACCTAAGAATCCGAATATTGCGCTTGAAACAGCTTTTAATGCGCAATAGATAAGTGTCATAATTGTCCATCCACTAATTGCATTACCGAATAAACGTAATGATAAAGAAATTAATGGAGCCCACATAGATACCAAGTTGATTGGTAAGAAAACAGGGAATGGATCAACATATCTTTTAAAGTATTTCCATTTCTGATACTTAACAGCTGTGCCATGAATTAAGAAGAATGTTAGCAAAGCTAATGTTAATGGAACAGCTAAATATGTAATTGGAGATGGTAAACCAGTTAATCCAAAAATAAAGGATAAGAATAGATAAACAGCAACTGCCATAATATATCCACCGAACCCTTTAAGATTTGGTCCAATAAGTCCACAGACAAAATTATCAAAGAATGTCACGCCGTATTCAGCGATAAGTAGTAATCCTTTAGGTCTTTTTAAAGGATCAACTCTTCTTGCTTTAATATTGATGATTATGCACAAAACAAAAATGATGAGCATAACAATAAGCGAAGAATAAACTTCAGGAGCTATGTCAAAAACAAAGAAATTTTCAAAGCTAATTAGAATTGAAGAATTCATTTCTTTTTGACCTCCTTAATATTAATAATTACATAAATGATAAGTGGGCATAGATAACCCCCGATTACAGCAAAGAGATTAAATATATGCTTATCAAATTTAAAATAAGTTACACCAGCAATTATTAAGACAACTGCAAGAACAAGAAATCTAACAATGATTGCAAGAATAATAAGTCCAATGCTACCTCTAGTAGGATTTTTGTTCTCAATGAGTCCGAGAAAATAATAACCAAGACTTCCAATGAATCCGCCTAACAAGATACCTAATGGAATTTCAATTAAGTTCCAATAAATGAGAACTAGCGTTGCTCCAACAACAATAGTAACCAATAAAGCAGATAGAATAAATGTTTTAAAGGAGCTATTGAGCGAGAGAAACCATTTTTTCATAGATTGAACATAGCAATAAAGAAATAAATTTCTTAATGCCTATAAGATTTTGACACAAAATTAAACAAAGATAAATAATTATTGAACAAAATGATATGTAATTATAAAAATTTACTTAAATATTAAAAATATTTTAAATATTCTTTGCAATTACCGAATTTTAATGTATAGAATATTTTGCAAGATTAAACATAAAGGAGGCTAATTATGTCTTTTAATGTAGTTTTTAATAACCAAACAAAAACTTATGAAAAACCAGTTACCGTAAAACAAGTAATTGGAGATAATACTAACTATGTTTGTGCATATGTTAATGGACGTGTAAGAGAATTAACCTATTCTATAAATAAAGATTCCACTATTGTTGCATTAACTTGTGCTGATCGTGATGCTAAGCCAATTTATGAATCATCATTAAGATTTTTAGTGGCGATGGCGATGCATAATATCCACCCTGAAATCGAGTTTAGATTTTCATATAATGTATCTCGTGCCGTCTTCATGCAAATCTTAAATGAGAAAATGTCTGCT
Organism: Bacilli bacterium; assembly: GCA_045600585.1. GTDB lineage: Bacteria > Bacillota_I > Bacilli_A > RFN20 > CAG-826 > JAZRYE01. Next base: position 1,529 of record JAZRYE010000031.1, on the reverse strand, counting down.
AATGGACAAATGGTCAGAGATCTGGAAAAAGAAATGAAAAGATTAGTCGAACTCGACCTTCCTTTAACAAGAAAAATAGTATCAAAAGAAGAAGCAGCAAAGGTTTGGGCAAAAGAAGGTTTCAAAGATAAAATTGAAATTTTAAATTATAGACCAGAAAAAACAGCTCACGTTTATACATGTGGCAATTATAAAAATTATATGTATAACAGAATGGTACCTTCTACAGGATATATTAATAAATGGGAAGTATGGTTCTATCATCCTGGAGTTATTATTCAATATCCTCGACCTGACTATAACGGAGAAATTCCTCCATTTGAAGAATCTCCAACATTTGGTAGAACATTAAAAAAATCACATCAATGGGCAACAACAACTTCATTAGATACAATTGTCAATATTAACCATCGAATTGAACGTGATGGACCTGTTGATATTATTAACCTATGTGAAGCAGGAATTAATAGGCAATTCTGCACGATTGGTGACATGATCGAAGATGATATTGAAACAATCAGAATGATCTGTGTTGCCGGTCCTTCTTCATCAGGAAAAACAACTTTTGCTAACCGTTTAAGGACAGAATTATTATCACGTGGAATCAACCCAATTCGCATTTCATTAGATGATTATTATAAAAATAAGGATGAGGTTCCACTTGGTCTTGATGGAAAACCAGATTTAGAATCAATCGAAGCATTAGATATTGAATTCTTTAATAAAAATATGGCTGAATTGATTTCCGGTATGGAAGTAGACCTTCCACGATTTGATTTCAAATTGGGCAAAAGAGTAATTGATCGAAAACTTAAGATCGATCAAAATCAGCCTATTATTATCGAAGGTATTCACGCGTTAAATGAATTGATGACAAAATCTATTCCAAATCATCAAAAGTTCAAAATATTCATTGCTCCACAAGCTCAAATTAATATTGATAACCACAATCCATTAAGTCTTACTGACTTAAGATTATTAAGAAGAATAGTTAGAGATTCTCAATTTAGAAATTCTCCTGCAACAGAAACATTAAGCATGTGGGCAAATGTAAGACGCGGAGAATTTAAATGGATCTACGACACACAAGAAGGCGCTGATTTCGTATTCAACTCACTACTTCCATATGAATTATGCGTTATGAAAAAATACGCCATGCCACTATTAGAAGCGATTGATAGAGAAAGCGAATATTTCCCAGTTGCTGAAAGATTGATTCGTATGCTTAAATTCTTCGTCGATTTACCTGATGAATGGGTTCCAAGTAATTCCCTGATAAGAGAATTCATAGGTGGCTCTTGCTACGCAGATATCAAATAAATATCCACCGGAAAATCCGGTGGTTTTTCATAGTCGGGCAGAATTAGCCCTCTATTACTTGCCGCCGTCATCACAGGCGAATGCGGACCACCGCTTGCATTTGTTATTTGCTACCCGTAAACGGGTCTTCGTCAAAGTCGATCGTCAGTTGGACAACCGCCTCATCTTCTTTGAGTTGATTCCTGATGTATTCGGCTATCTTGGCTTTG